>DATFFI010000050.1:0-7689 GCA_035250225.1 Rhizomicrobium sp. | reverse complement strand
AACCAGGCGACGAAGAACATCACTTCCGAGGCGATGAACAGCAGCATGCCGTAGCGCAGATGCAGTTTCACGACTGGGGTGTGATTGCCGAACTCGACCGATTCCTTGATGACGTCGCGCCACCAGGCGGCCATGGTGTAGAGCACGCCGGCCAGGCCGATGAAGAAAATCCAGGGCGTTCCCATCAGGACGCCGAAACCGGCATAGCTTTCGTGCATCCAGAGGACGGCGCCCACCATCATGACGAAGGCAAAGAGCGAGCCGACCGCGGGCCACGGGCTGGGATCGACCAGATGATAATCGTGCTTTGCGTCGCTGGACATGGGATCAGGCCCTCAAGGGTAGACGAAGATTATTGCCCGCCGTGCCACTGCACGAGCGAGAGGAAATAGATAAGGACCGCGAACGCGCAGAGCAGGAGCGCGAGAGCGAGGTTGCGTTTTTGCCGTTCACGCTGCCAGTTCCGCTTGCCATCGCTCACGACCCAATCACCATCGGAAGCCCGAGCAGCTTCTCGACGATCAGAGAGGCGAACAGCGCCGCCAGGTAAACCAGGGAAACGCCGAACAGGCGGCGGGCCGCGCTTTCGCGGGCATCGTCACGCTGGCGGAAGGTGGCGATAGCTGCGGCGAGGAACCAGAGACCGAGCACAGCCGCGCTGGCAAGATAGAGCCAGCCGCCCGTCCCCGTCAGAACCGGGGTCAGGCCCAGCGGCACCAGCGCCAGCGTATAGAGCAGGATCTGCAGGCGGGTATGGTCCTTGCCCTTCACCACCGGCAGCATCGGCACGCCGGCGCGGGCATAGTCGTCGCTGCGCCACAGGGACAGCGCCCAGAAATGCGGCGGCGTCCACATGAAGATCACGGCAACCAGCAGCAGCGGCGCCAGTTCGAGCGAGCCCGTCACCGCGGCCCAGCCGATGGCGGGCGGCAGCGCGCCGGAAAGTCCGCCGATCACGATATTCTGGGGCGTGCTGCGCTTCAGCCAGAGCGTATAGACCACGACATAGAAGAAGATCGTGAAACCCAGCAGCGCCGCGGCCGCCAGATTCACGAACAGTCCCATCATCGCCACCGACATCGCCGAGAGCGTCCAGCCGAAAGCCAGCGCCTCGTCACGGCCGACATGGCCCATCGGGATGGGCCGCGTCGCGGTGCGGCTCATCAACATGTCGATATCGCTGTCATAGGCCATGTTGAGGCAGCCCGAGGCGCCCGCCGCCACCGCGATGCAGAGCAAGGCGGTGAAGGCGATGAGCGGGTGCACCTCGCCCGGCGCAGCCACGATGCCGGCCAGGCCCGTGAACACCACCAGCGACATCACCCGCGGTTTAAGCAGGGCGAAGAAATCGCCCACTGTGGTGACGCGCGGCTCAGTAAGGGTGTGCGACAGCAACATGATGGGCCTGACGTGGGCGTTACTTGACGTGCGGCAGCTCGTTGAACTGGTGGAAGGGCGGCGGCGAGGGCAGAGTCCATTCCAGCGTAGTGGCGCCTTCGCCCCAGGGATTTCCGGCCGCCTTGCGCTTGGCGATGAAAGCCTCCAGCAGCATGACCAGGAACAGGATCACGCCGAAACCGGCGATGAAGGCGCCGATCGACGCGTAGAAGTTCCAGCCCGCGAAGGCATCCGGATAGTCCGCATAGCGGCGCGGCATGCCCGCCAGCCCCAGGAAGTGCATCGGGAAGAAGGCAAGATTGACGCCCACAAAGGTGATCCAGAAGTGCAGCTTGCCCAGCAGCTCGTTGTACATATAGCCGGTGAATTTCGGGAACCAGAAGTAGAAGCCCGAGAAGATGGCGAACACCGCGCCCAGCGACAGCACGTAATGGAAGTGCGCCACCACGTAATAAGTGTCCTGCAGCACGACATCGACGCCGGCATTGGCCAGCACCACGCCGGTGACGCCGCCGACCGTGAAGAGGAAGACGAAACCCGTCGCCCACAGCATCGGCGTGTTGAAGGTGATCGAACCGCCCCACATGGTCGCGATCCAGCTGAACACCTTGATGCCCGTCGGCACCGCGATGACCATCGTGGCGAAGACGAAATAGGCCTTGGTGTCGACCGTCAGGCCCACCGTGTACATGTGGTGCGCCCAGACCAGGAAGCCGATAAAGCCGATCGCGACCATGGCGTAGGCCATGCCGAGATAGCCGAACACCGGACGGCGCGAGAAGGTGGCGATGACATGGCTGATCATGCCGAAGCCCGGCAGGATCAGGATGTAGACCTCGGGATGGCCGAAGAACCAGAAGAGATGCTGGTAGAGGATCGGGTCACCGCCGCCGGCCGCATCGAAGAAGGAGGTGCCGAAATTGCGGTCGGTCAGCAGCATGGTGATGGCGCCCGCCAGGACCGGCAGCGACAGCAGCAGCAGCCACACCGTGACCAGGATCGACCACACGAACAGCGGCATCTTGTGCAGGGTCATGCCCGGCGCGCGCATGTTGAAGATGGTGGTGATGAAGTTGATGGCGCCCAGGATCGAGGAGGCGCCCGCGATGTGCAGCGAGAAGATCGCGAAATCCATCGCCGGACCGGTCGAATAGGTGGTCGAAAGCGGCGCATAGATGGTCCAGCCGCCGCCGACGCCCGGGCCGCCCGAATCGCCTTCCACGAACATGGAAAGCACCAGCAGCGCGAAGGAGAAGGGCAGCAGCCAGAAGGAAATATTGTTCATGCGCGGGAAGGCCATGTCCGGCGCGCCGATCATCAGCGGCACCAGCCAGTTGCCGAAACCACCGATCATGGCGGGCATGATCATGAAGAACACCATGATCAGGCCGTGGCCCGTCACGAAGACGTTGAACTGGTGGGCGTCATGGACGAACTGCAGCCCGGGAACCATCAGTTCGTAGCGCATGATCATCGAGAAAGCGCCGCCGATCACGCCGGCCACGATCGCGAAGATAAGGTACATCGTGCCGATGTCCTTATGGTTCGTCGAATAGAGATAGCGCCGCCAGCCGGTCGGGTGGTGGGCGTGATCGCCGTGATGCTCGTCTTGGTGCGTGTCAAAGGTGGTGGTCATGGGCGAGCTTCCTAATTCGACGCGACGCGGGTGGCGCCGTTATCGATGGCGGCGAGTGCGGAGTATTTCTTCTTGGACGCTGCGAGCCAGGCCGCATATTCGGCATCCGTCACGACATGGACCTCGATGGGCATGAAGGCATGGTTGGCGCCGCAGAGCTCAGAGCACTGGCCATAGAAGATTCCGGTCTTGGTGGCGCGGAACCAGGTGCGGTTGATGCGGCCCGGCACGGCGTCCATCTTCACGCCGAATTGCGGGATGGTCCAGCTATGGATCACGTCGGCGCCGGCGGTCTCGATCTCGACCACCTTGTTGACGGGGACATAGATGGGATTGTCGGTGCCCAGCAGGCGCGGCTTGCCGGCGGCCTTGGCGGCTTCGTCCTGCAACATCAGGCTGTCGAAGGTGAAGCCGGCCTGCGCGCCGGGATACTCATACGTCCAGAACCACTGCTTGCCGATGGCGCGGACGACCAGGTCGGCCTTGGGAATGTCGTGCTGGAAATAGAGCAGCTTGAAGGACGGGATGGCGATAATCACCAGGATGATGACCGGAATGACGGTCCAGGCGATTTCCAGCACGGTGTTGTGATGGACCTTGGACGGCACCGGATTGACGCTGGCGCGATACTTCCAGACCACCCAGAGCAGCAGCCCCAGCACGAAAAGCGACACGGCCGTGATGATCCAGAACAGCTCCGTATGGAAGCTTTCGATCATCTCCATCACCGGCGAGGCGGCTTCCTGGAAGCCATACTGGAAATCCCTGATCTCCGCCGCGGCGGGGCCCGCGCTCAGGAGGATGCCCAGAGCGCCCGAAGCTGCTCCGATGCCGGTTTTCCGGAAGGACCCGTTTTTGCCGGACCCAATTCTGCCAGTAAACATGCCAGTGAACATCAGGCGACCTCGCATGAGGACGGGGTTTCCCCCGCCCGTTTTCAGATTCTTTGCGAGGGATTTAGAGGGGTTAAGCCCTTAAAGTCATTGCGACCTTATAGCACGGTCCGGCGGGCGCCCGGACGCCCGCTTTTCCGGCGCTTGCGGGCCAGACTGGCGGGCCACACTTGCGGGATAGTCTGCCGCACCCGATATCTAGCAAACCTGCGGCTTTTTTTGCCCGTTTTCCAGGAAACCCGTCATGTCTTCACCCGATCTGTTCTTTTCCCGCACCGGCATGGACCCGCAAAGTGTGCAGCGCACCGTGGACCAGGCCCTGAAAGGGGCCGACGACGGGGAACTGTTCCTGGAATACAGCCAGTCCGAATCGTTCGCCTTCGATGACGGGCGGCTGAAGGCCGCCACCTTCGACACCACCCAGGGCTTCGGCCTCAGGGCCGTGGCCGGCGAGGCCACCGGCTATGCCCATGCCAGTGAAATCTCGGAAAGCGCCATCCAGCGCGCCGCCAATACGGTGCAGGCGGTCTCCAGGGGATATTCCGGGGTGGAAAGCCAGTCTCCTGCCCGCACCAACATCAAGCTCTATTCCGACATCGATCCCCTGGAGACGGCCGGGTTCGAGCGGAAGGTGAAGCTGCTGGAAGAGATCAACGCCTATGCCCGCGCCAAGGACAGCAGGGTGCGGCAGGTCTCCGCCTCCCTGGCGGGGGAATGGCAGCGGGTGGAAATCATCCGCGCCGGCGGCGAGCGCTATTCCGACATCCGCCCCCTGGTCCGGCTCAATGTCTCGGTGATCGCGGAAGAAAATGGCCGCCAGGAAGCCGGCAGCTTCGGCGGCGGCGGCCGCAGCGGCTATGAAACCTATCTCGATCCCGACTACTGGCAGGCCGCGGTCGACGAGGCCCTGCGCCAGGCACTGGTCAATCTCAAATCGGTCCCCGCCCCCGCCGGCGAGATGACCGTGGTGCTGGGCCCGGGCTGGCCCGGCATCCTGCTGCACGAAGCGATTGGTCACGGCCTGGAAGGCGATTTCAACCGCAAAAAGACATCCGCCTTCGCCGGCCTGTTGGGCGAACGTGTCGCCGCGCCGGGCGTGACGGTGGTGGATGACGGCACCATCGATGGACGGCGCGGCTCGCTCACCATCGATGATGAAGGCACGCCGACCTCGCGTACCGTGCTGATCGAGGATGGCATCCTCAAAGGCTATATGCAGGACCGGCAGAATGCGCGCCTGATGGGCGTGGCGCCCACCGGCAATGGCCGCCGCCAGTCTTATGCCTCGCCGGTGATGCCGCGCATGACCAACACCACCATGCTGGGCGGCGACAAGCATCCCGACGAAATCCTGCAGAGCGTGAAGAAGGGCATCTATGCCACCAATTTCGGCGGCGGCCAGGTCGACATCACCTCGGGCAAATTCGTCTTCAGCTGCACCGAGGCCTATCTGATCGAGAATGGAAAACTGGGACCGGCGATCAAGGGCGCCACCTTGATCGGTTCGGGTCCCGAATGCCTCACCCGTGTCGCCATGATCGGCAATGACATGAAGCTGGACACCGGCATCGGCACCTGCGGCAAGAACGGACAGAGCGTGCCGGTGGGCGTGGGCCAGCCGACGCTGCGGCTGGACGCTCTTACTGTTGGAGGAACTGCGGCCTAACGGCCGCGGGGTGGAGGAACTGCAGCGGCGTGAGCGAAAAACTGCGCATCCTGGTTTTGCTGCTGGCGGCAGGCGTGGTGCTGGCCGGACCCTTCATCTATGACAACGGACTGCGCACCGCTTGGGTCACGCTGGGCCTTGCGACCGCCCTCTTCAGCTACCGCGCCCTGCTCTTGGTTTTGTCGCGCAATTTATCCGAAAACCGCTTCGCACTTTTCGGATTGCGCTCTAAGGCCGCGCCAGCATATCGCAGACCAGATCGCTGAGCCTCTCGAGATCGACCGGCTTGCTCAGCGTGCGGATTTCGCGGGCGCGCAGCAATTCGGGCGGCGGCTGTTCCTGGGCAAAGCCCGTCATCATCAGCACCTTGAGCTCGGGCCGCAGATCCAGTGCCTTCTCGACCAGCTTGTAGCCGTCCATGCGCGGCATGCGCACATCCGACAGCAGAAGCGAGATGCCCGGATTGGCTGCGAGCCTTTCATACGCTTCCAGACCGTCGCCCGCTTCCAGCACCTTGAGATCGCGCATCTCCAGGGCTTCGGCGATCAGCCCACGAAGTCCGGCTTCATCTTCGGCGACGACGATTTGTGGCGCCTTCATCACACTACCCAGCCCGCTGATTCAACGGCACGCTTGGCCCTGTGTACGCTCAGCCCGGTTTTTTAGATGGTAACCGATCAGGGGATATAGTGGTGCTGATATTTAAAGTTGTGTCGCAGGAGGAGTGGAACTCAGCGGGTCCGGAATATCCGGGCTCCGCCCATGACCGGGCCGACGGATTTCTGCACTTTTCGACCGCGGCGCAGCTGCCGGAAACCTTGCGCCGCTATTATGCCGGCCGGGACGATCTCCTATTGTTGGCAGTGTCCACCAAGGTGCTGGGCGCCGCTCTCAAATGGGAGCCCTCCCCCTCGCGCGGCGAGGATTTTCCCCATTTGTTTTCCGCCCTGCCCCGCAGCGCCGTCCTCTGGACCCGGGCTTTGACGCGCGGGCCCGACGGTGCGTTCCTGTTGCCGCTATGACCGAGCAGCAATTTCTCAGCCTTATCCGGCGCAATCCCAACAACGCGGCCATCCTGGAGCGCCTGCCGCAATTGGGCCTGGCCGATTGCTGGCTGGTGTCCGGCGCCCTTTTCCAGACGGTGTGGAATCTCCGCAGCGGCCTGCCGCCGGCGCACGGCATTCTCGATTATGACATTTTCTATTTCGATCCCGACACCAGCTGGGAAGCCGAAGACCGGGTGATCGCGCACGGCAATGCGATTTTCGCGGACCTCGACGCTACGGTGCAGATTCGCAACCAGGCGCGTGTCCACCTCTGGTATGAGAGGAAATTCACGATGCCATACCCGCCTTTGACGCGCGCAACCGACGGCATCGACCGCTTCCTGATACACTGCTCGCAAGTGGGCGTGCGCCCGTCCCCCACCGGCCTGGAGCTTTATGCGCCCAAGGGACTCGAAGACGTCGCCGCCATGATGGTGCGCCCCAACCTTGTGGCCAATTTCGACGAAGGGCGTTTCCTGGAGAAAGCCCGGCGCTGGCAGGCCGCTTGGCCGGCGGTAACGATCCTGACCTGAGGCCCCGGCGGCGTCAGCCGCCAGATTTACTCCGCCAGCGTCAGCCGCCCGCCTTATAAGTCCGGTTGTAGCCGTTGCGCTCATTGATGACGGTGATCTCGCCATTGGGACGGATGCGCAAACGCAGATTATGCGCCTTATCCACCGCGCCCTGCGCGGGATCCGGATTGGCGATCATGTCAAAATTTTCGTTCACCTGCGGCGTATTGCGCGCGGCATGCAGCAGCCATAGGCCCTGGTGCCGGGGGTTGGACTTGATGGTCTGCACCCGTTCGGGGTGGCCGCCCTTGGTGGGGCTGTTGCCCATGATGGTGACGATAGGCTGCAGCGAATTCACCATCGCCGGACTGCCCGACAATGGCGTGCCATGATGGCTGGAAAGATAGATGTCTACCTTACCGACCTTGTCTTGGGGACAGAACAGGTCCTTTTCGCGGTCCCAGGTCAGGTCGCCAAAGGCGGCGATCTTCGTCCGGCCATAGGTGATGACGACGCTGGTGGAGCGGGTATTCTCCTC
>DATFFI010000049.1:0-19194 GCA_035250225.1 Rhizomicrobium sp. | reverse complement strand
CAACCAGCCGTTTCCGCTCGCCTTTTCCGGTGTGCGCCCGGTTTATAAGGATTCAAAGTGTCCGACATTACGTTTGCCGGGCTTGGCATTGCCGAGCCCATCCTCCGCGCCTTGGCGCAGGAGAATTACACCCATCCCACCCCCATCCAGGCCAAGGCGATTCCCGCCCTTCTGGCCGGCCGGGACCTTCTGGGTATCGCCCAGACCGGCACCGGCAAGACGGCGGCCTTCGGTCTGCCCCTGCTGCAGAAGCTGTCGGTGGGCCACGTCCCGCCCCGGCCCCGGGAAACCAAGGCGCTGATCCTGGCCCCGACGCGCGAACTCGCGGTGCAGATCGAAGAGAGTCTGCGCACCTATGGCCGTTTCCTCAACCTGAAGCGCGCCGTGATCCTGGGCGGTGTTTCGCAGAACGCCCAGGTCAACACCATGAAGAACGGCGTCGATATCCTGGTCGCCACGCCGGGCCGGTTGCTCGACCTGATCCAGCAGAAGCATATCCGCCTCGATGCGGTGCAGGTGCTGATCATTGACGAAGCCGACCGCATGTTCGACATGGGCTTCATCCGCGACGTCCGCAAGATCGTCGCCCATCTGCCCAAGGACCGGCAGTCAATGCTGTTCTCAGCCACCATGCCGGACGATGTCGTCAAGCTGGTGGGCGATGTGCTCAAGGCTCCCGAGCGCATCGAAGTGGCGCCGCAGAGCAAGACCGCCGACCGGGTCGAGCAGAAGCTCTATTACGTGCCGATGCCGCAGAAGCGCCAGTTGCTCAGCGAGCTCTTGAAGGATGTCTCGCTCAACCGCGTCATCGTCTTCACCCGCACCAAGCACGGCGCCAACCGCGTCGCCGAGCATCTGGCCAAGACCGGCGTCGCCTCGGAAGCGATTCACGGCAACAAGTCGCAGAATGCCCGCCAGCGCGCGCTGGAGAATTTTCGCTCCGGCAAGGCGCGCGTGCTGG
Organism: Rhizomicrobium sp.; assembly: GCA_035250225.1. Taxonomy (GTDB): domain Bacteria; phylum Pseudomonadota; class Alphaproteobacteria; order Micropepsales; family Micropepsaceae; genus Rhizomicrobium. Next base: position 18,233 of record DATFFI010000049.1, on the reverse strand, counting down.
TGGCGACCGACATCGCCGCCCGCGGCATCGACATCGATCACATCACCCATGTGATCAATTATGAAATGCCACAGGAGCCGGAATCCTATGTTCACCGTATCGGCCGTACCGCGCGCGCCGGCGGTGAGGGCATTGCCATCAGCTTCTGCGATTCCTCCGAGCGCAGCATGCTGCGCGATGTCGAGCGCATCATTCGCATGAAGATCGAAGTGGTGGCGCATGAGCTGCCCGACCTGACGCCGGAACAGCTCAAGGCCCAGGAAGATCGCGGCGGCCGTCCCCACGGCCATCGCCATGGCAAGCCGCACTCCAATAAAGGCGGCGGCCACAAGCATGGCGGCGGGGCTCGCGATGGCGGTCATGCGCATGCCGGTCACGGCGCCGGCGATCCCAACGCGCCCAAGAAGCGCAATGGTTCACGTCCGCACTGGCATCGCGGCAAAGATAAAAAGCGCGGTACGGCGGCTTAAGACCCGCCTATGCCTCAAATCTTCGTTGACGGCGACGCTTGCCCGGTAAAAGCGGAAGTCGAAAAGGTGGCGGGCCGGCATGGCCTGGCCGTCACCATCGTCAGCAATGGCGGCTTGCGCCCCTCGGCCAATCCCCTGCTGCGCCATGTCGTGGTGGCGGAAGGGGCCGATGCCGCCGATGACTGGATCGTGGACAATATCGCTGCCGGCGATGTCTGCATCACCGCCGACATCCCGCTGGCGTCGCGCTGTCTCGACAAGGGCGCGCGGGTGCTATCGCCCGCAGGCAAGCCCTTCACGCCGGAAGGCATCGGCATGGCGCTGGGGATGCGGGAACTCAGCCGCCATTTGCGGGAATTGACGCCGGGCGGCCAGACCCATCATGCCGGTTTCGGCAAACAGGACCGTTCGCGCTTCCTGGGCGAACTGGAAAACTCCATTCAGGCGTTAAAAAGAGGGCGATAAGCCTTATATACGGAGCCTATGAGCAGCTTCGGTCTGAACCTCGAAAATCATTTTGCTCGGCTGGGCGCCCAGTTCTTCACCGCCATGCCGGCGGAGAAGGTGGGCTCATGTCCGCAATTGCTGCATGCCAATCCGGCCGCCGCAGCGCTGATCGATCTCGATCCTGCCGTTTTCTCCGATCCGGCGTTCACCCTGGCCATGGCCGGGCACGCACCGCTGGAGGGTTTCGAACCTCTGGCAATGGTCTATTCCGGGCACCAGTTCGGCCATTGGGCCGGGCAGTTGGGCGATGGCCGCGCCCTGATGGTGGGTCAGGTGCGCAATGCCCGCGGCGAGCTCTGGGACATCCAGCTCAAGGGGGCCGGCAAGACGCCCTATTCGCGCTTCGGAGATGGTCGCGCCGTACTGCGGTCTTCCATCCGCGAATATCTCTGCGGCGAGGCAATGGCGGCCCTGGGCATCCCCACCTCGCGCGCCTTGTCGCTGGTCGCCACCGGCGAAAGTGTGATGCGGGAAAAGCCCGAGCCGGGCGCGGTGATCGCGCGGCTGGCGCCAAGCCATGTCCGTTTCGGCAATTTCGAGCATTTCCATTATGCCGGGAATAGCGACGCGGTGCGGGCGCTGGCCGATCATGTCATCGCCGAGCATTTTCCCGGCATCTCCCACGCCACTTTCTATGGCGAGGTGGTACGGCGCACCGCCCTGATGATCGCGCAGTGGCAGGCGGTCGGCTTCGCCCATGGGGTGATGAATACCGACAATATGTCGATCCTGGGCCTGACGCTGGATTACGGTCCCTTCGGCTTCATGGATGCCTATGATCCCGAATTCATCTGCAACCATACCGACGAACAGGGCCGCTACAGCGTCATCAACCAGCCGGCTATCGCCCACTGGAATTTGCGTGCCCTGGCCGTGGCCTTGTCGCGGCTGGTGCCGGCCCAGACACTGGTGGAAGAGCTCGACAAGTTCGAGGGCTGGTTCGCCTCGCGCTACCGGACGCTGATGCGCGCCAGGCTGGGTCTGGCGCGTGAAGAAGACGGCGACGACCGGCTGATCGGCGAATTGCTGGCCGTCATGGCAAGGGGGCGGGCGGATTACACGCTGACCTTCCGCGAGCTGCCGCGCGCCGGCGAAGCATGGCTGGCGCGCTTCGGCAGCGCCCGGGCCGAAGCGGAAAACTGGCTGGCGCGCTGGCGCGCCCGCACGACAGGCGAAGACCTTTCGGGGCTCGACTGGGTCAATCCCAAATATGTGCTGCGCAACTGGGTGGCGGAAACCGCCATCCGCGCGGTCGAGGATCATGGCGACATCGCCACCCTGGACCGCATCTTCCGCCTGCTGCAGACACCGTTCGACGAGCATCCGGACGACGCGGAATTCGCCGCTCCGCCGCCACAAGCGATGTGCGGGCTGGAAGTGAGTTGTTCCTCCTGACTGTCATTCCCGCGTCTGCGGGCCCGAGAGACTCTTTGGTTCGCGGACGCTCGCCTACTGGATGCCCGCTTTCGCGGGCATGACAAACTGGCTAGTCCGCTTTGACCATCTCCGTCGCCAACTGGCACAGCCGGTCCAAATTGAACGGCTTGTGCAGGGTGGCGACGCCCTTGAAGGCCGCCACATTGGGGGGAGGGTCCTGGGAATAGCCCGTCATCAGCAGCACTTTCAGCTCGGGCTTGAACGCGCGCCCGGCCTGGACCAGGGCATAGCCGTCCATGCGCGGCATCTTGATGTCCGACACCAGCAACGCGATATCGGGATTGGCTTTCAGCAGTTCCAGCGCTTCGACGCCGTCGCCGGCCTGAAGGACGGTGAAGCCGGCTTCCTCCAGCATCTCCACCGCGATGATGCGCAGCATGGCCTCGTCTTCGGCGACCAATATCTGGGACATCAGGCGGGTTCCTCGGTACGCGGCATGTACAGTGCGATCTCGGTTCCTCTGCCGGGGGCGCTGTCGATGGTGAGATAACCGCCGGATTGTCGGATGTATCCGAAGGTCATGGATAAACCCAGTCCGGTGCCCTTGCCCAGCGGCTTGGTGGTGAAAAAGGGATCGACGGCGCGGCTCTTGACCTCGTCGCTCATGCCGGCGCCGGTGTCGCGCATGGTCAGGACGATATAGTCGCCGGGGGTGAAATCCACGACATCGCCCGGCGCGGTGTTCAGATGGACGTCGCGGGTGGTGATGGTGAGGCGCCCGCCGTCCGGCATGGCATCACGGGCATTGATGGCGACGTTCAGGATCACATTTTCCATCTGGTTGATATCGCAGCGGGCCCACCATTTCGACTGGAGGTTGGGCACGACCTCGACCTTCTCGCCCACCGAATGCTTCAGCAGCGCGGCCGTGCCCTCGATCAGCCCGCTCAGATTCACCGGCTCGGGTGTCAAAGGCTGGCGGCGCGAGAAGGCGAGGATACGCTGGGTCAGGTGCGCGGCGCGGTCCAGCGCCTCTTCCGCGGCGCCGACATATTGCAGCTTCTGCTCGGTGGTCCCGTCCAGCCGCTTGCGCAGCAGGCGCAGATTGCCCTTCACGATCATGATCAGGTTGTTGAAGTCATGGGCGATACCGCCGGAGAGCTGGCCGATGGCTTCCATCTTGTGCGACTGGCGCAGCGCCTCCTCGGTGCGGGCGCGCTCCGCCATTTCGCCTTCCAGCTGGCGGTTGACCTGCGCCAGCTGCTCGGCACGGCGGGACAGGGCGATCTGTGAAAAGCTCAGAGTCGCGATCACCAGTGCGCCCATGGTCACCAGCAGGATCAGGCCGATATAGCGGGCGATGCGCCGTTCCACCGGTTCGGCGGCGGCGCGCAGGAAGACCCGGCCCAGGAAGGCGTCATTCTGGGTCACGGGAAACAGGACATCGATGCGGCCATCGACGATGCCTTTCGCCGCCGCCGGATTGTCGGGCAGTTCGGAACCGGGGCGGATGAAGGCGGCCAGGCGCTTGCCCTTGGCGTTATAGATGCCCGCCGCCAGCAACTCGGGATTGACCGCCAGGGCGGCGACATACTCCTGCGCCGCCTGCTCGTCATCGAAGGCGACGGCGCCGGCGACGCTGGCGGCCAGGATATGGGCCTGCTCGGTGATGCTTTTCACCTGCTGGTCGGCATAAAGCTGGTCCTCATAGCGGGCCATCAATATGCCCGCCGCCAGCAGGAAGCCCGCCGCGCCCAGGGCCGCAACAATAGGCAGGTTGAACCGCGTGCGCTTCATCGGGAGGCCCGCCGCACAGTGCGCGCCAGGGCGAGCAGTTTGGAGCTGAAGCGCAGGCCCACGCGTTCGGCCGCCGCCGCGTCGATATCGAAGCGGACATGGTTGGCGGCAATGACGAAGCTGAGCATACCGCGTGCCGGCTGGCCGGAATCGGTCACCGTCACCACCGGCCTGGCGCGCATCTGCTCGATCGCCTGCCCGGCGATGGCGGCATCGCCCGCGAACAGGATGTGACAGGCGGCGTCGGGATCGGGGGTGGGCAGGCGGCGCACCTGCAGGGGATGATCGCGGTCGCGCGTACCTTCCACGGCGCGATCGAGCGCGGCGCCGAAAGGATCATTGCCGACGATGCATATCACCAGCGGCGCATTGGGTGCGGCGAAGGCCGAGGATGGCCAGTCGATAAAGGGTGAGAGCTTGGAGATATAGGCGGCCTTGACCTGGTACTCCAGCGAGGGTTGCGCGCGCAATGATTGCTCATTGGGGGGCAATAGCGGCGCCAACACCAGGGCGAAGGCCAGAAGGATCCGGCGCAACATGTTCAGATCCTCTGACGCAAGGTCAGAAGCAGGGATTGAGGCACATATTGCGGCAGATAGGTGGAACGATCATTGGCTTCCAGGTGCCGGCTGTTGAGCAGATTGTGACCGCTCACGGACAATTCGGTATCGGGCGTCAAATGGAAACCGATCCGCAGATCCATTTCGGTATAGGCGCCGACGATGATGCGGCCGGCGCCGGTGGCGGGATTGCGCATCTTGACATGGCCGACGGCGCGCAGGGCGGCGTCGAACTCCCAATTCTCGAAGGGGTTCATCTCCGAACGCAGCTGCGCCTGGTAGGGCGGATCCTGGCCGATGGCCTGGCCGTTGCTGAGGTCGGAGCGGCCGGGCTTGAGGCCCAGCATGGTCTGGTACCAGGACGCGCCCAGATTGAGCCGCCACCAGTCGAACAGGGCATATTTGGCCCAGAATTCGCCGCCGTAATTGTGGCCGGTGATGCCGTTGCGCAAGCGAACCGGCAGTATGGTCACCGGCGTCGGAGCCGTGGTGCGGATATCGTCGTAGAGATTGTAGTAGAGGGAGACTGAGACCTGGAGTTCGGGCAGCGGCGTGGCGCGATAACCTACCTCATAGGCGGTGAGTTTCTCGGAATGGAAATTCGGCGCCGGAACCAGGATGCCCGTCGCCTGCAACTCGCGGTCGATCTTGGACGGCGTGCGCACCGCTCGGCTGACGGCGGCCCACAAATTATGATCCGGCGCCACCTGCCAGGCCAGGCGCAGCTCGGGCAGGAAGTCGACATTCGAGAAGGTGCTGTTCTCGATCTTCATGCCGGTCGTGACTTTGACGTTGTCCAGCGGGCGGAACTGGTCCTGGAAGAACAGGTTGGTGATGTTGATGTGGCTGATCGGGTTGGCGAAACCGAAGGGGCCGGTGGAATAGAAGGCTTCCTTGGAGTAGCGGTTCTCCAGCCCCCAGATGAACGTATCGTTCCACCACAGCGCCGTGTTGTGCTGGACCTGCACGGCCCAAGTATCGAGTTCCTCGCGCGCCAGGGCGATGGGCAGCACGCGGGTGTTCTGGTCCTTGTAGGCCAGCACTTCCAAACTGTCGCCACGCTCGAAATGGTGGTTCCAGCGCGCCGTCAGGTTGAAGCCGCGGCCTTTCTCGATGTTCTGCGCCGGGGTGGAATTGGCGTAAAGGTCGCCCTGCAGCGTCAGGGTGTCACCGCCGGCCAGATCCTGGTCGAAGCGGAAGCCGCCCTGGTTGCGGGCCCAGCCGGTGCGGCTGGTGTCGATGGCCAGCACCGGCGCGGTGTCGTTGACGTGGCTGACCATGCCATAGACGCGCATGGCGCCGCCGTCCCAGGGCAGGAAACCGTAGCGCGCCGTCAGCTTGGTCTCGGTGGTGCCGGTGCGCAGCGCCAGATGGCCGCCCAGCGTCTCATGCGCATTCTTGCTGACGACGTTGATCACGCCATTGACGGCATTGGCGCCATAAAGCGTGCCGCCGGGGCCGCTCACCACCTCGATGCGGTCGACATCGGACAGTGCGACATCGACATTTTCCCAGAAGACGCTGGAGGCGAGGGGGGAATAGACGCTGCGGCCGTCGATCAGCACCAGCAGCTTGTTGGAGGATTCCGGCGAGTTGAAGCCGCGGGCGGTAACAGTGTAGCCGAAGCCGTTCATGCGCGCGACTTCCAGGTTCGGCGCCAGGCGCAGGCTTTCCGCCAGATTGGGCGCGGCGGAGCGGCGGATATCTTCGTTGGTGATGACATAGACGGAGGCCGGCGCGGTGGCCAAAGGCTCGGGCCGGCGCGAGACCGAGGTGATTTCCACCCCGCCCAACTGCTCCAGCGACAGGCTGGTGACATCCGGTGCTTGCGCATGCGCCGACGCGGCCAGAATGACCAGACACGCTACGGCGCCAGATGTGACGACGGCCTTCAAAGTCCCGCCCCTCATTTGCCCCGGATTCTAGGCCAGATTCGTAAACGAACCGATGCCCCAAATGTTCCCCTGATCAGGGGAGGGGGCAATAAGTCTTTCAGGATAAAGGTACTTTTCGAGCGCTGGACCGTCAGGCGGCCGCGCCGCTCTGTACCATCGCTTCACAGGCCGCCAGATCAGCCGGGGTGTTGAGATTCAGCAGGGCGCTTGATTCGAAGCTTGCCGTCGCCACCTTGAACTGATGCATCCAGCGATGCAGCGAGCGGACATTGGTTTCCACCAGGTCGAATTCCAGCTTGGCCGCCAGGTCGACCGGCCACAGGCCGATGGTGGGATGGGTGCCCTCTTCCGATTCCGCGATAGCGATATCGGCGCGGCGCCAGGTCAGCGCCGCGGCCAGCCGGGTCACCAGGTCGGTTGGCAGCAGCGGCGTGTCGCTGGGGACGCTGAGGATATGGGCCGCCTTGGGATGGCGCCGGCGCGACCATTGCATCCCGGTGAGCAGTCCGGCCAGGGGCCCTTGCGAGCCGGGAATGGAATCCGGCTCGACCGCATAGCCGTAACGGTCGAAGCAGCCGGCATCGCCATTGGCATTGATCAGGATGTCGGAAACCTGCGGCGCCAGGGTTTCGACAATGCGGGTCAGGATCGGCTTGCCGCCCAGCGGCAACAGGCATTTGTCACCCCGCCCCATGCGCGAGGATTTGCCGCCGGCCAGGATCACTGCGGGCGGTCTCATGCCGCCACCTGCCCGGCATAGGCGGCGGCGATCGCCCGCACCATCGGTTTGAGGTGGAAGCTGCCTTCCGGGCTGATACTGGCCTTCAGGCCATGCGCCGCCAGCGCTTCTTCCATCACCGGACCGACAGCGGCGATCGGCATGCGTGCCAGCGCCGCGCGCAACTCCTGGTCCAGCTTGAATTCCTCGGCCACCGCGAACAGCCGCGCCAGTTGCGGCGTCGAGGTGAAGGCGACCATGCCGATACGGCCGGCGCAAAGGTCGCGAATGACGATGGCGACATCTTCGCTTTCGGTCTGGGTGGCGTAGCGATAAGGCGTCACGGCATCGACCATGGCGCCGCGCTCCTTCAGCGCCTGGACAAGCCATTGGGCGCGGTCGCCAGGATAGAGCTGCACGGCGATGCGGCGGCCGGCCAGATCCTTTTCGGCGAGCGTTTCGAGTACGCCTTGCGAGGTGGGCGCGGCGGCGGCGGTGAATTGCGTCAGGCCGAGTTCGCGCAGCGCCCGCGCCGGCTTGGGGCCGCGCGTGACGATATGGGTGCGCGACAGCGCCGCCAGGAATGCCTCGCGCCGCTTCCCACCGAGATCGACCAGCTTGCGCAAGCCGTCGCCGGTTAGCAGTACGAGGTCATCGACCGGAGCAGCAATCAGGCGGGCGATCCAGTCGCGCGCTGGTTCCGGATCCTCCAATTCCGCAATCTGCACCAGCGGACAGCGCCGCGCCGTCGCCCCTTGCGCTTCCAGCATGCCGGCGAACAGATCCAGCTCGCGGCTTTCGGGAACCAGGATGGTGAGACCGGCGAGAACCATGGTCACTCCGCCGCATTCAGCGCCGGGGCATTGGCCCGCAGCAGTTTCTTCAGTTCGGGAATGCAGGAGCCGCAATTGGTGCCGGCCTTGCAGGCGGCGCCGATCTGGGCCGGACTGTTACAGCCTTCACCGATGGCGGCGGTGATCGCGTTCTCATCGACGCCGAAGCAGGCGCAGACGATGCGGCCGGTCTTTTTGGCGCCGCTGCTTTCCAGCCCTGCCAGCAGGGCGATGCGCTCCAACGACGAGATCGGCTTGCCCAGCAGCGCCTTGGCCTGCTCGACGCCGGCGAAATCCGCCCCGGCCGGACCGAAGAAAACACAGGCCTGCAATTGGCCATGGGCGATGCCGGCATAGCGGAACATGGCCTTGCGCGGATCGGAATAGGAGACCAGCTCGACCTCGGGTCCGATGCCCAGCAGCTTGCGCAAACTCGCTTCCGAGCGGATTTCCTGCGCCAGGGGATTCCAGCCCGCCATTTCGAAGGCGTAACCGTCCTCCAGCGTCGCTTTTGCCCACCATAGCGCTTCACTCAGCGCCGGGGCGTCGCCGCTGTGGCGCAAGAGGTTGCCGCGCCAGGCTTCGGCGACGGCGGTGACGCGCACCTTGGTGCCTTTCAGGTCAGGCTGGCCCGAGACCGGGTCGGTGACGGCATGCACCAGCCGGTCGATGGGGCCGGACGAACTGAACCGGTCGGTCCAGTGCATGGCGCCGAAGACATCGCCGGGCCGCACGCCTTCATCCAGCGCGGCGCGGATGACGATGGCGCCATGTTCATTTTCCACCCGCGCCAACCCGCGATCGGCGATGCCGCGGGCCGCCGCGTCGCGCGGATGCAGCGCAATGGTGGGGGCGGCAATGTGGGTCATGAGATTGGGCACCAGCCCGGTGCGGGTCATGGTGTGCCACTGGTCACGGATGCGGCCGGTGTTGAGCGTCAGGGTGAACTGGGCCCGCTCTTCATCGGGAGGTGGCGTCAGCGCCAGCATCCGGGCCTTGCGGTCGGGCGTCGAAAAGCCGCCGCGCGCGAACAGACGCTGGGCGCCGCCGCCATGCTTGGGCGCCGGCCAGTGGAGCGGCTGCAGCGCGTCGAAAGCGGCATCGTCGATTTCCGCCAGCCCGCCCAGATCGAAGGCACGGACGCCGTCATTCTCGAAAGCCGACAAGGCGGCATGCTCGCGGAAAATGTCGGCCGGGCCCTTGAAGGCGAAATCGCGTCCCCAGCCCATGCGGCGCGCCACTTCGGTGAACATCCACCAGTCGGGCCGCGCCTGGCCCGGCGCGGCGCGGAAGGCGCGCTGGCGCGAGATCCGGCGTTCGGAATTGGTGACCGTGCCGTCCTTCTCGGCCCAGCCTGCCGCCGGCAGTACGATATGGGCCAAGGCGCTGGTGTCGGTGGGCCAGGCATCGGCCACGATCACCAGCGGGCATTTGGCCAGGGCCTCGCGTACCTTGCCGGCGCGCGGCATGGAGTCGGCGGGATTGGTGGCGGCGATCCAGATCGCCTTGATGCGGCCGTCATGGACGGCATCGAACAGATCGACCGCCTTCAGGCCCGGCTTTTGCGCCATGCCGGGCGATTTCCAGAAGCGGCCGACACGGTCGATGTCCTTTGGGGTGAAACCCATATGCGCGGCCAGCTGGTTGGCCAGGCCGCCGACTTCGCGTCCACCCATGGCGTTGGGCTGGCCGGTGAGCGAGAAGGGCCCCATGCCGGGACGGCCAATCCGGGCCGTCGCCAGATGGCAGTTGAGGATGGCGTTGACCTTGTCGGTACCGCTGGAGGACTGGTTGACGCCCTGCGAATAGAGCGTCACCACCCGTTCGGTGGCGGTAAACATCTCGTAGAAGCGGCGGACATCTTCGAGCCTGAGGTCGGTGGCGGCGGCGACAAAGGCCAGCGACGGCGCCGCGGCGCGTGCCGCCTCGATCGCCTCGTCGCAGCCGCTGACATGGGCGCCGATCCAGTCGCGGTCGAGCCTGTCCTGGTTGGCGAGATAGGCCAGCAGCCCGCTCCACAACATCACATCGCTGCCCGGCGCCAGCGGCAGATGCAAATCGGCGGTCTCGGCAGTGGCGGTGCGGCGCGGGTCGATATTGATGATCTTGGTGCCGCGCTTGTCGCGGGCCGCCATCAGCCGTTGATAGAGCACCGGGTGGCACCAGGCCATGTTGGAGCCGACCTGGATCACCAGATCGGCTTCTTCCAGATCTTCATAGCAACCGGGCACCACATCCTCGCCAAAGGCGCGGACATGGCCGGCGACCGAAGAGGCCATGCAGAGGCGGGAATTGGTGTCGATATTGCCCGAGCCGATAAAGCCTTTCATCAGCTTGTTGGAGACGTAGTAATCTTCGGTGAGGAACTGGCCCGAGACATAGAAGGCGATGGCGTCGGGGCCATGCTCGGCCCGGATGCGGGAAAATTCCGCTGCAATATGGTCCAGCGCCGCATCCCAGCTGGCTTCGCGGCCATGCATCATCGGGACGGTGAGGCGCTCTTTCGGCCCCATCGTGTCTTTTAGCGCCGCGCCCTTGGAGCACAGGCGGCCGAAATTGGCGGGATGTGCGGCATCGCCTTTGGGGATGCCGTCAACAACCGTAACCCCGCAACCGACACCGCAATAGGGACAGGTTGTCCGTGTCACCCGCCCATTCTTTCAATTTGAAGATGGCGTTCAGAGATGATTCCGACATAGACATCGCCATCCACCAGCTTGACCGGGATGGTGTCGGTCTTGCCGATATCGGGCTCGGCGGCGATGCCGGTATCCAGCCCGATCACCCAATTGTGCAGCGGGCAGGTGACGCTGTTGCCCGAGACGATGCCTTCCGACAGCGGGCCTTGTCTGTGCGGGCATTCATCGACCAAAGCGAAGACCTGGTCCTCGCCGGTGCGGAAGACCGCGATGGGCTTGCCCCCTAAGCCGAAGCAGAGCCGGCGCGACCCGCGCACCGGAATATTGGCGACCGGGCCGATTTTCTTCCAGATCACGTCCGACATCAGGCCAGCTCCGGCAGCTTGGCGAACTCATGGGCGTCGGCGCCATTGGCGCGTTCGGTCCAGGGATCGTCCTGCGCGAATTTCTGCGAATAGAGGAAGCGTTCGTGCAGCGCCTTGCGGTTGGCGGCGTCAGCCAGCTTTTCCTTCACATACGCGATGCCGCGGCGCGCCACCCAGGGAGCGGTACGTTCCAGGTAATGCGCTTCCTCGCGATAGAGCTGCATGAAGGCGCCGGTATATTCCAGCACTTCTTCCTCGGTAGCGACCCGCACCAAGGGATCGGTGACGCGGACATCGATGCCGCCATTGCCGCCCACCACGATGTCGTAACCGGCATCGACGCAGACCACGCCCAGATCCTTGATGGTGGCTTCGGCGCAGTTGCGCGGACAGCCGCTGACCGCGAATTTGACCTTGTGCGGGGTCCAGGAACCCCAGCACATCTTCTCCAGCTTGATGCCCAGGCCGGTCGAATCCTGGGTGCCGAAGCGGCACCATTCGCTGCCGACACAGGTCTTCACCGTGCGCAGGCCCTTGGCATAGGCGTGGCCCGAGACCATGCCCGCCTTGCTGAGATCGCCCCAGACGCCGGGCAGGTCTTCCTTCTTGACGCCCAGAAGATCGATGCGCTGGCCGCCGGTCACCTTCACGGTCGGGATGTTGAACTTCTCCGCCACATTGGCGATGGCGTGCAGTTCGGCCGGGGTGGTAACGCCGCCCCACATGCGCGGCACGACGCTGTAGGTGCCGTCCTTCTGGATATTGGCGTGGACGCGCTCATTGATGAAGCGCGAGCGATAGTCATCGGCATATTCGCCCGGCCAGGCGCAGAGCAGATAGTAATTCAGGGCCGGGCGGCATTTGTGGCAGCCTTCCGGCTTCTTCCACGCAAAGGCGGTGCGCACCGCTTCCATGGTCTTGAGTTGCTGTGCCTGGATTCCGGCGCGAACCTCATCATGGGAGGCTTCGGTACAGTCGCAGACCGACGGCGCCTTCTTGACCACCTCGCCGCCCAGCGTGTCGGCCAGGATGGCCTCGACCAGGCCGGTGCACTGGCCGCAGGAAGCCGAGGCCTTGGTATGGGCGCGCACCTGCGACAGAGAGCAGAGATTCTTTTCCTTGATGGCGCAGACGATGCTGCCCTTGGAGACGCCGTTGCAGCCGCAGATCTGTTCGCTGTCCGACATGGCGGCGATATCGGGGCCCGAGGATTTGCCGGGGGTGAGATCGGCAAAGGCGCGGCCGAACACCAGCCGGTCGCGCATATCGCCGATATCGGTCTTGTCGCGCATCAGGCTCAGATACCATTGCCCGTCCGCGACATCGCCATAAAGCACCGCGCCCACCAGCTGGTTGCCGCGCAGCACGATCTTCTTGTAGAGGCCGCGATTGTCGTCGCGCAGCGTGATCTCGTCGTCATTCTCGCTTTCGGCCATCAGGGCGCCGGCGGAAAAGACATCGACGCCGGTGATCTTGAGGCTGGTCGAGAGGGCGCGGCTTTTGTAGATGGCGTTCTCGTCGCCGGCCAGGCGCGAGGCGCAGACCTTGGCCTGGTCCCAGATGGGAGCAACCAGGCCGAACACCATGCCGCGATGCTCGACGCATTCGCCCACCGCGAAAATATCGGGATCGCTGGTACGCATATCGTCGGTGACGACGATGCCGCGATTGACTTCCAGTTCGGCCGCCTTGGCCAGGTCGATATTGGGGCGGATGCCGATCGCCAGCACCACCAGGTCGGCGGGAATATGGCGGCCATCGGCCAGCTGCACGCCTTCGACATGGGTCGTGCCGGTGATTTCCTCGGTCTGGCCGTCGGTGAAGAAGGCGATGCCGCGCCGGTCCAGGTCGCGCTGCAGCATCTGGCCGGCGGCGGCGTCGAGCTGGCGCTCCATCAGGGTCGGCATCAGATGGACCAGCGCCACCGACATGCCGCGCTGCTTCAGGCCCCAGGCCGCTTCCAGGCCCAGCAGGCCGCCGCCGATCACCACGGCGCGCTTATATTCCTGGGCCGCGGCCAGCATCTTGTCGACATCGGCGATATCGCGGAAGGCACAAGTGCCGGGCAAGCCTAAGCCCGGGATCGGCGGCGCCAGCGGCCGCGAGCCGGTGGCGATCAGGATCCGGTCATAGGGAACGGTGACGCCGGCCGCCGAGGTGACGGTGCGGGCTTGCCGGTCGATCTTCTTGACCGCATCGCCCGTGATCAGGGCGATGCCGTTCTCGTCATACCATTCGCGGCTGTTGATGACGATTTCATCGACGTTCTTGTCGCCCGCCAGCACGCTGGAAAGCATGATGCGGTTATAGTTCACATGCGGCTCGGCGCCGAAGACCGTGATCTTGAAGCGCTTGCCGCCGGGAAGCTTCAGCAGCTCCTCGACGGTGCGCATCCCGGCCATGCCGTTGCCGATGACCACCAGATGCTCAGGGGGAGGTATGGAATCGAGGGGCATCATGTTCATTGGAAGTTTCCCCCTAGATGCGGGCGGCGGCGAGGGCGCCCACTTCCCGGCGCCAGCGCGGCCGCACCGAGAGGATGCCGGCGAAGCCGACCAGCGCCATGGCGGCGAAGACCGAGAAGCCGAAGGTGTAGCTGCCGGTGAATTGCTTGGCATAGCCCAGGCTGGCGGCAAGGTAGAAGCCGCCGATGCCGCCGGTCATGCCGACCAGGCCGGTCAGGATGCCGACATCCTTGCCGAAGCGCTGCGGCACCAGCTGGAAGACCGCGCCATTGCCCATGCCCAGGGCAGACATGCCGATGATGAAGAGGCCCAGCGCCATCGGCGCCGAGAGCGAGCCGCCCGCCACGGTGAACAGCACCGCGGCGACAACCAGATAGATGAAGGACAGCGAGCGGGTGCCGCCGATCTGGTCGGCGACGATGCCGCCGAGGGGACGGGCGAAGGAGCCGGCGAAGACGCAGGCGGCCGTGTAATAGCCGGCCTGCACCGGCGTCAGGCCGAACTGGTCATGGAAATAGATCGGCAGGAAGGAGGAGAGGCCGACAAAGCCGCCGAAGCTGACGCTATAGAAGAACATCAGCAGCCAGGCATCCTTCGCCTTCAGCACCGCCTTGTAGTCCGCGAAGCTCTTGGGCGGCGGGCAGTTGGGGCTGTTCTTGGCGGTGAAGAAGAAGACGGCGAAGACGGCGATCAGCGGCAGCGCCGCCAGGCCCAGGACATGGTGCCAGCCCACCGCGACGGCAATCGTCGGCACGAACAGCGCCGCCAGCACGGTGCCGGAATTGCCGGCGCCGGCCAGGCCCAGCGCCGTGCCCTGATGTTCGGGCGGATACCAGTAAGACACCATCGGCAGGGCGATGGCGAAGGAGGCGCCGGCCACGCCCAGCAAGGCGCCGATCATCAGCATCTGGCTGAAGCTGGTAATGTCGACCGCCCAGGCGGTGATCAGGCCCAGGATCACGATGGCCTGCATGATCAGTCCGGTCAGGCGGGGACCGATCTGGCCCACCAGCACGCCGTTGAAGATACGAAGCAAGGCGCCGGCCAGCGTCGGCACCGCCACCATCAGGCCCTTCTGGCCGGGATCGAGATGGAGATCGGCGGCGATCAGCACCGCCATGGGGCCCAGCAGCACCCAGACCATGAAACTGAGGTCGAAATAGAGAAAGCAGGCGATGAGGGTGGGAAGATGGCCGGCTTTGAAAAAAGAGGTCTTCATCGGTCTATGGCTCGCTCGGGCGCATTGCGCCGTCTGGCGAACCGCCATTGGCCCGCGATGGTCGTCTCTCGCTCCCTTGGCCATCCGCCATTGGATGGACAAAGGCCGGGCGCGCCCGGCTTTTGCTTATTGGCAAGAAGCGGGCCAATTTTTTGCGGCTGCAAAAAGGCGGAAAACCGCGAAATTTCCAAGCGAATCAGCGAGCGGCGATGCTCAAACAGCGCGCCACAAGCCTAGTTTTTGTGCAGTGCACACGCGCTGACTAAAAAGTCGGCACGAGGCTTTCCGGGCCGAAAACCGCGCCGTCGCAGAAGCTGTCCGCCGCCATGGCGATGGGCGACGGGGCGCCGGGCAGGGACCAGGCGGCATCATGCGCGCCCTCCGGCTTGGCATCGGCCAGGGGCACCGGCAGCGCCAGCGGCTTGAGGGCTTCGCGATAAAGGTCGGGGCGATAGACCCGCGCCGCAAGCGCCGCCGTATCCACCTCGCCGATCATGTCCCAGCGCCGCATCTGGGTGAGGAACCAGAGCGCATGGCTGCGCCAGGGAAACATCGCGGCGTTGCGCCAGAAGCGGGAAAGATTGCGCTGCGTTACCGCCCCGCCCGGCAGCGAGGAGAGGATCGCATGGCTGTCGACGGCCAGGTATTTCTGCCGCGCCAGCAGTGCGCCGGTGTAGGAGACATTTTCCTCGCCGTCGCAGAAGCGGCCGGCATGGGACAAGGCGCGGATCGCGCCCTTCAGCGCCTCCGGATTTTCCTCGGCCCAGCGTGCCCGCACCGCGAAAGCCTTTTCCGGCGCCGCTTGCCAGATATCGGCCGAGTTGGCGATGTTGGTGCCGGCCCCTTCGCGCACCGCGATGTCGCCCCAGGGCGCGCCGGCGCAGAAGCCGGCGATCTGGCCCGATTGCAGCGCTTCGACGGCGCGCGACGGCGCCACCACCGACAATTTCACCTCGCGGCCGGCTTCCAGGCCTGCCGTCGCCAGCCAGTAGCGCAGCAGCAGATTATGGGTGGAATAGGCGTGCACGATGCCCAGCGGCAATGGCTCGCTGCGGCCCTTGAGGATCTGCGCCAGCGCCTGCGGCGTGGTCAGGTTTTCCTTGGCCGTCAACTCGCGGACCCGTACCGCCAGGTCCTGGGCCAGCGTTACCGTATTGCCGCCCAGGCTGAGATTGCAGGGCACGATCAAGGGCTGACTGAGCCCTCGCAGCCCCTGGTCGATGGCAAAGGCCAAAGGCGGCACGACCACCGCGGCGTCCAGGAAACCGTAGGCCAGCTTGTCGGCGATATTGGCCCAGGACGGTTCGCGATGCAGTTCAACATCGAGCCCTTCATCGGCGAACCAGCCGAATTCATGGGCGATGATGGCAGGCGCGGAGTCGGTCAGGCGCAGAAAGCCGATGCGCAACTTGGTCCCGCCGGGACGGGATTTCAGGGGCACCACGCTCATGGCTTGCTCTCCCGCGCTTGCTGTTCATGCTCGGCCACGAAATCAGCCACGACCAAAGCCAGCTTGCGGCTTTCGTTCATCGCCTTCTTCTGCAGCCAGCGATAGGCTTCCGGCTCGCTCATCTTGCGGTTCTTCATCAGGATGGCCTTGGCCCGCTCGACCAGCCGGCGTTCGTCCAGCAGCGCGCGGGCGGCGGCCAGTTCGGTCTCGACATGGCGGTAGCGCTGGAACAGGGCGATGGCCGAAGACAGGATCGGCCGCACATCCTCCAGCGCCACGCGGGAAAGATTGTAGGAACAGACGCCCGCCGCGATGGCTTCCTGGGCAAAAGCGGGATCGTCAGTGCCGGCGAACATCACCACCGGGCTGCCGCCGGAAACGGCGCGGATATCCTCCAGCGCGTCGCGGTCGGGCAGGTCCATATCGACAATCACCAGGTCTGGGCGGGCCTGTTCCACCGCCGCCGCCATGCCGGTTCCATCGGCGCGCACCACCTTGGCGAAGCCGGACAGCTTTTCTTCCAGCGCGCGGGCGCGGGTTTCGTCGGTATCGACCAGCAGGACGGTCAGCTTCATACCTCCTTATATAACAGCCATGCGCAAAGCTGGAGGCTTCCAAATGAAGCAGGAGGGTAGCGCCGGGGCAGGGGGCTGGCGTATGGTCGGGCCATGCTTGCCGCGCCCGTCACCGACACAGCTTCCATGGTCGATCCCTTCGGCCGGCGCGTGGACTATGTGCGCCTGTCGGTCACCGACCGCTGCAATCTGCGCTGCACTTACTGCATGTCCGAGGATATGCAGTTTCTGCCCAAGAAGGACCTGCTGACCCTGGAAGAGCTGGACCGGCTGGCCGGCCTGCTGGTCCGCCGCGGCGTCCGCCATATCCGCCTCACCGGCGGCGAGCCGCTGATGCGCCGGGGCATCCTGGATCTGATCAACAACCTTTCGCGCCACCTCAAAAGCGGCGCTCTGGAAGAGCTCACCCTCACCACCAATGGCGTGCGGTTGCGCCAGGTTGCTGACGGGTTGGCGGCGGCGGGCATCCGGCGCATCAATGTCTCGCTCGACAGCCTGGATCGCGCCACCTTCGCCCGCATCGCCCGTGCCGATGTCCTCTACCAGGTGTTGGACGGAATTTCGGCGGCGCAGGATGCCGGCCTGAAGGTCAAGATCAACACGGTGGCGTTGAAACGCGATAATGCCGCCGAGCTGCCGCGCCTGATCCAATGGGCGCATGACGGCGGCATGGATATCACCCTGATCGAAACCATGCCGCTGGGCGTGGTCGATGAAGACCGCACCGACCAGTTTCTTTCGCTGAAGAAAGTGCGGCAGGAGCTGGAATCCTACTGGACGCTGACCGACCTGTCCGACCGCACCGGCGGGCCGTCGCGTTATGTGCGCATTGCCGAGACCGGCGGGCGGCTGGGCCTGATCACGCCGCTCAGCCACAATTTCTGCGAAAGCTGCAGCCGCGTCCGCATCACCTGCACCGGCACGCTTTATATGTGCCTGGGCCAGGAAGCCTCGGTCGATCTGCGTGCCCCCTTGCGCGCCTCGCCCGATGACGCCCTGCTCAACACCGCCATCGACCAGGCGGTTGCAGCCAAGCCGAAGGCGCATGATTTCCGGGAGCCGGTGCGTGGGCAAGCGCCGGCGCTGGCGCGGCACATGTCTTTAACAGGTGGGTGAGATGTCTCTCGCTCTCTCAACCAACCCAATTTGTCATGGCCCACTTTACGTGGGCCATCCAGGGCAACCAGCGCCGGTGTTTGTGGCCCTGGATGGCCTGGGCAAGTGTTCAGCCCGGGGAGATACCCGACGGGTGTTCGGGGAGATAGCCGACACATCAAGCTTGCATGGACTTGGCTCCAAAGGAGGCGTCCATGCCATGGCAGGAGGTGTCGAAGATGGATCAACGGCGGGAGTTTGTCCGGCT
>DATFFI010000048.1:0-10371 GCA_035250225.1 Rhizomicrobium sp. | reverse complement strand
AGCCGGACAAACTCCCGCCGTTGATCCATCTTCGACACCTCCTGCCATGGCATGGACGCCTCCTTTGGAGCCAAGTCCATGCAAGCTTGATGTGTCGGCTATCTCCCCGAACACCCGTCGGGTATCTCCCCGGGCTGAACATCAAGCCCGCCCATGGTGATGTATGGGTTGGTGGAGGTGCGATATCGGCCTGGGTGGCCCGCATTCGCGGGCCATGACACCTAGGCTAGGCGCCGGCCTTCTTCGCCTTCTTGGTCCCACCCGGCCAGCAGACCGGGCAAGGACCGGCGCCGCGATATTTGTGGCCGCGGCTGCAGGTCTTCCAGCCGTTGTTGCTTTTCGCTTTGGCCTTTTTCATGGGGGCACCGGCGCAATGGCTTCTTGCTCGAAATGGCCCGGCAGGCCATTTCGTTCCCGCTGCTCGATCTGAAGAAACTTAGCTGGCGGCCGCGACGCGGGGTTGAGCCACCGGCATGCCCTGCGCCACGCCTGCCGCGTCCTCGATCAGCAGGGCGGTGGACAGCGCCTGGGCCGCCTGCTCTGCCGTAACCAGCGCCGGGGCACCGATCCGCACGGCCTGCACGAAGGCGCCCACGGACTCGCCCAGGGGATCGCCGATTTCCAGCGCCCTGAGCGGACGCGGGGTGCTGTTGATCACCTGGCGGGTGAGGAAGTCGATTTCGACCACGCCATCGGCATAGACGGCGCGCATGCCGCGCTTGCGCTCGGTGGCGACGCGGCTGGTTTCCAGCCTGGCGACGGTGCCGCCGGCGAAGGTGACGGTGGCCGACACTTCATCGGCGAAGGGACCATACTCGACCAGGCCGCGGGCGGTGACGGCGGAAACCGCGCCCGGCACCAGCGTATGCACCAGGTCGAGGTCGTGGATCATCAGGTCGAGCACGGCGGAGACATCGTCGCCGCGGCCGGTCCAGGGGCCCTGGCGCCAGCAGGTGATTTCCAGCGGCGTCTCGGCCAGGTCGAGCAGGCCGGTACGGGCGAAGACGAAACGCTCCTGGTGGCCGACGGTGAGCAGGCGGCCGGTCTCGCGCGATAGCGTCACCAGCTCGGCGGCTTCGCTGCGGGTGGTGGCGATGGGCTTTTCCACCAGCACATGGGCGCCGGCATTCAGGAAAGCCTTGGCGATTTCATAATGGGTGACGGCGGGCGAGCAGATGCTCACCAGGTCGACCTTGCCGATCAGTTCGCGCCAGTCGGCGACGACTTCGCAAGCGTACTGGGCGGCGACGGCGGCGCGGGTTTCCGGCGACGGATCGGCGACGGCAAAGAGCTGAACGTCGCCCTTCCCGGCCCCATTGCTGGAAGAAAGCGCGGCATATTTGGAAGCATGGTGGCGGCCGAACGCGCCCGCGCCGATCACGGCGGCTTTGAGCGGTCCCGATTCAGGCACACGGCGGCGGAGAAACAACGGCAAGCCCCAGGAAGGTAAATCTCTGGCCGGGAATAGACCGTGCAGCGCAGCAAAGGGCGACTGATAAGATATTGCCGGTTGTTACGGGATCAAGATATTGATTTACATGTAGAAAATTGTATTCTGGGCGCGCTTTGGGGGGCATGCCATGAACCAGCAAGCGGGCCATTTTCAAACCCTTCCGCCTGCCCGGCGGGCCCTAAGTCTGTTCACCATCCTGGCCGATCCCAGGGCCTGGAAGGCCCTCACCTTCATGCTGGCCGCGATCTTCACCGGCCCCTTCCTGGTGGTATGGGCAGTCCTTGCCATCGCGTACAGCGTGCCTGTCGCCATCCTGGTTTCCCTCCTTTTCTGGAGCGTGGGAGGCATCATCGTGTTCGCCGGCATCGTCACTATCATCCTGATCCTCGCGTTGCGACAACCGCTCTGCTGGCTGGAAGGCCGGCTGGTGGCATTCCTGCTGGACACGCCGATGCCGCGCCCGCAGGGCTCCATTCCCTACATGCTGCTGCGCCTGCCGCTGGGCCCGCTCTATTTCCTGCTGGCGCTGGTCTGCCTGCTTCTGCCCAGCGCTTTTCTCTGGGCCGGGGCCTGGGGCGTATCGGGACAGATCACCGCCTATCCGCCCGATCCCTTCCTGGCCGAGGCGCCGTTCTGGCGCGGGCTGCTCAGCGGCCAGTTCCTGCACGAGACCGCAGGCAAGCTGCATGTCCATGGCGCACCGGACTGGTTGGGGCTGCAGGCGCCGCTGCTGCCGGGGCTTGTCGCGCTCATCATCGGGATATTGCTATTCGTGCCACTGCTGCATTTGGTCTACGCCCTCGGCCAATGGCACGGCCGGCTTGCGCAACGGATGCTTCAGGCTTCCGGCGCGGCGGCCAATAGCGACGCCAGCGCCGCCACGATCACATAAGCCAGCATCAGCGGCGCCAGGCTCATCAGCAGCGCGCCGGTGATGTCGGCATAGGCGCTGCAGCCCAACAGCGGGAAGGCCGAGCCCAGATAGAGAAACTGGATGCCGATCACCGCGACAATGCCGAACAAAAGCGCGCGCATGGAGGGACCGAGAATTTCCGGCTTGCCCGCCATCTCCAGCCGGATCACGCCGGCCTGCAGCTTCAGCCGCGACAGAGCGCTGGCGAGATAGACGATCGCCAGCAGCCAGGTGAAGGACGATGTGAGAATCCGGCCGCCATCGACATTGCAGGCTTCCAGCGCCCGCACCAGCGCATGCTGGCCGGGCACGGCGAAATCGACCGCCGCCTCCAGCGCGTGCACCGCCGGCAGGGTCATGGCATTGGCCGCCACCGCCACCTGCAGGGCAAAACTCAAAGCCACAAAGATCATGAAGACGATCTCGTTGAAGCCCGGCAGAAAATGATGCGGCTTCAGCCAGGTCACCAGCGGTGTGCCCGGCAACCCGCCCGACACGCCGAAGCCGCCCACGAACAGAAGGCCCATGGCGGAAAAGAGAATAACGCAGATGCCGATAGCCGGCAGGGCGGACGCCAAATCCATGCCCGAGGCCCGCGCCAGGTGCAGCGCATGACCGCCGGCAATGATGCAGAACAGGAGCCAGCCTTTGGCGAGTAATCGTGCGATCCCCATGACGCTACGCTAGCCCGTGCCCGACTGTTTACTCAAGATTGCCGCGCGGCCGCTCGCTTTAGGCTCGCGGCGTTCGTCGCTTTCGCAGGTCCGCCGGACCTGCTCACGCGCTACGCGCGCTGCTCCTCACTCTGCAAAACCCTCAGGCGGACGCCGCAAGCCCGGCGCTTTTCATGCGCTCGTCGCGGATGCCTTCTGCCAGCAGGAAGGCCAGTTCCAGCGCCTGGCTGGCATTCAGCCGCGGGTCGCAGGCGGTCTGGTAGCGGTCCTTGAGATCCACTTCCTTCAGGCCCTGGGCGCCGCCCAGGCATTCGGTGACGTCCTGGCCGGTCATTTCGAAATGGACGCCGCCGGCATGGGTGCCTTCGGCGCGGTGCACCGCGAAGAAGCTGCGCACTTCTTCCAGCACGCGATCGACCGGACGGGTCTTGTAGCCCGATTGCAGCTTGATGGTGTTGCCGTGCATCGGATCGGACGACCACACCACCTTCTTGCCCTCGCGCTTCACGGCGCGGATCAAGGGCGGCAGCTTCTCGGCCACCTTGTCGGCGCCGAAGCGCGCGATCAATGTGAGACGGCCGGGAATATTCTGCGGATTGAGGACATCGATCAGGCGCAGCAGCTCTTCCGGGTCCAGGCTGGGACCGCATTTCAGGCCGATCGGGTTCTTGATGCCGCGCATATACTCGACATGGGCGCCGCCCTCCTGGCGGGTGCGGTCGCCGATCCAGAGCATATGGGCGCTGGTGTCGTACCAGTCGCCACTGGTGGAATCGATTCGCGTCATCGCCTGCTCATAGGCCAGGTGCAGCGCCTCATGGCTGGTATAGAAATCCGTGCCGCGCAGCTGCGGCACCGAACCGGAATTGATGCCGATGGCATCCATGAACTCCAGCGTTTCGGTGATGCGCTGTGCGAGACCCTTGTATTTTTCGCTGGCCGGCGAGTCCGCTATGAAGCCCAGCATCCAACGATGGACATTGTGCAGATCGGCATAGCCGCCCTGGGCGAAGGCGCGCAGCAGATTGAGCGTCGCCGCCGACTGCGCCGTGGCCTGCAACAGGCGCTGCGGATCGGGAATGCGCGCCTCAGCGGTAAATTCGCCGCCATTGATATTGTCGCCGCGATAGGAGGGCAGCGTCACGCCATTCTGGGTCTCGTTATCGTCCGAGCGCGGCTTGGCGAACTGGCCGGCGATACGGCCCACCTTCACCACCGGCACGCCGGCAGCGAATGTCAGGACCACCGCCATCTGCAGCAGGACGCGGAAGGTGTCGCGGATATTGTCGGGATGGAATTCGGCGAAGCTCTCGGCGCAGTCGCCGCCCTGCAGCAGGAAAGCCTTGCCTTCCGCCACGGCCCCCAGCGAGGTCATCAGGTTGCGCGCCTCGCCGGCAAAGACCAGCGGGGGGTGCGACCTGAGCTGGCTCAGAACGCGGTCCAGCGCCGCCTGGTCCGGATAGGTCGGGACCTGGCGGATGGGCTTGTCCTGCCACGATTGCGGGGTCCAGCTGGATGCGGCCACCGGTGATACTCCTGCCAAAAAGAGCCCGGGATATAGGGTAAGCTCCTCTATTTTACCAGCAATCCGGGCCCTGAGGGTGAACATGGCGGGGGCGTGAAATCCGCAAACCCGTTCAAGGAACTAACAATTTCCCGTTTCCCGCAATCGATTGCGGCCCGCCCCCGGCTTCCCAGGCCGCAGCTCCCCGCCAGGATCGGCAAAAAAAGGGAGCGCATGAAAAAGACCATAATCGCCTTGGCGACTTTGCTGGCCTTCACACCGATGGCCGTGACGGCCCAGCATGAGGGTTTCAAGACCCGCGAACAGGTGATCCACGAAGCCGCCTACTGGACCGGCGAGCGCTTCGCCAACGGCGACCGCGCGCGGCCGAGCAAGCAAGCCAGGATACCCATGAATGAGGGGGTATGCGCCCGCCGGAAAAGCTATGGACTCCGCGAATAGGTCTTCATCCGCATCGTCACCAGCTCTTCTGCTGGCGTCGGGTGGAGCGCAATGGCGCGGTCGAAATCATGGTCCGGCCCGGTGTCCTATACATACCGGCCTCCTCAGTGATACTAAAAATGCGTATCGCCTGGATTTTCGTCCGCCGGGCCGAACGCCACTGCCTCTTCTCCTGCGTTGCGTATCCTTCATTGAAAACAGAAAGGGATATTCCATGCGCCTTCCGCTTGTTGCCCTGATTGCAGGCCTGGCCTGCGCCGCCCTTCCCGCGCAGGCCCAGCAGTGCGGCCCCTTGAAACGCGCGATTTCCCTGGACCTGACGCCCGAACCCGGCGGGGCGCGCTTCGGCGTGCCGGTCAGCGTCAATGGCGCGCAAAAGCAACTCGCGCTGACCACCGGGGAATTCATTTCGTCTCTGTCGCCCGAGACGGTGGCGGAGCTGAAACTCAGTCCGCGCCCCGCCCGTACCCAGCTGCTGGACGCAAAGGGCAATGTCTACAATACGCAGGTCGTGACCGTCGATCTCGCAATCGGCCCGGTGAAAGCCGATCAGCAGGAAATGCTGGTGGTGAATGAGGAACCGTTTGATGGCCAGTTCGGCCGGAACCTGATGCAGAATTACGATATCGAGCTGGATTTCGCCGGTCGCAAGCTGAACTATTTCCTGACCGATCATTGCGAAGGCCAGGTCGTCTACTGGAGCACCACCGGCTTCACCACCGTGCCTTTCACCGGCTGGGACCACAACAGCAACCGGCGCACGGTGACGATCCCGGTATTGCTCGACGGGCATGAGCTCTTTGCCGAAATCGACACCATCGTGTCGCAGAGCATCCTGGATGCGGACACAGCCAAGTCTGTTTTCGGCCTGACGCCCGACAGTCAGGGCGCCGTGCCGCTGGGCGCGCTGGATGCCAATCCCGCTCACCGGATATTCGGCTGGACTTTCAAGGAATTGAAGATCGGTGGCCTGACCATCACCAATCAGCGCATGCAGGTGGTGCCGGACCTGGTCGGCACCAAGAGCCGGGACACGTTGCGAGCAGACAGCCGCCTGGTGCGCCGGACGGATAACTTCCACCCCAGCATGCGCCTGGGGATGGATCTGTTGCGGCGATTGCACCTGTATCTCGCCGTCAAGGAAGGCAAGCTCTACCTCACCGCAGCCCAGCCGAAGTGACGAACCTCACTGTCATGGCCTGTAAATGCGGGCTGCGACAACAAATCTAAGGCGTCCGCGAGTAGCTTTTCGTCCGCATCGTCACCAGCTCTTCGGCCGCCGTCGGATGGAGTGCGATGGTGCGGTCGAAATCCGCCTTGGTGGCGCTCATGCGCAGCGCGATGGCGGCGGCCTGCACGATTTCGGACGCATGGTCGCCGAAGATGTGGCAGCCCAGCACCCTGCCGTTCCTGGCATCCACGATCAGCTTCATCAGGGTGCGGACCTCGCGCCCGCCCAGCGTATGCAGCAGCGGCCGGAAGGTGGATTTGTAGACATCGATCGCATGGCCCAGGCCCAGCGCCTTTTCCTCGCTCAGCCCCACCGCCGCCAGCTCTGGCGTGGTGAAGACGGCGCTGGGGACGTGGCTATGATCGGGTTTGGTCGGATTGTTCTTGAACACGGTCTCGACGAAACACATGGCTTCATGGATGGCGACGGGCGTCAGCTGCATCCGGTCGGTGACATCGCCCACGGCATAGATATGCGGCGCTGAGGTGCGGGAATAATCATCGACCTTGACCTCGCCCTTCTTGCCCAGCGCCACGCCTGCCTTTTCCACATGCAGCGCCATTGTGTTGGGCTGGCGGCCGATGGCGAGTAGGATCTGGTCGCATTCGATCACGGCGCCCTTGTTGGTTTCGGCATGCAGGGAATCGCCCCGCTTTTCAATCCTGCTGAATTCGCAACCCAGCAGCACGTCCAGGCCGCGCGTCTGCATCGAAGCGCAGAGCGCGTCGCGCATGTCATTGTCGAAACCGCGCAGCGGCTTGTCGCCGCGATAGAGCAGGCTGACATGACTGCCCAGGCCATGGAAGATATGGGCGAATTCCAGCGCGATATAGCCGCCGCCCGCCACCAGCACCCGCCTGGGCAGTTGCTTGAGATGAAAGGCCTCGTTGGAGGTGATGCAAAGCTCGCCGCCGGGAATGACATGGGTGGTGCCCAGCTCGCGCGTTGGGGTATTGCCGGTGGCGATCAGGATTTTCTCGGCCGTGACGCGCTTGCCGGCATTGAGCAGCAGCAAAGTGTGCGGATCCTCGAAGACGGCGCGGTCGGCCAGGATCTTCACCCCGGCGGCTTCGACATTCTTCGTATAGAGCCCTTCCAGCCGGGCGATCTCGCGATCCTTGTTGGCGATCAGGGTTGGCCAGTCGAATTTGGCGTCGCCGAAATCCCAGCCATAGCCGGCGGCATCCCTGACGTTCTCGGAGAACTGGCTGGCATAGACCAGCAGCTTTTTGGGGATGCAGCCGCGGATGACGCAGGTGCCGCCCATCCGCGATTCCTCGGCCAGGGCGACCCGGGCCCCCGTCATCGCCGCCATGCGGGAGGCTCTGACCCCGCCTGAGCCGCCGCCGATGACGAAGAGGTCATAATCGAAGTTCATTTGTCTACCCCCTCCGCCCTTCGCACGCCGCGGCCGCAAGCGGCCTGCGTGCTACGGGCACCTCCCCCTCTTGGCGCTTCGCGCCGATGGGGAGGGGGGCCATGTTGGCGGTCCGGCGCTGTCACGATAGGCTTAGCCAAGCCCGAACCGGATCACAATGCAGGCAACCCTTAAAGCGCTGATGCTGACGCTGGCCGCGTGCCTGCTGTCGGGCTGCACCCTGTCGGCGGCGCTGCGCCATGACGATATCCGTTCGGTCTGGGGTCCCGGTCGGGCGCTGCCGCCGCATCCGGTGTTCTTCGCCACCGACCGAACGCCCGCAGGTTCCGGCTTCGCCCTGAGCTGGGGCGGCGTGCCCCATTGCGGCCGCACCACGGTGCGCATTGCCAATGCGGTGAGCCCGGCCGCGCCCGATCCCGCCCTGGAAGTCCTTCCCTGCGAAGGCCCCGCCGCCATGGCGGCGTTCGCCAGACAGATCGCCGCCTTCTCGCGCAGCCGCAATTGCGAGCGGGTGCTGATCGTCATTCACGGCTTCAACCTCACCTTCCGCACCAGCCTGCTGCATGGGGCGCAGATCGGCGTGGACACGCAGTGGCGCTGCGCCACCCTGTTGCTCAACTGGGCCAGCGAAGGCATGTTCAACCGCTATGCCGCCGATATCGAGCGCAGTTCCTATGCCGTGCCGCTGCTGATCGACCTGGTGCGGGCGCTGAACGCGGCGGGCGTGAAGCCCGACATTCTGGGCCACAGCATGGGCGCGCGCATCGCCCTGACCGCCATCGCGGCCATCTGTACCGAACCCACGCCATTGGCCAATGAATTGCTGCTGGTGGCGCCAGATATCGGCACCGATCCGAAGAATGACGATTTCGGGAAGATGCTGACACGCGATGTGCGCTGCGCCCGCCGGGCCACCGTCTATGCTTCGGACTATGACCTGGCCCTGATAGCATCGGAAAGCTTTCATGGCGGCGTGCCGCGCGCCGGACAGACGCCGCTGGAAAATCTCCGGTACGCCGGCGGCCAGATCGACCTGGTGGATGCGACGCTGGGGCCAGGCGATCCCTCCGGCCATGCCTATTTCGTTTTCGCCTATGAGGCGCTCACCGACCTGATGTGGGTGCTGGACGGCGCCTCGCTGGCGAAACGGGCCGCGCCGGACGGCACGCTGGTCTGTACGGACTGGAAGGGGTCAACCTGTGCCGCGGGCGGTGGACGCTACAGCCTGAAAGTCACGCCGGAGCGCCAGCCCAGCCTTTCCCGGCGCATGCTGCGGGCGATCTGGCCGTTGCTGCTGCCGTTTCAATAACTATTGCGGCGGCGTCGCGGGCTGGCCGACCATCATATCGCGCAGCTGGCGTTGTTCTTCCGGCGTCGGCAGCGCCATCCCCGGCGGCGTCCAGACCACGCCCAGGATCGCCATGCTGCCCATCGCCGCGCCATCGACCTGCAACGGCGTCCAGCGATGGCTGCCGACCAGCTCGCGCGAGCGCCCATCCAGGACGGGATTGCCGCTGCTGCCAAGCACCGAGGTGTCCAGGACAGCGCCGTCCGCGCCCAGGAAAGCCAGGACCATCACAACAGCGGGCACTTTGGGCGCCGCCTCCGGATAGTCGCTGGACCGGGCCAGCAGCAAATGCATGATCTTGGACAGCAGCAGCGGATCCAAGCCGACCTGCGCCCGGGCCGGCACAGCCATCAGCAACAACGCCAGACACGCCACGCTTACGGCACGCATTCCGGCGCTGTTTCTATTCACGGGGCTTTGATGACCTCGACTTCGCCGGGGCCGGCGATCAGCAGCGTCTTGGCAATGCCGATGAAAAGGCCATGCTCGACCACGCCCGGCACGGCACGAATGGCGGTGGCCAGCCTGGGCGCGTCGGTGATCTGGCCGAAGGCGCAGTCATAGATCAGGCAGCCGCTGTCGGTCTTGAAGGGCGCGCCGTCGCGCACCCGCATGGTCATCTTCACATCGGCATAACCCAGCGCGGCAAAAGCGGCGGCGAGGCGCGAGGCGGTGGCGGTGTGGCCGAACTCGATCACTTCGACCGGCAGCGGATATTTGCCCAGCCGCGGCACCAGCTTGGATTCATCGGCGATCACCAGCATGGATTTCGACGAGGCCGCGACGATCTTTTCGCGCAGCAGCATGCCGCCGCCGCCCTTGATCAGGTTGAGGTCGCGGTCGGCCTCGTCGGCGCCGTCGATGGTAAGGTCCAGCGGCGCCTGGTCATCCAGGGTGGACAGGGTCATGCCCAGCTTGCGGGCATAGAGCGCCGTGCGTTCGGAGGTGGGAACGCAGAGCAGCTTCATGCCACCCCGGATGCGTGGCGCCAGCAGGTCAAGGAAAATCTCGGCG
Organism: Rhizomicrobium sp.; assembly: GCA_035250225.1. Taxonomy (GTDB): domain Bacteria; phylum Pseudomonadota; class Alphaproteobacteria; order Micropepsales; family Micropepsaceae; genus Rhizomicrobium. Next base: position 394 of record DATFFI010000048.1, on the reverse strand, counting down.
GTGGTGCCGGAACCCAGCCCCAGCTTCATGCCGTCATGGACATATTCCAGCGCCTTGGCGGCGACGGCTTTTTTCAGGGCATTCTGGTCGGTCATGGGCGGGGACAATAGAGCCAATTGATGTTCCCGCAAGAGCAGGTCGTGCCATCTTGGGCAATTGGCAGGGCCCGTCGGGTATGCTGTCGCTACCGACTGCCCGGGCCATTCACGGCCGCAAACGCCCGACGTCGGTTGCCCCGGATGGCCCACGTAACTGTTTAGCCCGGAGACATGGCCGACACGTGTTCGGAGACATGACCGACACATTTTGGCCTAGTCAAGTCGATAGTTGCCACCTGATGTGAGGCAAAGCAGACGGCATACTGGCCGTCCTTGCTGCGCGCCCGGATGGCGAG
>DATFFI010000047.1:0-9369 GCA_035250225.1 Rhizomicrobium sp. | reverse complement strand
ATCACCATGCCTGATAAGGGTGCTGCTTCCAGCCGTTGCGCCAGGTTGCGCAAACTTTCGCTGCGGCGGGCGGCGGGATTGGCGGCGCCTTCGGCTTCCAGTACCGGCGGCCAGGCGTCATGCAACAGTGCCAGGAAACTCTGCACATCCTGCCAATGCTCGGCCAGGGCGAGTGGCGCCAGTTCCTGCAGCAGCAAAGGATCGGACCCTTGCGTCTCCATTTCGTCCATGACGCCGGCCAGCCGGGCCGCCAGCGAAGCGGCCTGGGCAAAGCCGATCGCGCCGCCGCGATGCGCGACGTGCCAGCGCCGCACCAGATGCGCCAGCAGCAATTGCCGCCGCAGGGGCGCGATGGCGGGCTTGAGGGTGATGTCATCAGCGTCAAAGAGCAGATCGTCTTCATCCGCATCGCCCAGAGCGCGGAACTGGGGCAGCAGCGCGGCACCGCCCAGTTCACGGGCGAAGGCATCGCCGAAATTTCGGGCGGCGCGGCGGGTCGGCAGGTAAATGGTGACGGCCGCCAGCGCCAGCGGATCGGCGCCAAGTCTTGTCATCAGTCCCCGAGCCAGGCTCGCCGCGAAATTGGCGCTGGCGCCGATGGTGAAGACCTTTGAGGCGTCCGTCACTTCGGCAGCTTGGCGAGATAGGCTTCGGCCTCATCCCGCGCTTGCGGCGTGCCGACATGGATCCAGACGCCGTCCAGCCGAGTCCCGAACAGGCGTTTGGCCTTGATGGCGCGATCCCAGAGGATGTTGGTGGAGAATTCGCCTTCCGGTGCGCCGTCGAACAGGCGGGGATGGACGATCTGCACGCCGGGATAGGCGAAGGGCGTGGTGGCATTCTCGCCGGGGCGGGAAACGCGGCCTTCTGCGTCCATCACGAAATCGCCACGCCCTTCATAGCCCATCGCCGTGACCATCGAGGCCATCAGCAGCAGCGCGTCCATGCGCGACGGATCCCAGGTTTCGATCATGCGGGTAAGGGCAGGAACATAGCCTTCCACCCAGATGGAATCCGAATTGAGCACGAAGAAGGGCTGGCCGTCGAAATTGCGCAGTGCCCTGACGATGCCGCCGCCGGTGCCAAGCAATTCGCCGGTCTCGTCGGAATAGCGGATCTCGATGTCCGTGCGATTTTTCAGATGCGCCCGCAGCATCTCGGCCTTGTAGTGAAGATTGACCACCACCAGCTCGACGCCCGCCGCCACCAGCCGGTCCAGGTCATGGTCGATCAGCGTCTTGCCCTTCACCGTCACCATCGGCTTGGGGCGGTCATTGGTCAGCGGGCGCATGCGGGTGCCCAGACCCGCCGCCATGATCATGGCGCGCTTTACGTTGTGCTGTGCGCCGCTCAAGGAGCGTCCTTCCCGAAAAACCGCGTGTCGTGTGGAATCGCGCGATCATACCATGCCCGCAAGGGCGTCATCGACGGGTGGGACAGGTCGCTGGTGAGATGGCCCCAGACGCGGGGCAGCAGGGCGAGATAGCGGGGCTTGCCGTCGCGCCGGAACAGGCGGGCAAAAATACCCACGATCTTGGCATTGCGCTGGGCCGCCATGGCCGCCATTTCGGCGGCGAAACCTTCGCGGTCCAGCTTCGTGCCCTGCGCCTCCATAGCGTCAAGGTAGTGCGCCGTCGCCATGGCCGCCACGGCCGGATCGACATCGCGGCGCGCATCTTCCAGCAGGGATACCAGGTCATAGGCGCGGCTGCCCGCCACCGCGTCCTGGAAATCGATCAGGCCGGTGCGGGCAGCGCCTTCGCGCTCCGGCAACCAGAGCAAATTCTGCGCATGATAGTCGCGATGCACGAAGGTGCGGGGACTGGCCAGCACCGGCGCCAGCACCTTTTGCCACAAAGCGCGATGTTCGGTGATTTCGTCCGCCGTCGCGGAACGTCCCAGCGCATGGGGGAAATACCATTCCGGGAGCAAGTCGGTTTCCGCCAGCAGCGCCGGTTCGTCATAAAGAAAGAGCGGCTTGGCTTCCATCTCCTCCCCCGCGCGCGCGTCAGCGCGCTGGTGGGGGAGGTGGTCGTAGCTGGCCCTCGGGCGCGCGTCGCGCGCCAATTGAAATTCTGGGGCGCTTCGCGCCCCGGGGCCAGCGAAGACCGGAGGGGGCAAAAAACGCGGCGCGTCTTGCGCGTGCAGCCTGGCCAGTACCTCCATGGCGTTCAGGTACAGCGCGCGCTCATCGCCGCTGGTGCCCACCACATCGGCAAAGAGCCCGTCGCCCAGATCCTCCAGCACCATGAAGCCGGTCTTGTTGTCGGCGGCATAGACCTCCGGCGCCGACAGGCCGGCGCTTTTCAGGTGACGCGCCACGGCGGCGAAGCGGCCGATATCGGCGCCGGCCAGCCGGGCGACGGCGTTGTAGCCCAGGGCGCGGCGTTCAGCTTCGCCGGCGCCTTCCGGTGCGGTCGGTGTTTCGGCGCCCTGTGGCTGGTCCATCAGCAGCGCCCGGCGTGCGCCATGCGTCAGCCGGGCATAGCGCCGTGTTGAAGCATCGCCGGGCAGGGGGGTTACAATCGCGTCGCCCCAGCCTTCGCGCGCCAGGAAGTCGCGCTGCAAACTCTGTCTGTCGGTGTTCATGCAATGCCTGTCCAGCGCGCCGGCCCAGTGATTTTGATCTTGCGTATGTCGTTTTCCAGCCCGAGCCGCAGATGCAGCGTCTCAACCGGCAGATATTCCGGCGCCCGTTCCGGCCACTCCACCAGCGCGGCGCCATCTTCCAGCGCCTCGGTGAAACCCAGCTCGTCCAGTTCGCGCGAAGATTTGAGGCGGTAGAGATCGTAATGCGCCACGCTCAGTCCCGGCGTCTCATAGGTCTGCACCAGGGTGAAGGTGGGACTGGGAACATCCTCGACGACGCCCAGCGCCTGCAGGATGTCGCGCGCCAGGGTGGTCTTGCCCGCGCCCAGTCCGCCCCACAGCGCCACCGCATCGCCGCGCCTGAGCCGAGGCGCTATCCGGCCCGCCAGGTGCGCCGTGGCGGCGAGGTCCGGCAGCGCGAATTCGGCGCGGAATGTCGAGGAAATATCGGCCATTGGCGCCTGTTCTAACGTGCGTTGCCGCCGCCGTGGAAGCCCTATTTGCAAGCCGGTGGCGGGCATGGTAGCGCGACGGCCGAAATTCCCAGTCCTCCGTGAATGTCCGAAAAAATCGTCATCATCGGCGCCGGCCAGGCCGCCATCCAGGCCGTCCAGTCGCTGCGCTCCGAAGGCTTTACCGGCAGCATCACCCTGGTGGGCGAGGAAGCCTATCCGCCCTATCAGCGCCCACCTTTGTCCAAGGCCTATCTTTTGGGCCAGCTGGAACGGCCGCGCCTGTTTCTCAAATCCGACGCCTATTATGCGGAAGCCGGCTGCGAGATTCTGCTCAATACCACCGCCAAAGCGATTCATCGCGGCGAAAAGACGGTGGAACTCGCCGATGGCCGCAAGCTGCCTTATGACAAGCTGCTGCTGACCACCGGCGCGCGGGTGCGAAAGCTGAAATGCCCCGGCGCCGACCTGCCGGGCATTTTCTATCTCAAGAGCATCGCCGATGTGGATGCGTTGCAAGCCGCGTTCCTGCCGGGCAAGCGCATCGCCATTGTCGGCGCCGGCTATATCGGGCTGGAAGTCGCGGCGGTGGGCGCCAAGCGCGGTCTGCAGGTTACGGTGTTCGAGGCGATGGACCGGGTGATGGCCCGCGCCGTCTCGCCTGCTCTGTCGGATTTCTTTGCCGCCGAGCATGTAAAAGCCGGCGTGATGCTGAAACTCAACACCGGGGTCGAAGGCTTTGAAGGCGATGGCAAGGTCCAGCGCATCCGCGCCGGCGGCCAGGCTTACGATGCCGATCTGGTGCTGGTGGGTATCGGCGTGATTGCCAATGACGAGCTGGCGCGTGACGCCGGCCTCGCCGCCACCGACGGCATTGTGGTGGACCGCAACGCACAGACCTCCGATCCCGCGATCTTTGCCGCCGGCGACTGCACCCGTCACTATGGCCGCGAAGGCGTCGAGCTGCGGCTGGAATGCGTGCAGAACGCCATCGACCAGGCCAAGCATGCGGCGCTGGCGATGACCGGAAAGCCGAAGGATTACAGCGAAGTGCCGTGGTTCTGGTCCGACCAGTATGACCTCAAGCTGCAGATCGCCGGCCTGGCGCGTTCGAGCGACACCCTTGTGCGCCGCGGCGAACCGGACAGCCGCAAATTCTCGGTCTTCCATCTGCGCGACGGGCTGGTGGCGGCGGTGGAGGCGGTCAACGCGCCGCAGGATTACATGATCGGCAAGAAGCTGATCGCCGAGGGCAAGGCCGTTCCCGCCGAACGCCTGGCCGATACGTCCATTCCCATGAAGCAGATTGCCGGATGAAGAAGGTCTTCAAAGTCACCTTCATCGAGGACAATGGTGTGCGTCACACCATCGACATTCCCGAGGGCTGGTCCTTGATGGAAGGCGCGGTCAAGCATTTGGTCCCCGGCATCGACGCCGATTGCGGCGGCGCCTGCGCCTGCGCCACCTGCCAGGTCTATGTCGATCCGGACTGGGCCGGGAAGCTGCCGGAAAAAACCGACATGGAAGAAACCATGCTGGATTTCGCGCCGTTGGTGAAACCGAACAGCCGCCTATCGTGCCAGCTCAAGATGACCGAAGCGCTGGATGGCATCGTGCTGCGCATCCCGAAGTCGCAGCATTGAGCCTAGGCAGGTGGCTTGTACGTTAGGGGCAGAAATAGCGCACATAAAGCGCCAACCGTTGCACCTAGAACGGCGATTGTGGCGATTACGGAAAGTATAATTCCGAATACGCTTTCAGCGTCGTATGCGGTTAGGCCTGCGCTGAGAATGGCGCCAAAGACCAACACAATGTGACTTAAAACGACCGCCGTATTACTCGCTTGCACCAAGAGCGCAATCCTTCTTTCGCCCACCGCAGATGGATATCCCAGCTTTCTCGGGATGAGGATATTCATCCAAAGCTGATCTGCGTCGTAACGGGCGAAAAGGTATTGCCATCCTTCGGGGGCTATCCGCGATAGAATGGCGGCAACCTGTCCGTACAGCAGTGAGTACGACATCAGTGCGCCAGCATAATAGGTAAACGCGCCAGCCAAGAATACTGCCAATGCTTGCTTGGATAAGACGGAAAGCGGAACGGAGACGCCTAACACTTCAATGTTGGCGGACGCTGCCGGCTCCTGCGCCAAGATAAAGAAAGCAGCGAGAGTTGTTCCAGCATAGAGAATGGTTACTTTTCGGCGTAGCATTTTCATTTCAGCCGCCATGGCCGAAAGTGCCGGATCGCATGCGGGTGTTTTATCGAAATCGCCGCGCTGTGCTAAACCGATTGCGTCGGCAAGAGAGCGGTTTACGGCAGTAATTCTTATCGGGTCGGGCATCGGAACCTCTCGCGCAACGACATCGATCTAGGGTTACAAGTATGCCGTCTTGCGGTCGACGCTTTCGGTCGGCGGTTCGTCGCCGGGCTGAATGCGGCGCGGCAGGTGGCAGCGTACCAGCGTGCCGCCACCGGTGGCGCTTTCGATCTCGACCCAGCCGTCATGCAGTTCCAGGAAGCGATTGACCAACGCCAGGCCGAGGCCGGCGCCGGCCCGCGCCCCGGCGCGGCTCTTGGCCGAGAAGCGCTCGAAGGCCGTGGCTTTCACTTCGGGCGCCATGCCGGGGCCATTGTCTTCGACCGAGATCTGCACATCGTCGCCGACGATGCGGCCGGTCAGGGTGATGGCGCCGCCGCGCGGCGTGAATTTGAAGGCGTTGGACAGCAGGTTGAACGTCACCTGGCGCAACCGACGCGCATCGCCCAGGAAGATGCCGGCACCGGGGGGGCAATCGACGTCCAGCGTCAGGCCCATCTTGCCGGCCCATTCGCCAGCATGGGTGGCGACGTCGGCGATAAGTTCGTTGAGATCGATGCGCTCCAGCTCCAGCCGCAGGGCGCCGGATTCCACCAGCGCCAGGTCGAGAATGTCGTTGACCAGGCTTTTGAGGGTGTTGGAGCCCGAGACGATGGCATCGACATATTCGCGCTGGCGGTTGTTGAGCTCGCCCGGCGCGCCCGAGGCCAGGTGCTCGGAGAAGCCCAGGATGGTGTTGAGCGGCGTACGCAGCTCGTACGAGACATGCTTGATGAAGTCGGATTTGAGCCGGTCGGCGGCTTCCAGCGCGTCGCCACGGTCGCGCAGCGCCTGCTCGATACGGAAGCGGTCCGTGACATCCGAGAACGTCACCAGGCTGGCGCCGTCGGGCAGCGGCGACAGGGTCAGTTCCAGGATGGTGCGGTCGCTGCGTTCGACTTCGCCCATCTCGCGCTTCTGCGCCATGCCCGAAACGATGCCGCTGGTGAGCTTGTCCCACACCCCGGCTTCGCCGAAGCGCTCCGACGCGATGGCGGCGATCTCGCGCACATGCGGCTCGTTCTTCAGTTCGTCGGGCAGGAAATCCCAGATGCGGGCGAAAGCGGCATTGTGGAATTTGAGTTTTCCATCCGGGCCGAACACCGCCACGCCTTCCTTCAGCGTGTCCAGCGTCGCCGACTGTACCTTCTGCGCGGTCTGGAACGAGCTTTCCAGCGCCAGCCTTTCGCTGACGTCTTCATAGAGATAGGTCAGGCCGCCCGACGGATGCGGCTGGCTGATCACCTTGATGGTCTGGCCGCCCGGCAGGTGCCAATGCTCTTCGCTGTTGGCGCCGCGCCCCGCTTCGTAGAGCGCCAGCCGCGAACGCTTCCAGCCCTGATAGTCCCGCTGTTCGGGCAGCTTGCGGGCATCGCGCAACCGGTCGAGGATTTCGCTGTCGCTGGGATGCTTGTCCAGGAAGCTTTCGGTGAGGCCCCAGAGCCGGGCAAAGGCGCGGTTGTGGAAGGCCAGCTTCTGGTCGCGGCTGAAGATCGCCACCGCCGTCTGCAATTTGTCCAGCGTATCGGCATGGGCGTCGACATGGCTTTGCAGCCGCGCTTCCGCCGAGGCCAGGTCGGTGACATCGACGGCGGTGCCGATGACGCCGGCATCGCCCAGCGGGATTTCGGTGAAGGCCAGGGCGCGGCGCTGGCCGTTTACCAGCGAGAAGCGCTTGGACTCCACCAGCATGTTCTGGCTGCGGGCGCTGGCCGCCAAGTCGCGTTCGCCCTTGTCCAGCGCCGCCTGGTTCATGCGTACTTCTTCCAGGTCGCTGGCGCCGGCGCCCTTGAGGAAGGCGTGATTGCCCCAGGAAATCGCCAGCCCCTTGTCGCGCAGCCAGACGGGCGTCGGCAGGGCATTGAGGATGGCCTTGTAGTCGGCGGCTTCGGCGGAAATGGTCGGCTCTTCCAGCCAGACCGCCACCATGCCGCCCACGGCGCGGCCGCGGGCGATCAGCTTGCGGCCATGCGCATCGCTGACCGGAATCTGGAAGGCGGCACCGCGATCCGAAAGGCCGTCGATGGCGCTGGACAGCGCCAGCGCGTCGGCGCCTTTCAGGCAGGACTGCAGCACGGCTTCGCCGCCGCCATAGGAATAGGGGCCGGCGCCGTCGCGGCCCCACACCACCAGCGGCTCGCGGCCGGCCCCCAGCAGGGCATCGCGCTCACCCACCGCCGCCTTGGTACGCGCGCCGGTGAGTTTGAGCGAGCGGCGCAGCCGGCGGGCGATCCGTTGCTCCGCCAGCGCCCACAGGCCCGCGGCAATGGCCAGCGCCACGCCGCCGGCGGCCAGGGCGGAGAGGACGACGATCTGGCCGGATTGGGCTTCCAGCAGGGCGGGGAGGGCGGCCAGGGCAGGCTGAGGCAGGGTCATGACCAAGGCCGCAGAAAGGCCGGCCGCTGCCAGCCCGCCCCCTTTGTACCCCGGCTCGTTACGGTGTCCCATTTTGGGACGCCCCCCGTTAACCCCGCCCCTGAAGAGCGAATCACTGTTGAATCAATAAGATACCGATGGGACTCGGGTCCGCATAGAGATTGTGGTTAATAAATTATGAAAAACGAAATACGGCCCTGGGGGCCAGATGTAGCGGCCTGTGGACAATTAACGAGTCAAAACAGCATGTTAAGAATTGCCGAAGGCGCTCAAGGACATGGCCGGTTCCGGGCGCTGTTTGCCAGCGCGTTGGGGCCCCGAAACGCTCCGATTGGCCCGCACGCGGACACGTCGGATCGAAAGACCGGCGGGCTCAAGCGGCGACTTGCACCGCCTGCGACAGGGGCAGTTCAACCACGACGCTGGTCCCGACCTTTTCCTGGCTCGTGATCCTCAGGGTGCCGCCATGGCGATCCACCAGCGCCCGCACCAGCGCCAGACCGAGGCCGGCCCCCTCACGCGCGAGTTTTGGATCGTTCGAGGCCCGCTCGAAAGCATGGCCGATGCGCGCCAGCGTGCTTTCCGGAATCCCGATGCCATTGTCGCAGATCGAGAGGCGTAGTGTTTGGCCCCGCACTTCGACCGACAGCTTCACTTCGCCGCCACGATTTGTGAACTTGACCGCATTGGAAAGGGTGCTGATCAGGATCTGGTTCAGCGCCCGGGCATCCGCGATGAGCGTCGGCTTTTCGGCGGGAAGCTCCATCGTCATCGCGACGCCCTTTTCCACGGCCTTTCCAGCGATGAGCTGGGTGCAATATGCGACTGTTTCAGCAACATCGATCTTTTCCAGATTGAGATCGAATTTTCCGGCTTCGATCTTGGCGATGTCCAGGATGCCGGAGATCAGGTTGAGAAGATGCTCGCCCGACTCGTGGATGAGGATGGCATACTCCTTGTACTGGTCGCTGATGGGTCCGAACATTTTCTGCTTCATGACATCGGAAAAGCCGATGATCGCGTTCAGGGGGGTGCGCAATTCATGGCTCATATGGGCAAGGAATTCCGATTTCACCTTGTTCGAGGCTTCGGCGGCTTCCTTAGCCACCTGATTTTCCATCAGTTCCCGCTCCAGCCGTTGCCGCTCCAGCGTGTTTTCCCGGAATGCATTCACGATGCGCGCAACCTGTCCGATTTCATCGTTTCTCTGCTGAAGTGGAATCCCGTAGGCCATGTCCCCGGCGACGACGGCCTCCATGGTGCGCGTGATCTGGTGGAGCGGCTTCAGAACGCGATGACGGATGTAGAGAACCGCGTAGGCGGCCAAGAAGACAGCGATCAGGGAGGCTCCGATGGAGGCATAGAAGCTGCTCCGCGCAAGCGCCTCGCGCTGCGCCAGATGCGTTCTGGCGAGATCGAAGGCCGTCCGCGAGATCGCTGCAATGCTATCCAGTCCCGGATTCGACCGCATCTGCCATTCCTGCGGGGAAAGAAAGGGTTTCTGACCCTTCTGCAATTGGGTGACCAATTGCTGCCGGATGGATAGAGCCCCCTGGAAATATTGCCGTCTGGCATTTTCAATGGCAGGCCGGA
>DATFFI010000046.1:0-3946 GCA_035250225.1 Rhizomicrobium sp. | reverse complement strand
ATAGAGAAGGGCAGCCATTCCGCCAACAGTCCGGATGCCTATCGCGCCGGCATGCGCATATTGTTTGGTCAGGCCCGATAAGACGCATCCATGCCATTTTGCAGAAACCGTTCCACCCTCGCCGCGGCCATGGCGATGACGGCAAAGACGACAATAAAGAAAAGGCCGATGGCGACACCGCCCGCAATGTCTTCCTTGCCGCTTTGATACAGGAACAGCCAGGCTTCTCCCCCCACGACAAAAGCCGCAACGGCCAGGGCGCAATATTTGATGCTCCGCACCGACTGCACGGTCGCCGGCGAGAATGTGTTGTTTTCCCGGACATACCCCAGCGCCCGGTATGCCCGATAGAGCGCCACGAAACCCGGAATGGACGCCGTGTAGGCATAAGCCAGGAAGGGATCGTTGAAGTAGATCTGGAAGAGCGTGGCGTTCACATTCCGGCCTTCAAGATGCGGCTCCCAGAGCATGAGGACCAGCATGACGATGCCGATGCACACCGGGACGAATTGAAGCAATGCTGCGGAGCTTTTGTTCATGTCAGGCCTCACACGTTTGCCGTTTGAAGCGCACCAGCAGGATCAGGGCATCGAGATAGCGCGCGTTCAGCTCCACCGGCGCGCCGTCCAACCGCAGCTGCCGATTGCGGCGGTCCAGAAGAAAGCGGTCGAAGCAGAAGCCGGTCATGGCATGAACTTTACAATGCAAAGTGATGACTGGCAAGACTGGCGGGAAGCATGCCGCGTCTTAGCACGCGGTGGCGTGCGGTTTGGCGAGTTCCGAATGGAGCTGATCCATGTCCAGCTCGCCTTCCCAGCGCGCCACCGCCAGGGTGGCGACGCCATTGCCGATAATGTTGGTGATGGCACGGCACTCGCTCATGAAACGGTCGATGCCGACAATGGTGGCCAGCGCCACCATGGGAATGGTCGGCACCACGCTCAGCGTCGCCGCCAGGGTGACGAAACCGGCGCCGGTGACGCCGCTGGCGCCCTTGGAGGTCAGCATCGCCACCAGCAGGATGGTGACCATCTGCATGACGCTGAGCTCGGTATTGGTGGCCTGGGCCAGGAACAGGATCGCCAGGGTGAGATAGATATTGGTCCCGTCCAGATTGAAACTGTAGCCGGTCGGGATCACCAGGCCGACCACGGCCGGCTTCGCGCCCAGCTTTTGCAGCTTCTCGATCATGCGCGGCAGCGCCGGCTCGGAGGACGACGCGCCCAGCGTGATCAGCAATTCCTCGCGGATATAGACCAGGAAGCGCCAGAGCGAGAAGCCCATGAAGCGCGCGATCAGGCCCAGCACCACCGCCACGAACAGGAAGCAGGTGACATAGAAGCTGCCGATCAGCGCCGCCAGCGGCACCAGCGACTGCAGGCCGTAACGGCCGATGGTGAAGGCCATGGCGCCGAAGGCCCCGATCGGCGCCAGCCAGACAATGGTGTGGATGATGCGGAAGAAGACCGACACGATTTTCTGCAGCATGCCGGCGACCTGGTGGCCGGTTTCGCCGATCCTTGTGCAGGCATAGCCGAACAGGATCGCCACCAGCAGCACCTGTAGCAGGTCACCGCCGGACAGCGCGCCCAGGAAGGTATCGGGAATGATGTTAAGCAGGTGATCGGTGACGCTGTCGGCCTCGGCCCGCCTGGCATAGGCGGTGGCGACGGAGGGATCGAGGGCCTTGGGATCGATGTTGAAGCCGGCGCCCGGCCGGATCACTTCACCGACGAAAAGGCCGATCACCAGCGCCAGGGTCGAAACCAATTCGAAATAGATCAGCGCCTTGCCGCCGATGCGGCCGAATTTCTTCATATCGTCCATCTGGGCGATACCCAACGCCACGGTGCAGAAGATCACCGGCGCAATCACCATCTTGATCAGCTTGATGAAAGCGTCGCCCAGCGGCTTGAGAGAAGCACCGAATTCCGGCCAGAGGGCGCCGACCAGGACGCCCAGCGCGATGCCGATCAGCACCTGGATGTAGAGCGTGCCCAAGAGACGGCGCATGGCGGATCGACAGTGAGTAAGGCCCCGCAATCTCTTAGCCGGTCCGGCCCCTTACGGCTAGCCGGGGCCACTGGCCGGGTTTGGCCCTGTAACCGTCGGAGCGCAGGAATGGATCGGTAGCATGGGGAATGGACCGTCTATCATCGGTTCCCTGCATCCACATTCTTGAGCGATCAGACTGCCGCCGAAGGTTTCACCGCCGCAACGCCAGCCGCCATGGCCGCCGCTTTTTGCCCCGATTGAAGTCGTTCTGGGCCGGGATTAGGGTCGCTGCATGTCGGATGCCCGCATCGACACTGTCGCGATAGACCCGGGGGACTGCTCGCCTGGGCCGGAATCTTCGTGGCTTCAGCGCACGATGGGGCCGTAAGGGTGCCTGAGGACACTTCGCACAACAAGGCCGGACGGGAGCAAACATCACCGCCGTCATTCGCGCCCTATCACAAATGGGACCGCAGCTTCTTCCTGGCGTTCGCCGCCATGGCCTGGGTGTCCATTGTCATGGGGTTTGGCCCCGGCGTGAAAGGGCAGCTGACCGGCCAGTCTCCGTTCCCGCACCCGATCGTGCATGTGCATGCGGTGGTCTTCAGTGGCTGGCTGGTCCTGTTCACAGCCCAGGCCTGGCTGATCCGTTCTGGGCGGCTGCATATCCACCGCAAGCTGGGCCTCAGCGCCGTGGCGCTGGTGCCCATCATGGTCGTTCTTGGCATTGCGACAACCCTGGTGTCGCGGCGGGTGAATTTCGAAGCCGGACAGAATCAGATGCTGGCTTTCATGATCGTGCCGCTTACGGACATGCTGCTGTTCCCCAGCCTGGCTGTTCCGGCGCTGCTGCTGCGAAAGGACCCGGCGCGGCACAAGCGGCTGATGCTGCTGGCAACGGCAACGCTTTTGCCCGCAAGTTTCGGGCGCTGGATCGGTCCATGGCTCCTGGCCCATTTCGGGGACGGTTTTTTCGGGCTGATGGCCCAGGCCTATCTTGGCTCCAACGCCATGATCCTGGCAGCCATGGCGTATGACCGCGTAACGCGCGGACGCATACACCCCGTCTACCTCATCGCCCTGCCTTGGATACTGGCGGTGGAAGCGGTCACATCCGCGATCTATCATTGGTCCGGCTGGCTACCCATGGCGCAACGGATGATCGGATATTGAACTGCCCTGGAAAACGGGATTGAGGCTGTGACAAGATTCATCGCGCTTTTCGTATCCGCCTTGCCTGCGCTTGTGACAACGGCACCCGTGCTGGCGCAGGCGCAGCGGCCCGATCTTGCCCCCATCCCGACCTATGAGGTGCATCGGGCCAAAACTGCGCCGCGCATCGACGGCCAACTCGACGATACGGCGTGGCAAGCCGCCCGGCCGGTGCGTTTTGTCTTCCCCTGGGCCGAACAGACCGGCACGAAGCAGGCGACCATGGCCCGGCTCGCCTGGGACAACGACAATCTCTATGTCGCCTATGACTGCAGCGATAGCGACATCACCGCGGTGCATACGCAACGGGACGACCCCACCTACCGGGACGATGCCGTCGAACTCTTCATTGCGCCGCCCGGGGTGAAGAACCTGTATGTGGGCCTGGAAATGAATGCCCGCGCCGTCCTGTACGACTATCTCTACCCGTTTCCCCAGCGCCCGATAAAGAATTACGACCTGCCGGGCGTGCGCCTCGCCGTCTCGATCAAAGGCACGCTCAATGTCAGCGGAGACCAGGATCAGGGCTGGAGCCTGGAAGTGGCGATCCCCTGGCGCGCCTTTGCCGATCTGGCGGATAACCCCGTCCCCAAGACCGGCGACCGCTGGATCGCGAACCTCAATCGCTGGGATGGAACGCAACCCAACCGTCGGCTTTCGCAATGGTCGGATTCGGGCATGGCAAGGCCGGACCCGCACTATCCCGACCGGTTCGGCCAGATGCTGTTTGTGGAGTGAG
>DATFFI010000045.1:0-5334 GCA_035250225.1 Rhizomicrobium sp. | reverse complement strand
GCCCATGGTGAGTTGGGTTACTTGAAGACCTCGTTATCCCCGGCGCCCCAGATCCTGTTCTTGTCGATCCAGCCTTTGAGGCCGGGCGCCGAAATGCGGCAGGAACGAATGGCGCAGGCTTCCAGGTTGGCGGTCGCGCCGGGCATGGCATAGGCCACCAGCTTGGCGCGGGGTTCGGGATCGGCATAGACCGGGACCCGGTCGCGACCCGTCACCAGCGCGGTGCGCCGGTCGGTCAGCATCGCCACATTCATCCAGCCCACGGTGCCGTCATGGGCCCGCACCCGCCGCCAGACGTCGTAACGCGCGATCACCTGGAAGGGATAACCCTTGTGCTTGTAGATCCAGAGGACGCGGTGCTGGTAGGAGGGCCCTTCGCGCATATGGGCATTTTCGGCGCGCTGGCTGACATAGCCGGCCGGCGCCGCCATGGCCGGATCTGCGGATAGCATCAGCGCCAGAAGACAAACGCGCGTGCGCATCGAATCACCCTCAGCAATGAGGTAACGCAGCCGGGAGTCGGCTTCAACCAGCCGTCTTCAATTGTCTGGGCGCTCGTAGGTGACCGTATTCCAGTAGCGCGCCCGATGACTGCCGCGCCTGGCAAAACCACGCCGCTTCAGTTCGCGGCCGATCATGAAGTTGAAATAGCCATGCGCCACCAGCGCCACGCCGCCCACCTCTGCGGCGCGGGCGATCAGGATATCTGCCGCCTTTTGTGCCCGCTTTTTGGTCGCGGCCACGTTTTCGATGCCGGGGGCAAAGCCGATATGCCAGAGCAGGCGCGAGATCACGGCCCAGCCCGGCACGCTCAACTTGAGGAACGGCACGGGCGGACTGGCCAGCGGCGCCTCGGCGAACAGGGGATCCATCTCCAGCGGCTTCTGTGCCGCCAACAGGCGCGCACTCTGGTGGGAACGCTTGCGGTCGCTGGCGAAGATGGCGCCCAGCTCCTGCCCCAGCTCCATCAGCTCGCGCGGCGGCACGCTGACGGGGTCGAGCCCCGCCTCTTCATAGGCGCCGATATAGTCGCGGAAACCCCGGTGCCCGGTGGTGGGCGATAGCGCGATATGGGGCTGGCCGTGCCGTACCAGGACAATGCGCAGGATTCTGGTCACGCGGGCCGAATCCTCTCCCTCAGCGCTGGCACAGGGGCAACTCCGTTCCGACCCGATGCCATGTTAACCTGTCCAGACACGATCGCCCAATTGCACCGCGCTTTGGCGATATGCACATAAAATAGGCAATCATGTGTTGCGTTGCAACAACGCTCTGCCAAATCCGGCTTTTTGTCCCCGAAAAGGGGGACTGAATTGCAAATGTCATATTGAACCAAACCCGCGCAAGCCAGATTTTGTCCTTGAAGCCGGTTTGTCCGGCCACGCGTCCCGGGGGCGCGGCCACTGAGAGGATAACAAATGAAGAACCTGACCAAGACGATCCTTGGCGCGATGGCGATTGCCAGCGCCTTTGCCGGGACCGCCTCTGCCCAAGAGTCCGATTTCGCCCTGGCTGCCACGCTCGCGGTCCAGAGCGACTATCGCTTCCGCGGCATCAGCCAAAACAACGAAGAGTTCGCGCCGCAGGCCTCGCTCACTCTCACCGGCCCGGAAGGCTTCTATGCCAGCGCCTGGGGTTCCAAGACCGACTGGGCCCTGAACCAGCCCGGCAGCCCCTCCTATGAGCTGGACCTGACCTTCGGCAAGAACACCGACCTGTTCGGCTTCGCCAACCTCAACACCTATGTTCTCTACTACGCCTATCCCGACGCCAAGACGCCGGGCATCCTGCTGCGCAATGCCTCCTTCATCGAGTTCGGCGCCGCGCTGAGCCGTTCCTGGGGTCCCTTCTCGACCACCTTCACCTACGCGCATTCGCCCAATTGGTCGCTGAGCGGCGGCGAAGGCAACTATGTCAGCGGCAACCTCTCGATCCCGGTCAATGACTGGCTGAGCCTCGGCGGCACCGTCGGTCATCAGTGGGTCGAAAACATCATCCCGACCTCGAAGAACTATACGCACTGGGATCTCGGCGCCACCGCCACCTATCGCAGCCTGGCGCTGGACCTGCGCTATGTCGACACCGACCTGACCGCCGGCCAGTGCGCCGCGTTCTGGATGTCGACCCCGCGCGCTTGCGGCAGCACCGTGATGGCGACTCTGACCTACTCGATCTCGTCGTTCCCCTGGTAACAGGCTCGACAAGCTGAAGTAAAAAAAAGCCCGCGAGGTTCGCCTCGCGGGCTTTTTGTTTGCCGGCATCGGTGTCGGCAATTCCGGATGGGGAAAACAAAAAAAGCAACTCACGCGCCGAGGACGCGCCGGAGTTGCACCATGTCGAAGGGTTTGCTCAGGAAAGTGGCCTGGCCCCTGAGGGTCTCGGCGCCTTCCACCTCGGTGGAACAGCCCGAGGCGATGATCACCTTCAGGCCGGGCTTCAGCGTCAGCGCCTCTTCCACCAGCTCGCGGCCATTCATGCCGGGCAGGCCCAGATCGGTGAGCAGTATGGCGATGCCGTCATCGCTTTTCAGGACCGCCAGCGCTGCGGGCCCGTCCGCCGCCTCGGCGGCGGTCAGGCCCAGCTGCTCGACCATGTCGATGATGGTCATGCGGATCAGGGCGACATCCTCGACCACCAGCACCTTGCCTTCGGGTTTCTTCACCGGCGCCGGGCCATACGCCGCGCCTCGGCGGTCTGGACGGAATCCTGGAGGCGCCGCTGCGCCTCGATCACCTGACAGGTGTCCTCGGCATCGGTGCGCCCGAACATCAAATCCAGCTTGGAATAGCCAAGACGAAACGAACGGATTTGTCGATCGGCGTCACCGCCACGGTATCGCCCAGCGTTTCCGACAGGGTGGTGCACAATTCCATCCCGCCGAACCCGGCGCCCAGCACCAGAATTCTCGTTTTCATAAATACCCCCGGCAGTATGGGCCGAGGTTAGCATTTTCCGCGAGGCCACCAACCGTTCAGGGCTGACGCAAGCCTTCTACAGGCGCCAGCCGATCCGGCCGGTGCCGGTCAGGATGGAAGAGCCGTCGCCGACGCGGCTGTCCAGCTTCAGGCCGTAATCGAGGCCGAAGCCGGTGCGGCCTTCCAGGTTGACGCCCAGGATGGCGCTGTTCTTTGCCTGGTTGACGCCCAGGAGCTGGAAGCTGGAACCCGCCAGGGACTGGAACGCGGCGTTGCTGATGGCCCTGTCATTGACGGAATAGGCCCAGCCCGCCACCAGCTCGATACGGCCCGGACTGCCGGCCCATTCGAAACTGCGTCCCAGCCGCGCTCCCAGTTCGGTATTGCCCATCAGGCTGCTGCGCGCCTGGTAGGTCAGGGCAAAGGCATTGCTGCCGCCGAGCGCGGTCTCGGTATAGGCGGGCGTGTCGAAGCCGGCGATGGCGATAGCGGCGAAGGGCGTCAGGTCGACGCTCTCGTCCAGCGCGATGCGGTAACCGCCTTCGACGCGGCCGCCGATCGTATCGGCATCCGGCTTGCCCTGGAGGACATCGGTGCCGGAGATGGTGATGGTGCGCATGGTCTTGACGCTGGTCCAGCCGAAGCCTATCGCGGCGGAGAGATAACCGCTGTCGAACACGCTCTGGCGGGCATGGAAGCCGAGGCTGAGATCGCCGCCACGTGCCCGGCCATTGCCGGAATCGAAATTGTCCTGGCCGGCGGCAATACCGGCGCCCAGCAGCAAGCCCTCATCGGCGGCATAGGTCAGGCCGGCGGCAAAGCGGTAGCCGTCGCTGTACAAGCCGGCCGCGCCGGTGGCGGCGCTGGCGGACAGCTCGGTCTCGCCGCCGAACACCGCGCCCCAGACATTGAGTTCGCCGGGCGTCAGTTGCGCCGGTTTGGGCGCATCCGCCGCGGCATAGGATTTGCCGGGGGCATAAGAAGCGCTGGCGCCATTGCCGCCCGAGCCACCCTCGCCCATCAGCAGCCGCAGGAAGGCAAAGTAATTGCTGGAGAGGGCTTCGGCGACCTGGGCATTGATCTGGCCGTCGAGCTGGTTGATGGCCGCGCCCAGCGTCGTGCCGCTCATGTTGTAGAGGGGCTGGAACGACGCCGGCGCCGTCGCACCGGCCAATACCGCGCGGTCGATGCCGCCCGCGACATTGACTTGGTTGACCGTGCCGAGGCCGCCCAGCAGGGGCAGCAAGTCACTGCGTTCCAGCAGCAAGGAGACGGCGCCGGCGCTGTAGCTGAGGCTGGTGCGGAAACCGCCGGGCAGGCCAACCGTGTTGAAGGCGGAGAAGGTGCCGCTGAGCGCGCCGGTGGACGAGATCAGCGTATAGCTGGCCGGAGCATAGGTAACGCCGCTCTGGAAGGTGGCGTTCAGGCTGCCGGCGATGCTGGTCGTACCGCTGACGGTTACCCGGTCGGCGGCGGCGGGAGTGATTTCCGCGGCATAGGTCGAACCGGCCTGCAACGAAAGATTGCCATTGATCGTCAAGGTGCCGACGCTGTTGCCGGGCGCCAGCGTGCCGCCGGACTGGATGGTGGTGATGCCGCCGACTGTGCCGGTGCCGCCCAGGGTGCCGCCCGAAGCCACGGTGGTGGCGGAGGCGATGGAGCCGTTCACCGCCAGCGTGCCGCCGCTGACGGTGGTGGCGCCGGTATAGGTGTTGGCGCCGGTGAGGGTGAGGGTGCCCGCGCCCGCCTTGGTGACGGCGCCGGCGCCGGAAATCACGCCGGCAAAGGTTGCGGCATCGGAGCGGTTAAAGGCCAGTGCACCGGCATTGGCGACGTTGCCGGCAATCGCCCCGCCGGTACCGCCATTGCCGAGCTGCAGTGTGCCGGCGCTGATGGTGGTGCCGCCGGTATATGTGTTGTTGCCCGTGACGATCAGGGTGCCAGTGCCGGTCTTCGCGATGCCACCGACGCCGGAAATGACGCCGCTCTGCGTCGCCGATCCGGAAGCGACATGGAAGGGCGTGGCCAAGCTGGCCGGCGCAATGAGGATGGGAGCCCCGCCCTCGGTGATAACCACCCCGTCCAGCGCGATGGCATTGGCGATGGAGACGCCGTTGGCATACTCGAACCCGCCGATACCGGCGTTGACCGTACCCGTGCCCAGCGCGCTGCTGTTGCCTATTACCACCGTGCCGGAGGCGAGATTGAGACCACCACTGAAAGTGTTGGCGCCGGTCAGGGTCAACCTACCGCCCTGCCATACAGCAAGGCCGCCCAGGCCGGAGATCACGCCGCTGAGCGTGGTATCGGCGGTCGCCATCGTGACCAGGCGCTGGTTTAAATTGATGGAAATATTGCCCGCGCCGGCAATAGAGCCGATGCGTTCCGAGCTCGCCACATTCAACGTGCTGCCGGCGTT
>DATFFI010000044.1:0-19784 GCA_035250225.1 Rhizomicrobium sp. | reverse complement strand
AAAGGGGCTGTAAACCTGGTCGGCCAGGCCGTGATCGTCCTTGATGAAATCCAGGCCGCCGCGCGCCAGTTGGCCGGCGATGTCCGCCAGCGCCGGCGCCGGAAGACCTTGCGGCTTCAGGGCCGAACAGGTCAGGGCGCGGTTCTTGGCATCGGCGCGCCGGCGCCAGCCCTGCAGCCCGGGGCGCGGGGTGTGGAAGGCGGTAAGCACCGTTTCGGGAAAGATAGCGTCGACCAGCGTCACATCGGCATGGATGGAACTGTTGCCGAACAGCATGTTCATCAACTGGCCGGCTTCCAGGCCGGTGGTGGCGACCGCCAGGCCGATGCGGATCTCGAAGCTGCCGGTGCCCAGATCGCGGATGTCCTCGACCCGGCCGACAATCTCATCCAGCACGATGCGGTCGCTGATGGCGGCGACCGGCATTTCCACGCTCTGCTCCACCGCGATGGCGTCGGCGCGGGCCTGGATACGATCGGCCGCGTCGGTGACGCGATAGACAGCCGTGATCGTCCGCGCGCCGGCGGCGGAAACCTGACTTTTCAAAGGGGTGTGCAACAAGGGCGGGGCCGATCCGGAGGGTGTGTCACAAAAGTGGAAAATATCGTGCCGCGGCCCATCAGGGCAACAGGCCCCCTAAGGCAATAAGACGGTGGCGCCGGTGGTGCGGCGGCTTTCCAGCGCGTCATGGGCGGCCTTGGCGTCCGCGAGGGGGAAGCGCTGACGCACCTCTACCTTTACCGCGCCGGATTGCATCACCGCGAAGAGTTCCGCCGCGCCGCGCTCCAGTTCGGGCCGGGTGGCGATATAGTGAAACAGCGTCGGCCTTGTCAGGTAGAGCGAGCCCTTGGCCGACAGGATACCGGGCGAGAAGGGCGGCACCGCGCCGGAAGAATTGCCGAAGCTCACCATCAGGCCGCGGGGACGCAGACAGTTGAGCGAAGCCTCGAACGTGTCCTTGCCCACCGAGTCATAGACCACCGGCAGGCCTTCGCCGCCCGTGATCTCGCGCACTTTCTTTTCCCAGCCGTCGGCGAGAAGAAGCACATGCGCCGCGCCGGCGTCGCGCGCCAGCTGCGCCTTGGCTTGCGAACCGACGGTGCCGATGACGTTCGCGCCCAGCGCCTTGCCCCATTGGCAAAGGATCAAGCCGACGCCGCCGGCCGCCGAATGGACCAGGATCGTCTCGCCGCGCCGTACTTTGTAGGTTTCGTGCAGCAGGTACCAGGCGGTGAGGCCCTTGAGCATGGCGGCCGCCGCGACTTCGTCGCTGATCCCGGCCGGCAGCTTCACCAGCTCCTTGGCCGCGATGTTGCTGGCTTGCGCATACATGCCCAGCGGACCCGAAGCGGTGGCGACGCGGTCGCCCACTTTGAACGCGGTGACCCCTTCACCCACGGCGTCGACCACGCCCGCAGCTTCCCTGCCCAGGCCCGAGGGCAGCGGCACCGGATAAAGGCCGCTGCGGTGATACGTGTCGATGAAATTGACGCCGATGGCGGTGTGGCGCAGCCTTACTTCGCCCTGGGCGGGCGCGGGCAGCTCGACCGTCTCCAGCTTGAGGACATCGCTGCCGCCGGTCTTGTCGAAACGGATCGCGTGCATCAGGACAAATGCCTCTTGAAGAAATCGGCGGTGCGGCGGTTGGCGAGGTCCGCGGCCGCCTGGTTGAAATGCCGGCCGCCCGGCCGCGCAAAGGCGTGATCGACGCCTTCATAGCGATGCAGCATCACGGCGGGATTGTCTTTCAGGCCGGCGATCATCTGCTCCTGCGCCGGCGGCGGCACGAAACCGTCTTCGGCGGCGACATGCAGCATCAAGGGTTTCTTGATCCTGCCGGCTTCGCTGAGGAAGGCGGGAATATTGACGCCGTAAAAGCTCACCGCGGCATCGATGTCGGTGCGGGTGGCGGTGAGATAGGCCAAGAGGCCGCCCAGGCAGTACCCGACGGCGCCGACTTTGGTCACGCCATCCATGGCGCGCAGGGCCGCGATGCCGGCCTGGATGTCGGCGATGCCGGTGTCGATGTCGAAGCGCTGCATCAGGTCGAGCGCCTTCTTCCATTCGGCGTCGCTCTTGTCGCTGAGATCAACGCCCGGCTCCAGCCGCCAGAACAGGTCGGGCACCAGCGCGACAAAGCCTTGCGCCGCCAGAGCGTCGGCCAGCCCGCGCATCACGGCATTGACGCCGAAAATCTCCTGGATGACGACGATGCCGGGGCCCGTGCCCGCAGCCGGCCTGGCGAGATAGCCCTGCATGCCTTCCCGGATCGCGATCATCTCGGCGGTCATACGAATACTCCGGCTTTCTCCCCCTTTGGCGCGCAGCGCCCTAAAGGGGGAGATGTCCGCCGGCAGGCCGCGTAGCGGCCGCGAGGCGGACAGAGGGGGTTACTAAGTAGAAGTCAGAGGATCCTTTTGGCGCGGGAGCGTGAGAACCTGGCTGAGCTGCACCGCGCTGGTGAAGGGCGGCGAGCAGGCCGCGCCCTGGCAGATATAGGCGGTGGGCACGCCATTCTGCATCCCGCCCGTGGCGGCGGGGTGGCCTTCGGGCAACGCCGTGCCGGGTTCGACCAGCAGCACCAGGCGGCCGGGCAGCGCCTTGCCCCAGGCGGCGCGGATCAGATCCTGGGTCTGCGGCGCACCGCGCTGGCCGAAGATCACGATCTGCAGCGCGGAGGAATAGGTTTCGGCGCCGTTGATGTAGCCGCACATTCCCAGGAAGCCGCGCGGGACTTCGGCGCCGAAGGCGGCGACCAGGTGGCGGGCCTTGTCGGCATAGCCGGTATTGCCGGTGGTCAGGATCAGCCGCGACAGCACCGTCAGCATGGTGCCGTTGGCCGGCGGCGTCGGATTGTCGGCGAAATAGCGTGGCCGGAGCAGCATCGGATCGGCATGGTCCGAGGTGAAGAAATAGCCGCCGCGATTTTCGTCCCAGAAATGGGCGTTGAGGGTGTCGGTCCAGGCCTTGGCGTTCTGCAGGAAGCGCTTGTCGCCCGAGACTTCGTAGAGCTGCATCGCCGCCAGCGCCATATTGGCATAGTCGTCGGCAAAGCCTTCGGCGCCGCGCTCATCGCCGACGGCCGAATGATAAAGCGTGGCGCCGTCACCCAGCCGCGCCACCACGCTGGTGAAGGCGATGACGGCTTCGGCGACCCATTCGCCGCGGTCCAGCGCCATGCCGGCGCGTGCCAGGGCGGCGATGGCAAGGCCGTTCCAGTCGGCCAGGATCTTGTCGTCGCGCGTGGGCGGCGTGCGGCGGCTGCGCGTTTCCAGCAGAAGCCCACGCTGCTTGGTCATCAGGATTTCGTCGGCGTCGCTGGTTTCCTGGGCGCCGGCGCCGATGCGGCGCGGCAGGTTGCGGCCGGCGATGGTGCCGTCGCTGGTGACGGCATAGACCGACTTGAACTTGGCCGAGAAGGTGCCGACCAGGGCGGCGTCGATCTCCGTTTCGCTCCAGAGATAATATTTGCCGTGCTCGCCTTCGCTCTGCGAATGCAGGGTGGTGGCGAAGCCGCCGCCGGGCAGCTTCATCTCGCGCAGCATCCAGCCGATGGTTTCCTCGATGCGGCTGCGCGCCAGCTCGCTGCGATTATGCTGCCAGATGCCGGTGAGCAGATCGACCATCTGGGCGCTGTCGGCCAGGGTTTTTTCGAAATAGGGCGTGGTCCAGCGCTCATCCTCGGCATAGCGGAAGAAGCCGCCGCCGATATGGTCGTAGATGCCGCCGAACAGCACATGGTCCAGGGTGGTGAAGAGCATCTGCGAAAATTGCGAGACGCCGCTGCGCAGATAGGCGCGCCACAGCAATTCGAGCTGCTGCGGGTTGGTGAATTTCTGCGTCCCGTGCTGGCCGCCGAAGAAGATGTCGTAGTTGCGGGCCACGCCCAGCGCCACCAGGTCGAGCTGGATGGTGTCGGGCGGCGTGCGCATGTCGCGCTCATAGACATTCTCAAGCTGGGCGCGGACATTGGCGGCCTGTTCGCGCGCCTGGGCGTTGCGGTCCTTCCAGAGCGAAATCGCCTCGCTCACGGCGGTGCGGAATGAAGGCTGGCCGAGGCGCTCTTCCGGCGGCAGGTAATTGACCGCGAAATAGGGCGCGCCCTCCGGGGTGAGGAAAACATTGAGCGGCCAGCCGCCGCGCAGGCCCATCGCCGGCTGGGCGGACTGGTAGAAGATGTCGAGGTCGGGACGCTCTTCGCGGTCGACCAGGATCGGAATGAAATTCTGGTTGATCAGGGCGGCGATGCCGGCATCGGAGAAACTCTCCTCATTCATCACAAGGCACCAGTGGCAGCTGGTGTAGCCCAGGGAGAGGAAGATCGGCTTGTTCTCGGCCTGCGCCTGGGCCAGCGTGTCCGGACCCCAGGCCTGCCATTGCACCGGATTGTCCCTGTGCAGGCGAAGATAGGGACTGGCGGTATTCTGAAGTGCGGTGGCAGGCATGGTCTTGTTCCGGTTGGGCGCGTCGGGCGATGCTGGCCGCGCGGGCTCATGTTTTTGGGCCGGTGTTCTTAGCCCGAATGGGGGGTGGGGACAAAGCCCGAGCCCCAAGGCGTCAGGGCACAGAAGGAGGGTGGCATGAAGGTGCATATCGAGATCGACATGACCCCCCAGGAAGCCCGGGCTTTCATGGGGTTGCCCGATGTCGCCCCCCTGCAGCAGAAGATGCTGGAGGAAATGCAGGGCCGGATGCGGGCGGCCTTCGATGCCGGCGATCCCGACGCCATGATGAAGGCCTGGATGCCTTTCCTGGGCGCCAATGCCGGCAGCTCGGCCGATACCTTCCAGAAATTCCAGAAATTCTTCTGGGACAGCGCCACCCTGGCGGCGGGCGGCAAACCCCAGAAATAAGCCATGCCCGATAGCATCTTTGCCCTGGCCAGCGGGGCCGGCCGCGCCGGGATCGGGGTGGTGCGCCTGTCCGGGCCGGCGGCCGGACCGGCGCTCGCCGCGTTGGCCGGAACGCTGCCCTCACCCCGCACCGCCGGCCTGAAACGGCTGGCCTGGCAGGGGGTGGAGATCGACCAGGTGCTGCTGCTCTGGTTTCCCGCCCCGGCCAGCTTCACCGGCGAGGACGTTGCCGAGATTCATCTGCATGGCGGCTTGGCGGTGCGCGAGGCGCTGTTCGCGGCGCTCCTGGCGCTGGGGCTCAGACCGGCCGAGCCGGGCGAGTTCAGTCGCCGCGCCGTCGAGAACGGCAAGCTCGACCTTACCCGCGCCGAAGCCATCGCCGACCTGGTCGATGCCGAGACGCAAGGACAAAGGCTGGCGGCGCTGCGCCAGTATGACGGCGCCCTGGCCGATCTTTATGAAGGCTGGCGGGCCGAGCTGATCAT
Organism: Rhizomicrobium sp.; assembly: GCA_035250225.1. Lineage (GTDB taxonomy): Bacteria > Pseudomonadota > Alphaproteobacteria > Micropepsales > Micropepsaceae > Rhizomicrobium. Next base: position 14,446 of record DATFFI010000044.1, on the reverse strand, counting down.
GGCGCTGGGCCAGGCCGAAGCGGCGATCGATTTTTCCGATGACGGCGTGGGCGAGGCGGAGTTCGACGCCGCACGCCGCACGGCGATGCATTTAAGCCAGCAAATAAAGGCACATCTGGATGATAGCGGCCGCGGCGAAGCGCTGCGCGAAGGCGTGCGGCTGGCGATCATCGGCCCACCCAATGCCGGCAAGTCGTCGCTGCTCAATGCGCTGGCAAAACGCGATGTCGCCATCGTTTCCGACATCGCCGGCACCACCCGCGACGTGATCGAGGTGCGCCTCGACCTGGGTGGCGTGCTGGTGCTGGTCTCCGACACGGCTGGCCTGCGCGACAGCAGTGACGTTATCGAAAGCGAGGGCGTACGCCGGGCGCTGGCGCGGGCGCGCGAGGCGCACCTGACTTTGCTGCTGCTGGATGGAAGCGCCGCCGATCCGCGCGCGGGCGTACCCGAGGATGTGACACCGGATTTCATTGTCTGGAACAAGTCGGATTTGGCCCCCCATGAGGGAATTTCCATTTCGCTGAAAACCGGCGCCGGCCTGGATTTGCTGCAGGCTTTGCTGCAGCAAAAGGTGCAGCAAAAATTTGCCGGCCCAGATTCCATAAATGCCCTGGCTCTCACGCGGCCCCGCCACCGCGCCGCTCTGACCGAGGCACTGACGGCGCTGACCCACGCCCAGGATGCCGCCGAGCCGGAGCTGCTGGCCGAAGATTTGCGGCTGGCGATGCGGGCGGTGGGACGGATTACCGGCCGGGTCGATGTGGAGGAAGTGCTGGACTTCGTCTTCCGCGGCTTTTGTATCGGTAAGTGAAGAGGAGCGGTCCGCACAGCGCACGGCACCAACCTTCGGTATTCAGCTTGGTAAGTATTGGCTTACATATAGCTTTTAGTTGTCCACAGGCGGGGTTTTCCGTATGCACCCGCCATGAGCAGGACGTTCGACATCATTGTCATCGGGGGCGGTCATGCCGGCTGTGAGGCCGCGGCGGCCTCAGCCCGGTTCGGCGCCCGCACCCTGCTGCTCACCCACAAATTCGAGACCCTGGGTGAGATGTCCTGCAACCCCGCCATTGGCGGCGTCGGCAAGGGACATCTGGTGCGTGAGATCGATGCCCTCGACGGCTTGATGGGCCGCGTCGCCGATGCCGCCGGCATCCAGTTTCGCCTGCTCAACCGGCGCAAGGGACCGGCGGTGCGCGGGCCGCGGGCGCAGGCCGATCGCGCGCTCTATCGCGCGGCGATGCAAAGCACGCTGACACAGATTCCAAATCTCACCATCAAGGTCGCAAGCGCGGAAGACCTGATTTTAAAGGATCGGATCGTCACCGGGGTTCGCACCGCCGAGGGCGAGGAAATTGCCTGCGGCGCTGTCGTGCTCACCACCGGCACTTTTTTGCGCGGCCTGGTGCATATCGGCGAAGTGCAATTTCCTGCCGGCCGCATGGCAGCACACACTGCTGATGCCGAGCAGGCCGATCCGCCTTCCATCGGCCTGTCGAAGACGCTCTATGGCCTGGGCCTCAACATGGGCCGGCTCAAGACCGGCACGCCGCCGCGCCTCGATGGCCGCACCATTGGCTGGGAGCGGCTGGAGCCGCAGGCCGGTGACGAGCCGCCTGTCCCCTTCTCTTTTCTCACCCGCGCGATCACCACACCCCAGATCGCCTGCCACATCACCCGCACCACGCTTGCGACCCACGCCGTCATCCGCGCCAACCTGCACCGGGCGCCGATGTATTCCGGCCAGATCCAGAGCACCGGGCCGCGCTATTGCCCCTCGATCGAGGACAAGGTCAGCCGCTTCGCCGACCGCGAGTCACACCAGATTTTCCTGGAACCGGAAGGACTTAACGACGATACGATCTATCCCAACGGCATTTCCACCTCCCTGCCCCAGGACGTCCAGCAGGCCCTGCTGGCCACCATTCCGGGGCTGGAGAATGCGGTGGTTCGCCGTCCGGGTTATGCCATCGAGTATGACTATGTCGATCCCAGGGAGCTGACCCCGGCGCTGCAGGTCAAGCGGCTGCCCGGTCTCTATCTCGCCGGCCAGATCAACGGCACCACCGGTTATGAGGAAGCGGCGGCCCAGGGCCTGATGGCGGGGTGGAATGCGGCCCGGGGGGTTTCGGGCACCGATCCCGTTATTCTGGATCGAGCCCAGGCCTATATCGGGGTGCTGATCGACGATTTGGTGACCAAGGGGGTCAGCGAGCCCTATCGCATGTTCACCAGCCGGGCCGAATATCGCCTGACCTTGCGGGCCGACAATGCCGATCAGCGCCTGACGCCGCTGGGCGAAAGCGGCGGCATCGTGGGTTCGGAGCGCCGTAAGTCCTTCTCGGACAAGATGAATCGCCTGAATGTTTCACGTGAAACAATGGCCCGGCTGAACCTCACCCCCAATCAGGCTGCCGCCCATGGCATCACCGTGCGCCAGGATGGCGTCCGCCGCAGCGCCCTGGACCTGCTTTCCCTGACCGACCTGCCCACCCTTCTGCGCCTCTGGCCGGAAATCGGAGCGATCACACCCGATGTGGCCGAGCAGCTGGAGATCGATGCCCAGTATGCCGGCTATCTCGACCGGCAGGAGGCCGACATCCTGGCTTTCCGCCGCGATGAGGCCCGCGCCCTGCCCGCTGGGCTGGATTACAAGGCGGTGATCGGTCTTTCCAACGAGGTCCGCCACAAGCTGGAGGCCATCCGCCCGGCCACGCTGGGCCAGGCTGCCCGTATCGAGGGTGTCACCGCAGCCGCCCTGACCCTGGTTCTGGCCCACGTCAAGAGCTTGAAAAAGGCTGTAAGTGCTTGATTTTGCTGTAGAAGATTTTGCACGGGCGACCAATGTTTCACGTGAAACATTGGCCCGGCTGAAGGCCTATGCCGATCTGCTGGCCGACTGGAACGCCCGGCACAATCTGGTGGCCAGAAGCACCCTGCCCGACCTGTGGCGGCGGCATTTCTGGGATTCCGCCCAATTGGCGCCCCTGATCCCCGAAAATGCCCGCACCCTGGCCGATCTGGGGTCCGGAGCCGGCTTCCCGGGGCTGGTGCTGGCGGCGCTGCGGCCTGACCTGGCCGTCACCCTGCATGAGGCCACCACCAAGAAGTGCGACTTCCTCAAAGCCGCCGCCGAGCACATGGGTCTGACCGTGGCGGTCCAGAATGTCCGGATCGAAGAGCTGTCCCCCAGCCCCCATGACGTGGTAACAGCCCGGGCCCTGGCCCCTCTGCCCCTGCTCCTGTCCTATGCGCAACGGCTCACAGGTCCGAACAGTGTTTGTCTCTTCCTGAAGGGCCAAAATCTGGGGTCAGAATTGACCGAGGCCCATAAATCTTGGAAGATGGAGACCTCACAGATACCCAGCCTGACGGACCCGTCGGGTGCTATCCTGGTGGTGAGAAAGTTGGCTGGCCTCCATGAAAACCCCTCCCCGAAAGCCCCGCATCCTGGTCGTCGCCAACCAAAAAGGCGGCGTCGGTAAGACCACCACGGCCATCAATCTCGGGACGGCGCTGGCCGCCATCGGCGAGCCCACCCTGGTGATCGACATCGACCCCCAGGGCAATGCCTCCACCGGGCTCGGCATCCATCGCCAGGATCGCGGCCTCACCACCTATGAAGTTCTGACCGGCGCCGCCCGCCTGGCTGAGGCCATCGTGCCCACCCGCATTCCCGGCCTGTCGCTGCTGCCGGCGACGGTCGATCTGTCGGGCGCGGAGCTCGAGCTGGCCGACATGCCGCGGCGCAATTTCATCCTGCGCGACGCGATCGAGAGTTATTCCGTACACGGAGAAAATCAATTCTCCTATGTGCTGATCGACTGCCCGCCGTCATTGACGCTGCTGACGCTCAACGCCATGGCGGCGGCCGATGCGGTGCTGGTGCCGCTGCAATGCGAGTTCTTCGCCCTCGAAGGCCTGTCGCAGTTGATGAAGACCATCGAACTGGTGCGCGACAAACTGAATCCGGATCTGGAGATGCAGGGCATCGTCCTGACCATGTTCGACAAGCGCAACAAGCTGTCGGACCAGGTCGCCGATGACGTGCGCGCGACGCTGGGCGAAAAAGTCTATGCCACCGTGATTCCCAGAAACGTGCGTATTTCCGAGGCTCCCAGCCATGGCGTGCCTGCCCTGGTCTATGACCTGCGCTGTCCCGGCAGCCAGGCTTACATCAAGCTGGCGGGCGAACTGATCCAGCGCGAACGGCATCGGGTCGCGGCATGAACCCTCCCGCAGAACGTCCCCGCGGATTGGGGCGCGGTCTCTCCGCCCTGATCGGTGATGAAGTCGCGGCCGTTAAGGGCGAGCCGGCCGCGCGCAAAGACACGCGCACTCTGCCGGTGGCTTTCCTCAAGCCCGGCAAATTCCAGCCGCGCAAGCGCTTCGACGAACAGCCACTGGCCGACTTGGCCGCGAGCGTGAAGGAGAAGGGCGTGCTTTCGCCCATCCTGGTGCGGCCGCTGGGGCCGGACGCTTACGAGATCGTGGCCGGCGAGCGCCGCTGGCGCGCCGCCCAGATCGCCAAGCTGCACGATGTGCCGGTGGTGATCCGGGAGATGGCGGACAGCGAAGCGCTGGAAATCGCCATCATCGAGAATGTGCAGCGGGCCGACCTCAATGCGATCGAGGAGGGGGCGGCCTATGACGAGCTGATCACCCGCTTCGGCCGCACCCAGGAAGACGTGGCGAAGGAGGTGGGCAAGTCCCGCTCCCATGTCGCCAATTCGATCCGCCTGTTGCGGCTGCCGGAGAAGGTGAAGGCCTGGGTCCGGGAAGGAAAATTAACGGCAGGCCATGCCCGAACACTGTTAAGCGTCGCCGATCCGGAGGCGCGGGCCGAGGAATTGATCGCCGGCGAGATGACCGTGCGCCAAGCCGAACAGCGTTCGGTCAAGAAGCAAAAGCCCGGTGGAAAACCCCGCAAAGACCCTAATATTGCCGACCTCGAAGCCAATATTTCCAATCGCTTGGGGCTGAAAGTTGAGATTGTCCACAAAGGGGATAAAGGTGGGGAAGTCCGGATCGCCTACAAGACCCTGGAACAGCTTGACGACCTTACCCGGCGTCTGAACAAGCCCAGCTAAGCCCCTTACGTCGTTCAGCTCTGCTAGTTAACGCCGCGGGCAAGATCGAGCGCGGCTGGCACATCGATGCGGCCGTCATACAGGGCCCTGCCCACCACCACGCCCTCGATCCCGGGTTCCTGGGCCGCGACCAGCTTCTCGATATCGGCGATGGAGCCGACCCCACCCGAGGCGATCACCGGGATGGAGAGGGCCCGGGCCAGGGCGGCAGTGGCCGTCACGTTGACGCCCTTGAGCAGCCCGTCGCCGTCAATGTCGGTGAAGAGGATGGCGGCGACCCCGGCATCCTCGAAGCGTTTGCCCAGATCGATGGGGGTGAGGTCGGACACATCGGCCCAGCCTTCGGTGGCGATCTTGCCGCCCTTGGCGTCGGCTCCGACCACGATCCGGCCGGGGAAGGCCCGGGCGGCGTCTTTCACGAATTGCGGGTTGGTCAGGGCAGCGGTGCCCAGGATGACGCGGGTGATGCCGTCGGTCAGCCAGTTCTCGACCGCGGCCATGTCACGGATGCCGCCGCCCAGCTGAATGGGCAGGTCGATGGCGGCGCGGATGGCGCGGATGGCATCGCTGTTGGCCGACTTGCCGGCGAAGGCGCCGTTGAGATCGACGCAATGCAGCCATTGGAAGCCTTGTGCCGCAAAGCTCTTCGCCTGCGCGCCGGGATCGGTGTTGAAGATGGTGGCATCTTCCATCACGCCCTTCTTCAGGCGGACGCAATTGCCGTCCTTCAGGTCGATGGCGGGAAAAATGATCATGGCTTCCACTTCAGGAAATTGGCCAGAATCCTGAGGCCGGTTTCCTGGCTTTTTTCCGGGTGAAACTGGGTGCCGACGATATTCTCATTGCCGATCACGGCCGTAAGCGTTTCGCCGTAATCGGTGGTGGCCAGAAGATCGTCGGGCAGGGCCGGCTTGAAGTGATAGGAATGCACGAAATAGGCGTGCGCGCCGCTCTCGATGCCTTCCAGCAATTTGTGCGGCTGCACGATCTTCAGCTCATTCCAGCCCATATGCGGAATCTTGAGCGCAGGGTCTTGCGGTTCGATCTTCACCACTTCGCCGGCGATCCAGCCCAGGCCGACATGCTGGCCGAATTCGCGGCCGACCGTCGCCAAGAGCTGCATGCCGATGCAGATGCCCAGGAAGGGCGCGCCTTCCTTCAGGACTTTTTCGCGCAGGGCCGTCACCATGCCCGGCACGGCGGAAAGGCCCTGCATGCAATCGGCGAAGGCGCCGACGCCCGGTAGCACGATGCGCTCAGCCGCTTTGACGGCGGCGGGATCGGCGGTGACGATGATCTCATGGCCGGTATCGGCGGCGGCGCGCGCCAGCGCCTTGGCGGCGCTGGCCAGATTGCCGGAGCCATAATCGATCAGGGCGACAGAGGGCATGGGACCGCGGGCGAAATTTCGCGGGCTCTATAGCGGCTTGGGCCGGGCTTGTCGAAGCATCCGGCCGTTGCGCCAAGCGCATGGGGTTTTAGGTTCAATCGACATTGAGAATACTCGGCGTGAGCCGACTTTCCCTCTCCCCTTGAGGGAGAGGACGCAAAATCCTGCACTTGGCGGAGCGTGAGCGGAGCCAAGTGCTTGGATTTTGCTAGGTGAGGGGGGGCGTTGGTGGAAGCGAACTTACCCCTCACCTGAAAAATCACTGGGTTGAGCGTCGCTGCGCGCCGCTAACCCAATGATTTTTCTTCCTCTCCCTCGAGGGGAGAGGAAGAAAATGGAATGTCGATACAGCCTAGTAGCGGGAGCAGCCTGCATCGGAGGGCGTTACCGTCAGCCGCTTCCCACCAACTGACATATCGCCCCAGCCGGGCAGGGCGGGGAGGGCGGAAAAGCGGCCATTGCGCAGGTCGGACAGGGTGGCGCCGCAGCCCGAGGCCAGCCGGCCGGCCAGGCTCCAGCGTCCGGCCTCATCGGCCTGCATCACCGCCGCCCACCAGCGGGTTTCGCTGCCCGTGACCAGCAGGATCTCGCTGCGCTCGTCGCCGTTGAGATCCAGGAAATAGGCGTCGCAGATTTCGGCGGCAGTGTTGAGGCAGGCCGGCACGCCCAGCACCTGGCTCCAGTCCCGCGCCAGCAGGGCGGCGGGCAGCATCGCACCGTCGGTGCGGACGGCGATATTGGCGCCGATCTCGGTGGGATTGAGGCGGTCGGCGACCGCGCCCCGCACCGACGAGGCGGCGCGGGCAATGTCGGGATAAAGGCTGCGGCTGAGGCCCGTCAGGGCCTCGCGGCCGAAGCGGGCGCCGTCGCGCTCCAGATTGGCGAAGTCGAAGGCCTCGACCGCGACATAGCCTTGCTCCAGCCGTTGCGCCTGCGATTGCACCGAAAGGCGCAAGGGATCGGCCAGCGGCGAGGCGAGGGCGGCGCAGCCCAGGAACAGCAGCACGGCCAGCACCAGATTGACGCTTTGCAGGCGGCGCATGCTGTCGCCCCGCACCAGCCAGGCGATGGCGACGGCGCTATAGCCGGCGCCGTAAGCCGCAAACAGCGCCACGCCACAGGCGGCAAAGACGCGTGCCGCCGTCCAGCCAAAGGCGCTGACACGGACATCCAGCGACCAGGCCGCCATGCCGGCCAGGATCAGCAGCAATATGGCGCCGAAGACTTCAAAGCCGTCACGCCAGGCTTTGCGGTTTTCTGGGCGGTTTTCCGGCTCGCCGCCGCGATGGCTGGCGCTGATGGCGATGGTGAGCGCCGCCATGGCGGCGAGCAGGACCGGCAGCGGCGCCGTTCCATTCGCCAGCGCGGTGCTGATCAATAGCAGCGCCGTGCCTGCGACCAGCGGCAAGGCGATGGTGGCGCTGGCGACCAGCGCGTCCTTCATCGCGGTCATGAAACGGGGCAGGGCGGCGGTGAGCTGGAACGCCAGCGCGCTGATCAGCCCCAGCGCCAGCAGCGAAATGGGATCGCCATCTTCCAGATGCAGCCGCGGTGTCAGCGGCGAGCTCACCAGCACCAGGCCGACGCCCATGAATACCGCCCAGACCAGCAGCCGCGCCGCCAACTGCCAGCTGGCGGCGAAAAGATCGGGATAGGTGATGCGCCAGGAACCCGCGCGCTCGCGCGCATGCAGCACCGCCTGGACCATGAAAAGCGCCAGCGCGCAAAGCCCGATCAGCCAGAAACCGGCATGCATCACGACGGCGCCTTCGACGCGCCAGTGATGATACCAGCCCAGCAATGCCAACAGACCCGCCGCAATACCGGCAAAGGGCAGCAGACGCCGTGCCGCGATCAGGCCGAAGCCTTCAACCAGCAGCAGCGGCACAAACAGCCCCGCCAGCGTCAAGGCGGCAAACAGAAAAGGATCGTCACCAGGCCAGAGCCGCAGCTCGCGGGTATAGAACAGCGCGAAGAACAACAACCCTTGCGCCAGCCCGATGCCGAGGCGCCAGGGCCAGAAGCCCGGGATGACGCTCTTGCGGAGCGTGATTTCCTGCCGCGGCGACCAGGGACCGGAGCGCATCGCTTCCGGTGGCGGCGGCAACGCCGCAATGGCTTCGGGGCCCCAGCTTAGCGACCCGTCATCCACCCATCCCGGCACGTCGTTCGACATGGTTTACCGTAACGTGCGTCGGCTTCGGTGTCGCGTGGCGTGAACGGGTGTGGTTAACTCCCTCGAGGCTGAGCACTGAAGGTATCATGCAACCCTCCATACCGATGAAGTATCGACGCCCAAGCACGGACTGGGAAAAACTGCCATTTCAAGCGAACGGGGCTGGTATAGCAATCTATACGTCAGTGCTAGCTACCCTTGTATCAACGAGTGCTCTGAAAGCCGGGCAATTTGCGATTGTTCCCTGTGTCATCTATCTGCTGGGGTTAATCGCAGCATACAGAGTTCACATCTCGAACATGACGCTGATGAGCGACGTTGAAATGCGAGAGCGCCTCAATGACGCCATGGAATGGCTGTCTGAAGCTGAAAGAAGAGATCTCCCACAAGAACTGAAAGGCCAGGCTTCCGCCATTCCGGTTATGGTAGAAGAACAGAGAAAGAGTCTGCTTACTGCAGCTGCTATTCAGCAGCATCAGCTGCGAGCGAAAAATGCATATGCGCTATCTCTGAGGCTATTTCTAATGGGGACGTTGGTCGTAATGAGCTATTTCTGGCTGTTTCTTATCAGCCACCCCTAAAACCCCGGGCCATTGCTAGTCCGGCGCGCCTACCCGCAATCCCAGTGGACAGCGCAACAGCCGTTTTTCCCGAGGGCTGCCCCAGGCGGCTTCCAATTCCTTGTGCATATCCGCCAGCGGATGGCGGCCCTGGGCGGCGATGAATTTCTGGCTGGCCGACCAGCTTTCGAGATAGCCGATCAGTTCCGGCAGCGAGACGGTCATGTCCAGGTCGAAGACGGGCGCGGCGATTTCGCGAAAGGCAAAAGGCAGGCGGGCATAGCCATCCCAGGTCAGCTTGGCGCCATCGGCCCAATAGGGTCCGACAATCTCATAGCCGAAGCGGTCGAGCAGGGCGTCCAGCGCCGCGTCGCCACTGTGGTGAAAGCCATAGGACCAGAGCGCCACCACCCCACCCGGCTTGAGCACGCGGCGGGCCTCGGTGGTGAAACTGTCCATGTCGAACCAGTGCGCCGCCTGCGCCGCGGTGATCAGATCGACGGAGGCCGCGGGCAGATTGGAGGCTTCGGCCATGCCGACGGCATAGGTGACGCGCGGATGGGGCCGCGCATGGGCGATCTGCTCGGCGCTGGGATCGGTGGCGTGCACATTCGCAAAATATTCCGCCAGCGCCACCGCGCACTGGCCATTGCCGGTGCCGGCATCCCAGGCGCATTCATGCCTGGGTGTGAGGCCGGCGAGATAGTCGTAAAGCGCTTTGGGATAGGTGGGACGATATTGGCTATAGGTGCCGGCGTGGCGGGAAAAGAGATCCTGGAATCTCGCCGTCATGCTCAATTGTCGTCCATCTTGAGGGCGGCGATGAAGGCTTCCTGCGGAATCTCCACCTTGCCGAACTGGCGCATCTTCTTCTTGCCCTCTTTCTGCTTGTCCAGCAGCTTGCGCTTACGGGAAATGTCGCCGCCATAGCATTTGGCGGTGACGTCCTTGCGCAGGGCACTCAAAGTCTCGCGCGCGATCACCTTGCCGCCGATGGCGGCCTGGATCGGAATCTTGAACATGTGCCGCGGGATCAGCTCTTTCAGCTTCTCGCACATGGCGCGGCCGCGGCCTTCGGCGCGCTGGCGGTTGACGATCATGGACAAGGCATCGACCGGATCGTCATTGACCAGGATCGACATCTTCACCAGGTCGCCTTCCTCGTATTTCTCGATGTGATAATCGAAGCTGGCATAGCCTCTGGAGACACTTTTGAGGCGGTCGTAAAAGTCGAACACGACTTCGTTCAGCGGCAATTCGTAAATCACCATGGCGCGGTTGCCGGCGTAAGTCAGCTCGACCTGGCGGCCGCGGCGGTCTTCACACAACTTCAAAACCGAACCCAGATACTCGTCTGGCACCAGGATGGTGGCTTTGATCCAGGGCTCCTCGATCCGGTCGATATAGGTCACATCCGGCATGTCGGCGGGATTGTGCAGCTCTTTCACCGTGCCGTTGTTCATGTAGATCTGATAGATCACCGACGGCGCGGTGGTGATGAGGTCGAGATTGAATTCCCGCTCCAGCCGCTCGCGCACGATTTCCAGATGCAGCAAGCCCAAAAAGCCGCAGCGGAAGCCGAAGCCCAAAGCCGCCGAGCTTTCGGTCTCATAGGTAAAGCTGGCGTCATTGAGATGCAGCTTGCCCAGCGCCTCGCGCAGATCGTCGAACTGGGCCGCATCGACCGGAAACAGGCCGCAGAACACCACCTGCTGCGCCGGCTTGAAGCCGGGCAGGGCCGCGGCGACACCGTTGCGCTCGGAGGTGATGGTGTCGCCGACCTTGGTGTCGGCCACCTGCTTGATCTGGGCGGTGATATAGCCGACCTCGCCGGGGCCCAGTTTTTCGACGCCGGTCTTTTTGGGCTTGAAGACGCCGATCTGCTCGACCTGATAGACCGCGTCGGCGGCCATCATGCGGATCTTGGCGCCCTTTTTCAGCTCGCCATCGATGATGCGCACCAGCACCACCACGCCCAGATAGGCGTCGTAATAGGAATCGATCAGCAGCGCCTTGAGGGGCGCATTGAGCTCGCCCTTGGGCGCGGGCAGGCGCGCAACCACCGCTTCCAGCACCCGGTCGATATTCAGGCCGGTCTTGGCGCTGATCGGCACCGCTTCGGACGCATCCAGGCCGATCACATCCTCGATCTGCTGCTTGACGCGGTCAGGCTCGGCGGCGGGCAGGTCGATCTTGTTGAGGACCGGGACAATTTCCAGCCCGGCATCGATCGCCTGATAGACATTGGCCAGGGTCTGGGCCTCGACGCCCTGGCTGGCGTCCACCACCAGCAGCGCGCCTTCGCAGGCGGCCAGGCAACGGCTGACTTCGTAGCCGAAATCGACATGACCGGGCGTGTCCATCAGATTGAGGATGTAGGTCTCGCCGTCCAGTGCCTTGTATTCCAGGCGCACGGTCTGGGCCTTGATGGTGATGCCGCGCTCCCGCTCGATATCCATCGAGTCCAGGATCTGGTTGGTCATGTCGCGCGCCGCCACCGTGCCGGTGACCTGGATCAGGCGGTCGGCCAGGGTGGATTTGCCATGGTCGATATGGGCGACGATGGAAAAATTGCGGATCTTGGCGAGGTCGGTCATTTGCGGGGGGTGTTACCAGACTGGCGGCCCCGCTCCAATGGGCCTTTTGCGGCCCGGTTTCAGGCGTGCGATCATGGGCTTATGCCTGCCAAAACTGCCAAAGCCGCCCCCTCCGACAGCCTCAAGGACCTCTGGCCCGGCCAGTCGGTCCCGCTCCTCAAGGCCCTGCATATCCTGACCCAGAATGGCGGGCTGAATGCCGACAGCCGGCGCAAGCTGAAACAGGTGCAGCACCTGGCCCAGCTGGTGAAACCGGCCATTGATGCGGCGCTGGCGGAAAAGCCGGAACCGGTGCTGGCCGATCTGGGGGCGGGCAAGTCCTATCTGGGGTTCATTCTCTACGATCTCTATTTCGGCCCCGCTGGGCGGGGCCGGGTGATGGCGGTGGAAAGCCGCGCCGAGCTGATCGCCACGGCCCGCAAGATTGCCGCCGAAAGCGGCTTCGAGCGGATGGACTTTGTCCAGGGCACGATTGCGGAAGCAGGCGCCGGGCCGGTCGATATCGTCACCGCCCTCCATGCCTGTGACACCGCCACCGACGAGGCGATCCGGTTCGCGCTGCGGCATGAGGCGAAATATGTCGCGCTGGTGCCCTGCTGCCAGGCGGAAGTGGCCCGCGCGCTGGACGGCGCCAAAGGCAAGCTGGAACAGCTCTGGCGCCATCCCATCCAGCGGCGCGAATTCGGCGCCCATCTCACCAATGTGCTGCGGGCCCTCTATCTGGAAGCGCATGGCTACAAGGTGCGGGTGACCGAGCTTACGGGGTTGGAACATTCCCTGAAGAATGAATTCATCTTCGCCGAGCGGCATCAGCGCTCGAACCCGCGTGCCAAGATGGAGTTTGAAAAGCTGGTGGCGGAGACGGGCGCGAGTCCGAAGCTGCTGAGCTTTACCGAGTAGTATTCACCATGGCCGGGTTTAACCCAGCCATCCAACTTCGCGCCGCGTGATGGAATGTTGCGGCATTACCCATCAACCACGGAAGCATCCGAATGAGCCCGCACTCGCGGCGGTGGCCGCGTTAGCTAATGCGTTTGCTATAGGTGTAGGAGGCTGGCCCCCCGTAAGCGAACCGCCCTTTAGAGTATTCTTGCCCCTGATACATTTGGTGCGGGACGAGTTCCAGCACACGACAGAAGCCAACCATGTTGTCGGACCCAAGAAAGTCGCGGACCACCACATAACCCCAAATCCAAAGCCTTTTCTGGCCCGCGTAGATTTCGTTCATGTCGCCGTCCATGACCGAAAAATCCCTGTGAAATTGGAAGTATTTCGTGGGTTCAACGATCATGGTGGTAGCTACGCTTTGCAAACTGTGCAGGGGATAACGAGGTTCATCCGGGAGATCTTCCGAGACGGACCAAGCGAGCGAATTTCTAATTACTATTCCGTCTGTGCGACCGCGATTGGTGAAAACCACCTGCAAAGGGCGCGGGGTATTCCAATTTCTCGGATTGTCGGTCCCGGAAACGTGCATGTTGTACAAGACGAGCCACGGCGCCTCGACGCCAACAGCGGCCCTGGCGCTCAGATCGGCGGCCTCGGCGGCTTTTACGGTAGCTAGAGCGGAAGTCTTAGCTTCGTGAATGGTGGCTTCCGTAGCTTCTGCCGCCCGCTTAGCGTAGCTAGCCGCTTCTTTGGTGGCATTGAGAGTTCGCCGCAGCAATTCCAGCGTAATGCCTGCGAGCGCCAAGGCCGCTAGGGCCGCGCCCGCCATGATCCATTGGGGCCACGTATCGCCCCAGAATTTATAGTCCGGCTCGCCCTGCTGCTCGGGCTGGGGTTTGCTGGCGTCTGGTTGGCTGCTAACCGGGCCTGGAACTACCTGCAGGACTGGTGGCGGTTCCATGGGCTTCTGTTGCTCCGGTTCGGCTGGTTTGGCCTGTTGTTCCACTTTTTGATTATCAGGCTTGCTTTGCGGCTGGGCTAACGCCGCGCCGCATCCGACCAATCCGACAACTGCAATGAGCGGCAGCCAATAGCGTCTAGGCATTGGATTAGAAACGCCCCCATGAACCGGCCCCGGCTGATCTTATGGCAAGGCCCCGTTTCGTCTTAGCGCCCCCTAAAGCATCGGCGCTATCCACCACTACTGGGTTCCCGCCCATCCGGTACATCGCCAATGGAGGGGCCATTGGAAGCGCTGCCGGGGGTGAGCCCGTAATCTCGCTTCATTGCTTGGAGCTGGGTCTGAACCAAAAAGGCGATGACCGCCGAATAGCTCTCTCCAACCACCTTAAGGGCCACAAGCTGATCCAGCATTTCTCGCGCACCTTTCGGCAGCGTGAAATTTAACTGGTTGTTTTTTCTAGGTTTTCTTACGCCCTGTCGAGGCATTTTATCCTGCTTATACCATCACCCTACCATCATGGTACTTGCAGATGCTTGTTCGGTGGAGTCCAATGGACTCAGCCGCTTTGATTCGTTTGAATTAGCGGCTTCAAAAGAAAAGGCCCCCAATAAAGGGGGCCAAGTTGATCAGTTTAAGAGGCTAGAGCAAAATCCGATCATGTTGACGCGTATCCTGCTTTTTTGAAGTAGCCTTGGCAGTCGGTAGGCTTGCAGAGTGGGATTGCCCTTCCGATTTCATTGATGACGTCCGGGACTGATCGTTTTGCGGCTTTGCGCAG
>DATFFI010000043.1:0-5790 GCA_035250225.1 Rhizomicrobium sp. | reverse complement strand
ATGCCGGGCATCATGTGATCCAGGAAGACGACGTCGAAGGGGCGGCCCTGGTGCCAGGCGCGTTCCAGCTCGGCCATCGCCGCGAAGCCGTCATCGGCGGTTTCGGTCTTGATGCCATAGGCCGCGATCTGGCGGGCGAAGATCTCGTGATTGAGATTGACGTCATCGACCACCAGCACGCGCAGATTGGCCAGGTGCGCGGGCAGGGTGGTGAGGTCGGGCAGGCGGGCAGTCGAGCGCGCCAGGCCGACCTGGAACCAGAAGGTCGAACCATGGCCGACACGGCTGTCGACGCCGATCTGGCCGCCCATCAGCTCCACCAGCTGGCGGCTGATGGCCAGGCCCAGTCCGGTGCCGCCATAGCGGCGCGTCACCGAGGAGTCGGCCTGGCTGAAATTCTGGAACAGGCGGGCGCAGACCTGTTCGGGAATGCCGATGCCGCTGTCCTTGATTTCGAAGCGCAGATGGGTGAGCCCGGTGGCCGCATCCTCGGCCGTGCGCACTTCGACCAGGACGCTGACGCCGCCCTTTTCGGTGAACTTGATGGCGTTGGAAAGGAGATTGAGCAGCACCTGGCGCAGGCGCGAAGGATCGCCGCAATAGACGCCACGCGCATCGGGCGCGATGAAGGCGCCCAGATCGATATTCTTCTCGCGCGCCCGGGCCGACATCACCGTCATGGCGTTTTCGACCGTGCTCACCAGGTCAAAATCGATTCGCTCCAGTTCGAACTTGCCGGCTTCGAGCTTGGAGACGTCGAGAATGTCATTGACGATCGACAACAGCGCTTCGGCGGATTCGCGCACCGTCTCGCCATATTTGCGCTGTTCGTCGTCCAACCTGGTATCCAGCAGCAGGCCGGTCATGCCCAGCACGCCGTTCATCGGCGTGCGGATTTCATGGCTCATATTGGCGATGAATTCCGACTTTGCCTTGTTGGCGATATCGGCCTGCTCCTTGGCCAGGGTCAGGGCGGCCTGGGCGTGCTTGAGTTCGTCGATATGGGCGCGCAGGCGGTCGGATTCCAGTTGCGAGCGCGAGGCCAGGTGGCCATCCACCAGGGCATAGATCAAGCCGAGGCCCGCCAGCAACGCCGCCACCGCCGCCACCGCAATGGCCAGGGTGATGGGCGAGATGATGTTGGCCGGCACGGTGATGAAGGGGTCGTAATAAAAGCGCGCCGCCGCCATGCCGGTGAAATGCAACAGGACGATCGACAGCGTCATCACGCCGGCAGCGCCCCAGAAGGCCAGATTCTTGTTCGGCTTCTGCGCCAGCCAGAGGGCCAGGGCGCCGCCGGAGATGCCGATCGCGACCGAGGCGGCGATATAAAGCTGGTCCCAGACGATCTCGGCAGGAACACGCACAGCGGCCATGCCGGCATAATGCATCGCGGCGATGGCGGCGCCGGCAACCGCGCCGCCGACCAGCGGTCCGGGACGCGACAGCGCCAGGCCGAAGCCGATGGCGGAGACGGTGACGGCGATCAGGGCCGAGAGGATGGTACCGGCAACGTCGTAATTCATCGGCATGCCGGCATGGAAGGCCAGCATGGCGACGAAATGGGTGGCCCAGATGCCGTTGCCCGCGACCAGGCCGGCGGCCGCCAGCCAGCAATGACGGCGCGAACCTTCAGCCGCGCGGGCGCGAGAAATCATGCCCATGGCCGTGGCGCAAGCCAGGAAGCACAATGCGCCGGCGAGAACCACCAGCCGCAGATCGTGCTGATCTGTAATACACCCAATGACCTTCAGCATGGGCCCACGCTAACCGTGTGTCGGTAAAGTTGATGTAAAACAGATGACTAGGCAGAAACCCCGATAGGGCCGGAAAAAAGCGGCTTTTTCGGCCTTGTACGTCCGGGTCATTTTGGGACAGGCAGAAATTTCCGGCCGGATCAGGCTATTGACGGCTATCGCCCGTGAAGCGATTTGCGGCCGAGGCGTGTCTTGCTGACAAGCCGGCCGCGACCGATTAGAACGCGGCCATGCTGCATCTCATCAAGCTTTGCGTCGGCTGTGACAGCCTGCAGGACCTGGCCGGCTGGCAGAAACAGCGGCTGAAGGAAAAGCGGGCCAAGGGGCAGAAACCCGAGCTGATCCACATCACCCGCCAGACACCCAAACGGGTCGCGGAGTTGCTGAATGGCGGCTCGCTCTATTGGGTGATCAAGGGCCAGATCGCCGCCCGTCAGAAATTGCTGGAGCTGCGGCCGGTCAAGAAGGACGGCATCTCCCATTGTGGGCTGGTCTATCACAAGGACCTGGTCCCGGTCCGGCCGCGCCCGCGCAGCGCCTTCCAGGGCTGGCGCTATCTCGATCCCGGCGACGCGCCCCCCGATCTCGCAATAGCAAAAGGTGACAAGAACCTGCCGGAAACCTTGCGGCGGGAACTGGCTACACTGGGACTGCTCTAATCGGGCTCCTCTAGCGCCCCCACCGCCTCAAAGGCTATTGTCACTCAAAATACAAAATGGCCTCGGGGGATCATGAGAAAGCTGTTGTTTGCCGCGCTGGCGCTCGTTCCGGCGCTGGGCTTTGCCGGAATTGCCATGGCTCAGCGCGGCAATGGCCCGCCGCCCAATCCCAACGTTCCCCTGGCGCGCGATCTCCAGGCCAAGATGCCCAAACCGCAGGCCATTTTCGAATGGGCCTATCCCATGGCGCCGTCCGGCAGGCCGCCGCTCGATCCCGATGAGGTCTTCACGGCGGAAGGCGCCGACCCTTCGCTGAAATTCACCCGCCGGCAGATCAACAACGGCTTCGGTCCGCCCGACTGGTTCCCCAAGGACCATGCCCCGATGCCGCGCATCGTCAGCCAGGGCCGCGAGCCGCATGTGCGCGCCTGCATCCTCTGCCATCTTTCCAGCGGCATCGGCCATGCCGAGTCCGCGCCCATCGCGGGCCTGCCGGTGAAGTATTTCATCCGCCAGCTCATCGCCTTCAAGGAAGGCGACCGGGTCAATATCCGCGCCCCCAACATGATCGAGCTGTCGCATGACATGACGCCGAAGGAGATGCGGGACGCGGCAAATTACTATGCCCGCCAACGCCCGTCGCAATGGAAACCCGTCCGCGTGGTCGAAACCAGCCGCGCTCCGGCCAACAGCATCGCCCCCAGCGGCAAGCGCATGTTCCATCCGGGGGCAGAGACCGTCCCGGTCCCACCCGACCTGATCTATGAAGTGGCCGAGAATATGCAGGTGGAGCTGCGCAATCCGCGCGTCGGCTTTGCCGCCTATGTCCCCATGGGCTCGATCGCCAAGGGCCGTATCGTGGCCCTGGGCAATCGCGGCGCCTTCCGCAGCTGCGCCTCCTGCCATGGCAACGATTTGCGCGGCCGCGAGGATGTGCCGCGTATCGCCGGGCGCAGTCCGTCCTATCTGGTGCGCCAGATGGCCGACATGAAATACGGCCATCGCAAGGGCAAGGCCTTGGGCGAGATGAAGGATATCGCACCCAAGTTGTCTGATGCCGATATTCTCAATGTCGCGGCCTATGTGGCCTCGCGTAGTCCCTGAGGGCGCGCGAGCGAGTGCTTCGCTCGATTCGCCGTGAAATTGCCTTTTTGAAATCCGGGAACTTGCGCAACCCGCGCTGCGGACTTTCGTTTCCTGAATGAGATTTAGCGGGAGCGCGCCATGAAACTCGGTCTTGTTGCCGCAACGGTTCTGCTGCTTGGAATTCCGGCAAAGGCCGAGGAGGTCCGGCTTGCGCCCATGGCACTGAACAGCCTCAGCAAACCGCCTGCCGCCTTGGCGACGGCGCAGGTGATGAACCAGAGCGGGCAGGTGATCGGCACCTTCCAGAAGGTGGTCATCGATCACAACGGCAAACCGGCCGCGATCAGCTACCTGACGCCGGACGGCAAGCTGGTGGTCGTGGCGGCGCCGGCCGTAAGCTATGACGGCCAGCGCAACATCCTGGTGACGGCGGATAGCCCACAACTGCTGGCCAGCCGCTAGACCCCCATATTGTCGATAAGGCGGGTGCGCCCAATTTTAGCCGCTGCCAGCACGCGGGCAGGGCGGTCGAGATACTCCGCGGGCGCCAGGGTTTCAGCATCCCGGATCGCGACATAGTCCACCGTGTCGAAGCCGGTCGCGGCCAGCGCGGCGGCGCCATAGGCTTCGGCATCGCGCAGGTTACCTGTTTCCTTCGCCCGCACGATCACATCCTTCAGCACCTTGTTGAGGTTGCCGGCAATGCTGCGTTCGCGCGCATCGAGATAGGCATTCCGGGATGACATGGCCAGTCCGTCCGCCTCGCGCGCAATCGGCGCGCCGATGATTTCGGTCGGCAGGCCCAGATCCTTTGCCAGCCGCCGTACTACCAGCAATTGCTGATAATCCTTTTCGCCGAAGAGGGCGCGGTCGGGCAGTGCCGCCAGCAGCAGCTTGGCCACCACGGTGGCGACGCCGGCAAAGAAGTGCGGCCGGAAATCCGTTTCCAGTCCGGCGCTGGGCCCGCCCACCGTCACGGTGGTGGCAAATCCTTCCGGATACATTTCCCGCGCCGCCGGGGCGAAGACGATGGGTGATCCTGTCGTCGCCAGCTTCTTCAGGTCGCTGTCCAGGTCGCGGGGATAAGCGTCGAAATCCTCATGCGGCGCGAACTGGGTGGGATTGACGAAGATGCTCACCACCACGGTCGGCAGGGCCGCCGCCCGCACCAGCGAGAGATGTCCGTCATGCAGCGCCCCCATGGTGGGGACCATGGCAATGCCCTTGGCCCGTCGGGGCGCGAGCAGGGCACGTAGTTCCGCGATTGTGGAAACGACCTGGCTCATGAAGTGATACTAGCGCGCCGCGGCGACGGCGGCGAAGCAGGTCTGGCCGCGCTGGCTGAGGCGCGAGCAGACTTCCCGTGCCTGGTCTTCGCCGAACAGGCCGAAACGGGCGCGCCAGACGGTCCTGCCGTCGGCGCCGGAGGCAGGGGTGACGATGCGGCTGGCCTGGCCCAGGACATCGCGGGCCTTGTCGGCATAGGCGGCAAGTTGCGCCCGGGCCAGGGCCTGGTCGGCATAGGCGCCGATCTGGATGGTCCAGTTGCGGCCCGCCACGGGCTGCGGTGTGTCGGTATCGCCTTCCGGTATGACGGCCTGCAGCGACGGACGCGGCTGCGGCGGTGGCGGCAGCGACATGTTGCGGGCCACCGCGACGCCGACCAGGTCGCCAGGCCGCGGACTGGGGCGCACCACCGACATGGCGCGGGCCACCATGTCGATGGAGATATCCGGGCGCGGGCTGGGACGGATGGCGGGAATGGGCGCCTGCGGTAAGTTGGTCCGGGCGAGCGGGCGCACCATGTTGGGCGCAGGCAGCACCGGCCCATTGACGGCAGCATTCGGAACGGCGGGCTGACGCGCGATCGGTCCGGACAGAACGGTGGCGTCTTCGTCCGATGCGACCTTGCGCTCGGCGCTGTCTTCATCCTCGAATTTGGGGCCGCCCAGAGCCGGCGGCGCCATGGCCATAAGGCCGGCGAAGGGATTGGTGGAGCGCGGGGGCGTGACCAGGGACTGTGGCAGGCCTTGCGCCGGCGTCTGCGGCGAAACGCTGAGGCTGGCGGTGACGACCGGCGTGGTAGCGCCATAGGCATGCCAGGGGACCGGACGCCAGGCCACCAGGGTGGGATTGGCCGTCACCTGGACAAAGGCTGCATCCAGGATTCGGATCATCTCCAGGTCGCGGCGGATCGCGGTGCGGCCGCCCATCACCACGGCGACGAGGTGGCGATTGTCGCGCACCACCGAGCTGACCAGGTTGAAACCGCTGGCGTTGGTGTAGCC
>DATFFI010000042.1:0-7737 GCA_035250225.1 Rhizomicrobium sp. | reverse complement strand
GGCTACACCAACGCCAGCGGTTTCAACCTGGTCAGCTCGGTGGTGCGCGACAATCGCCACCTCGTCGCCGTGGTGATGGGCGGCCGCACCGCGATCCGCCGCGACCTGGAGATGATCCGAATCCTGGATGCAGCCTTTGTCTGGCGCACCAGACAGGACGGGCCGCGCCCGGCGATGCGCGGTGCATCCTCGCGGCCGCAGCTCTAGCCGGCATCAGACATTCTCGAACCAGGTTTCGATCCGCCGGCGCATGGCGGCGTCGGGCATGCGGCCGCGGCCGGCGTTGAGATTGTCCAGCATATAGTTGGGCAGGTCGGTGCCGGGGATGACCGCCGTCACCGCCGGATGCGACAAATTATATTTCAGGAAGAGCTGCGCGAAGCTGGTGCAGTCGATCTCCTTGGCGAAATCGGGCAGCGGCTTGCCCTTGACGCGGGCGAACATCGTGTTGCGGCCGAAGGGCAGGTTGGTCAGCACGGCGCAGCCGGCATCCTGGGCGGCGGGCAGCAGCACTTTCTCGGCATCGCGGTCGCCCAGCGAATAATTGATCTGGAAGAATTCCGGCCGTTCGCGCTTGAGCACCGCCGCCAGTGCATCATAGGCGCCGTCGAAGCTGGAGGTGATGCCCCAGTGGCGGCACCGGCCCGCCGCCTTCCATTCCTTCATCTGGGCGCAGGAGAAGTTGGGGTCGTTGACGTTCCAGGCCTGCTGCAGGTCGACATAGTTGGTGCGCAGGCGCTGGAAGGACTGTTTCAGCTCGGCTTCCGCCTGGGCGCTGGTGTCGCCGCTGGAATATTTGGTGGCCAGGAAAAGCCGCGGCCGCAGATTGGTTTCCGCCGCCACGGTGCCGACATTGGCCTCCGCCGTGCCGTACCCGGCGGCGGTGTCGATCAGCGATCCTCCCCCCGCCACCAGGTGGCGCACCACCTGTTTGCGCAGTTCCAGCTTCGCCGGGTCATTCTCCCATTCAAAGACCCGGCTGGTGCCGATGCCGACCACCGGCAGCATAGTGCCGGTCTGGGGCACGCGGCGCTTCAGGATGGGCGGGCCGGCGGCCGGCACAGTCTCGGCCGGTACAGTCTGGGCCAGTGCGGCGCCGGGCAGCGCCATGGTGGCGGCACCGGTGGCAAGAAGATGGCGGCGGGACAGGTTCATGGGGGATATCCTTTGGAACAGTCAGGGGGAGGGTGAAGGCTTGTGGGCCTGGGCGCGCTTTTCCTGCTGGCGGCCCAGCCAGAGGGAAAGGCCCGCCCAGCCCAGCATGGCGGGCACGGTGATGGCGGCGATGGCGGGGATGCTGAGCGCCAGCGTCTTGTGCAGCAGCGGGAACGTCCAACCCCAGACCGCGTCGGCGCCGCGGAACATGACACCATCGATCACATTCTTGGCCTTGTATTTGTCTTCGCGGGCCGCAACGGTGAAGAGGATTTCGCGCGCGGGGTTGGAGACGGCGAAATTGGCGGTGCGCTGCGCCGCCTGGAAGGCCATGACCACCAGCAGCACCGGCGCCAGGAACATGGCGCCATAGCCCAGCGCGAACACCAAAGGCAGGAAGGCGGCGGCGAGGCCGGTGCCGAAATGCTTGATCAGCCTGCCGGTCAGCGCCAGCTGCACCAGGATCTGCAGGCCCCCGGTCCATTGCTCGATGGTGGCGAAGATGCGGGTACGCTCCACCGCGTCCTGGGTGGCGGCGTTCACCAGCTCGGCCTGGGAAAAATAGAGCATGGAGTTGCCGAGCGAGAGCAGGACGACCCAGCCCGCGATGCCGCCCAGATAGGGCGATTTCAGGATGGCGAGGAAACCCTCGAAGGCGTTGCCTCCGATGGGCGGCGCGGATGGCGGCGTCTGGTTGAAGCCCGAGGCCGCGGGCCCCAAGCGCGCGGCGCAGAAGATTGCGATCTCCAGCAGGATCGCGGGCAGCAACAAGAGGTTCACCGGGCCCAGCGGTTCGACCAGTGTCCGCGTCAGGGTGGGACCGACCAGGGCGCCCAACGATCCGCCGGCGGCGATGAAGCCATACAGCCGCTTGCCCTGGTCGCTGCGCCACAGATCGGCAAGATAGGACCAGAACACCGGCACCGCGAAGATGGCGAAGACGGTTATCCAGACGAAGAATATCTGCAGGATGATCTGCTGCGCGACGCCATAGGTCAGCAGCAGCCAGAAGATCACCAGATTGGCGGCAAAGAAGTGGTAGACCAGCGGGATCAGCGTCTTGCGCGGCAGCTTTGCCACCAGCCAGCCATAGAGCGGCGCCGCCGCCAGCATCACGATGAAGGTGGCGGTGAAAAGCCAGGGCAGGGCGCGGGTGCCGCCGGTGATGCCGGCATTGTCGCGCAGCGGCCGCAGCACCGAATAGGCCGAGAGGATCAGGAAGAAATAGGCGAAGGACCAGAGCAGCGCGTTGCGCTCTTCCCGCTTGACCTCCACCACCGATGCCAGTGCGCGATCCAGCATGTCCCACCCTTTTTTGTTTGGTCGCGCGGCCTCTTTTCCAAGGGCGCCTCCGGCGCTGCTCGTTCAAGGGCGCCTCCGGCGCCGCTCGGAAAACCGGAAGATCACTTTCCCTGGCCGACGCTCCCAGTCGCGTTGTTGTTATGGCGCAAGCCTAGCCTTCGCATTACACTTGTGAAAGGCAGTCCAGCGGGGGATGTTTTCGACCCCTGAGCGGGATTCGCCACAATTATGGCATTTTTTGAAGCACTTGGAGCCCGATATGCATCAGCGCAACGCCATCGAGAAAGTCCTGGAGGCCGTCCTTTTCAAGTCGCGCTGGCTGCTGGCGCCCTTCTATCTCGGCCTGGTCCTGTCGCTGCTGCTGCTGCTGGGCGCCTTTGTCGCCGAACTGATCCATGTGATGCCGCAACTGGCCGACCTGACCAATATCGACCCCGAGCAGATGATCCTGGCGGTGCTGTCGCTGATCGACCTGTCGCTCGCCGGAAACCTGGTCGTGATCGTGGTCTTTTCCGGCTATGAGAATTTCGTCTCCAAGATCAACACCGAGAATGCCGAGGACCGTCCCAGCTGGATGGGGACGCTCGACTTTTCGGGTCTCAAGATGAAGTTGATCGGCTCCATCGTGGCGATCAGCGCCATCTCGCTGCTGCGCGCCTTCATGGAGCTGAACGAGGAAGGCAGCGTGATGGACGAGGCGCGGCTGCGCTGGATGCTGATCCTGCACATGGCCTTTGTCGGTTCGGGCCTGCTCTTCGCCGTGATGGATTATATCGGCAACCGCGCCGAGAAGCCTTCAGAGCATTAGGTCGCTTGAGCCAGGAACAATAGAACTCTGGCGAAAAAGACGGCAGGCCGATTCCTGTTAGAGCGCAATCCGAAAAGTGCGAAGCGGTTTTCGGATAAATTGCGCGAAAAACAAAAGACTAGAGGATGATCGCGCTTCAAAGAAGCGCGATCATCCTCTAAGGGATCGGCCTGCCATTACAACAAAAAGAATGGGCCGGGCCTAGCGGACCGAGGC
The DNA here is from genome assembly GCA_035250225.1 of Rhizomicrobium sp. Classification (GTDB taxonomy): domain Bacteria; phylum Pseudomonadota; class Alphaproteobacteria; order Micropepsales; family Micropepsaceae; genus Rhizomicrobium. The sequence continues at coordinate 4,256 of DATFFI010000042.1, read as the reverse complement.
CAGATTGTTGCGCAGCGCCCGGGTCGGGGCGGCCGGATTGGCGCTGGCGTTCCAGTCCTTGTCGGGGCTGATCACGCTGCCATTGAAGGCCAGGCCGCCGAACAGGCCGGAGCCCGAGGTCCAGACCACAATGTCGCCGCCACGGGCGGTGGTGGCGCCTTCCGCGCCCGACGACAGGTTGACGACCGTGATGCCCGCCTGGGCGCCGATCTTGAAGTTACCGGCTTCGATGCCGCGCAGAGCCCGCTCGCTGTTGATGATAAAGACCAGTTCGGCTTTCTGCAGGCCGGCCTGCAGGCCGAAGGACGCCGAGGCCATATCGTAGAATTTGGGGTCGCCCCAGCCATTGCCGGTGCGGCGGACCAGGACGCCGGCGCCGCCTTCGGCACCGAAGATGAAGCCGCCCTTGACCAGATGCGGGACGATGTAGACCGCGCGGGCGCCCTGCATCATGCGGGCGGCGGTGGCGAAGGCCGGATCGCTTTTCAGGTGATTGACGGTGACATTGGCGTCGCGCAGCAGATCGGCTTTTTCGGCGGCGGCGGCCGGGGTGGCGAAGGCGACAGCGGCAAGCACGGCCGCGCCCGCCAGGGCGGAAAAGAGGTTTTTCATAATGGGATTCCTTCAAATGGCGTCGGAGAAACGCGCCACAAGGGGAATAGTTTCAGGCTTTCACCGGCGGCGCTGCGGGGCGCAGTCTAGCACCTGCACCGGCTTGAGCGGAGATGCCTCGGCACGAATCTTTTCCCCGAAACCATTGGGAAAATCCTGGGAAGTCGCGGTCCGCCACCAGGTCGGCAAATGAATCGTCATGGCCCCCCGGCGCGAAGATCATTCTCGTCGCGGAAGGAATGATCGGACCCCGAACGGGACCCTTGTATATGGAGCGCGAAGTATCCCGCCATTATGGGATAACCTGTTCCAAAGATTGCTTTCGCGCTTGCCGAAAAATGGCGGAACAGCCGGATTTTGATGTCAGAAGCCCAGATTTCCCTGTCCACCTTGCAGGATCGCAGTTTCACCGCGCCGTATGGCGAGGCGGTTGCGCTCTCGCCCCTGGTGACGCGGCTGCTGGCGCCCAATCCCGGACCCTTCACCTTTCGCGGTACCGGCGTCTATCTGGTGGGCGGCAGCGGAGCGGTGGCGGTAATCGATCCGGGTCCGTTGCGGGACGATCACCTGGCGGCGCTCAAGCACGCCATCGGCAGGCGCAAAGTTTCGCACATCCTCATCACCCATACCCACCGTGACCATTCCGAAAGTGCCGATGTGCTGAAGGCCTGGAGCGGGGCGCGGACCCATGCCTTCGGTCCGCAGGGCGCCGCCAGCACCGGCGAGGAAGCCGACGATACGGATTTCGTGCCGGACATTCGGCTGAAGGATGGCGACGCGATCCAGGGCGACGGCTTCACCCTGACGGTGCTGCACACGCCCGGCCATGCCTCCAACCATCTCTGCTTTGCGCTGGAGGAAGAACGCGCCCTGTTCTCCGGCGACCATGTGATGGGCTGGTCGTCCAGCGTCATCGCGCCGCCCGATGGCGACATGGCGGCTTATCTTGCCGGCTTGCGGCGCCTGATCACGCGTGGCGACGCCATCCTCTATCCCACCCATGGCGCGCCGATCACACAGCCTGCCCTCTACATGGAAGCTCTGCTGCAACACCGGTTGGCGCGCGAAGCGCAGATCCTGGCTTGCCTGGCGCGCGGCGTCACGGGCCTGGATGAAATGGTGAATGAAATCTATGCCGGGCTGGATCCGGTCCTGCGGCCGGCGGCGGCGCTCACCATCCGGGCACACCTCGACAAACTCAAAGCGGAAGGCCGGTTCTGATTAGCCGCCGCGCAGGGCCGCCAGGTAAAGCGCGATCGTCTCGGCATTGAAGCCGTCATCGATCTGGTCGTAGCGGCTTTGTGAGCGCACGACGGTACGGGCGCCGCGGCCGGAGGGGCGTGCTTCCACCACAATGTCGGAAATGCGGCCGAACCAGAAGCTGGCGCGCGTCGCTTCAATGCGGCGGGTCTTGTCGTTGAAATCGACAATGGTCCAGCCGGTCCGTTTCATCGCCTCGAAGTCGCGCCAGAAAAAGACCGCGGCGGGATCGGCGGCGCCCACCGCAAATCCGGCGAGCGGCTTGAGCAGGTCGAAATATCTGTCATGCAGCACATAGGAGATGGGCTGTCTCTTGCCCTGGTAGACGATCTCGCGCGTCGCATCGAATGCCGGGGCATTGGCGCCGGGCCCGCGGAATTTCAGCAGCGCCACGAATTGCGGCGGATTGGCGGTGTCGTTGGTGACATCATAAATCGGCGGCGCATTGAGCCGGTCGATGAAGGTGGAAAGCGGCGGATAGAGCAGCAGCAGCGACCCGACCAGAGCGGTGAGGCCCAGTTTGCGTCCGGTGCCGTCATTATGCGTCAGCGCCTTGGCCAGCCAGAGAATGGCGGCAACCAGCGCCAGCAGGCCCAGCCCCACCACCAGATACATCAGCCGGTAGCCGTCGCCATAGGCCATCCAGCCCAGGCGCACGGCGGCGATGGTACCGCCCGCGGCCAGCGCCGCCAGGACAAAGGCGGCAAAGCCGAGACGCGCGGCGGCAAGCTGGAAACGCATGGAAGTATCCGGGGGCAAACGCGGGCGAACCTAAGTCCGTCCCGCGCGGCATGCAATTGCGATCTGCCCAAATTGGTGCTGGGCGTACCGATTTTGCGGGTTAGAGTCGTGGGATCGGGGAAGAAGACGCCAATGACTCTTTCAAACAAGCAGGCCAGCGACATCGCCAGCCTGCTGCATCCTTTCACCAACCTGGAATTGTTGTCGCAAACCGGGCCCAACATCTTGGAGCGCGGCAAGGGCGTCTTTGTCTATGACGGCGACGGCAAGGAATATCTCGAGGCCATGTCCAGCCTCTGGTGCGTGGCGCTGGGCTGGGGCGAGGAAGAGCTGGTCGAAGCCGCCACCGAGCAGATGCGCAAGCTGGCCTTCGTCCATATCTTTGCCGGCAAGAGCCATGATCCCGCCATCGCCCTGGCCGAGAAGCTGAAGGAGATTGCGCCCTTTCCGGTGGGAAAAGTCTTCTTCGCCAACTCCGGCTCGGAAGCCAATGACAGCCAGATCAAGTTTCACTGGCTGGCCGCCAATGCCCGCGGGCAAAAGCAGCGCAAGAAGATCATCTCCCGCCGCGGCGGTTATCATGGCGTGACGCTGGCCACCGCCGGCCTGACCGGCATCGATGCCATGCATGACGGCTACGACCTGCCGCTCAGCTTCGTCCGCCATGTCAGCGGGCCGCATTATTATCGTCATGGCCTGCCGGGCGAGTGCGAGGCCGACTATGTGGCGCGCCTGGCGCAGGAGCTGGAAGCCCTGATCGAGGCGGAAGGCCCGGACAGCATCGCCGCCATGTTCGCCGAGCCGGTGCAGGGCGCCGGCGGCGCCTTCATTCCGCCGCCGGGTTACTTTCCGGCGATCATGGAAGTACTGCGCCGCCACGGCATCGCCATGGTCGATGATGAAGTGGTCTGCGGCTTCGGCCGCACCGGCAACTGGTTCGGCTGCCAGACCTATGATTTCCAGCCCGACAGCATGTCGCTGGCCAAGGCGCTGTCTTCGGCCTATCTGCCGATTTCGGCGGTGCTGCTATCACCCGAATTGAGCGACATTGTCGAAAGCGAAGCCAAACGAACCGGCATGATGGCGCATGGCTATACCTATACCGGCCATCCCGTCGCCAGCGCCGTGGCTCTGAAGGCGATTGAAATCTACCAGCGCCGCGACCTGGTCGGGCATGTGCGCAAGCTGGCGCCCATCTTCTCAGCCAGGCTGAAGAAGCTGATGGACAATCCGCTGGTCGGCGATGCGTCCAGTGTCGGGCTGATCGGCGGCCTGGAGCTGGTGGCCGACCGCAGGACCAGGGCCAGATTCGCCCAAAGCGCCAAGGTCGGTCCCATCTGCGGCCGCTTCTGCATGGAAGAAGGGCTGGTCGTGCGCCCGCTCCTCAATGACCGCATGGCGGTCTGCCCGCCGCTGATCATCAGCGAAGCGGAAATCCATGAGCTGTTCGATAGGTTCGAACGGGGGCTCGCCAAGACACTCGATTGGGCGAAACGCGAAAAGCTAGAGCATGATTCTGTCGAATTGAATCGAGTTGGGATTCCCAGGAGGTTGCGAGTCTGATTCAAGATGCTGGCTGGTAGGAGGTCAGCATGAATGGTGCGAGCGCTTTCTGAGGATTTGCGCAAGCGGGTGGTGCGCCG
>DATFFI010000041.1:0-2966 GCA_035250225.1 Rhizomicrobium sp. | reverse complement strand
GCGGCGTGCCGTCATCCTCGGCGGACAGCGTCCGGACCGGCTCCTTCAGCTCGGCGGCGATGGCGGTGCCGGGAATGGCGTCGCCGGAATGCAGCACCGCCAGGCGGCGGATCAAATTCTCCAATTCGCGGACATTGCCGGGCCAGCGATGGCGGCGCAGGATTTCCATGCCTTCATTGTCCAGCGACTTGTGCGGCAGCCCCTCTTCTTCCGCCTTGCGCAGGAAGTGGCGCACCAGGTCGGGGATGTCCTCCACCCGCTCGCGCAGCGGCGGCAGGCGCAGCGGCACGACATTGAGACGGTAATAGAGATCCTCGCGGAAAAGGCCCTGGCTGATCAGCTGGCGCAAATCGCGGTTGGTGGCGGCGATGATGCGCACATCGGTCTTGATCGGGGTGCGGCCGCCCACCGTGGTGTATTCGCCCTGCTGCAGCACGCGCAGCAGCCTTGTCTGCGCCTCCAGCGGCATGTCGCCGATCTCGTCCAGGAACAGCGTGCCGCCCTCGGCCTGCTCGAAACGGCCGACGCCGCGATTGGTGGCGCCGGTGAAGGCGCCGCGCTCATGGCCGAACAATTCGCTTTCCACCAGCTCCTTGGGGATGGCGGCCATGTTGACGGCGACGAAGGTGCCGTAGCGGCGCTTGCCGTAATCGTGCAGCGCCCGCGCCACCAGCTCCTTGCCGGTGCCGCTTTCGCCCATGATCATCACGGTGAGGTCGGTCTGGGTCAGCCGCGCGATGACGCGGTAGATTTCCTGCATCGCCGGGCTGCGGCCGATCAGCGGCAGGCGGTCCGCCCCCTCGCCCGCCGGTTGTTCGCGCTTGGAGCCCGGGCTGGCCAGCGCCCGCTGCACCACATTGGTCAGCTCCTTCAGGTCGAACGGCTTGGGCAGATATTCGAAGGCGCCGCGCTCCGCCGCGGTGATGGCGGTCAGCAGCGTGTTCTGGGCGCTCATCACCAGGATCGGCAATTCGGGCCGCATTTTCTTGATGCGTGGGATCAGGTCGAAGCCGCTTTCGTCGGGCAGCACCACATCGGTGATCACCAGATTGCCGTCGCCGGCCGATACCAGGCGCCAGAGGCCCGCAGCGGTACCGGTGGTGCGGACGTCATAACCGGCGCGGCCCAAAGCCTGGTTCAGCACCGTGCGGATGGCGCTGTCGTCGTCGCAGACAAGAATGGTCGCAGTCATGTCAGGCGGCCTCTGCCGTGGCTTTGGGGAGAAGAACGCGGAAGACCGTGCGCCGCGGAACGCTATCGCATTCGATCACCCCGCCATGGTCGTTGACGATCTTGGCGACCAGCGCCAATCCAAGTCCCGAACCGCGCGCCTTGGTGGTGACGAAGGGATCGAAAATATACGGCATGATGTCGGCGGGCACGCCGCCGCCATTGTCGCGCACCGTCACTTCCAGCGGCAGCGACAGGCGCTCGCCCGCCACCGCGGCGCCGAACTTCACGCCGGGCCGATAGCCGGTGGTCAGCGTGATCTCGCCGCCGCTTTCCGGCAGCGCGTCGGAGGCGTTGCGCACCAGGTTGAGGAAGACCTGGATCAGCTGGTCGCGGTCGCCCAGCACCGGCGGCAGCGACGGATCGAAACTTTCGACGAAGGTAACGCCGCGGGCGAAGCTGGTCTCCGCCACCTTGCGCACCCGGTCCAGCACTTCGTGAATATTGACGGGATGGCGGGTGAGACCGCGGCTGTCGCCGAAGCTTTCCATCCGGTCGATCAGGCCCTTGATGCGGTCGCTTTCGGCAATGATCAGCTGGGTCATCTCGCGTTCGCTGGGCGCCAACTGCTCGTCGATGAGCTGCGCCGCGCCGCGAATGCCCGCCAAGGGGTTCTTGATTTCATGCGCGAGCACCGCCGCCATGCCGTGCATCGAGCGCACGGCGCCGCGCGCGATCTGCTGGCGGTCCATGCGTTGGGCCAGGCCGCGCTCCTGCAGGGTCAGGATCACCGCGCCTTCCGGATCGGGCAGCGGCGTCACCGTGACGTCGGCGATGCGCTCGCCATGACGGGGGGTGGAGAGGTCGACATCGCGCTCGGCGGCGGTGGAATTGCGCTCCCGCGCCTGTTCGATCAGCTGCAGCAGCGGGCTGTCGAAGGGAATCAGGTCGGTGAGGCTCTGCTTGCGCAGCATCGCGGCGCTGGTGTCGAAAAACTGTTCCGCGGCCGGGTTGGCGAAGAGCACCCCCTGCCTCGGCCCGATGACAAGGATCGGCATCGGCAGGGCGTTGGCCGGAGGGCCCCCGCTGGGAAGGTCGCCGCCGCCGGAAACACGGCTTTTGGAGATGACACCAGTCACAATTGCCTACAGTTTAATCAGACAGTGATGGTGGCGATATTATAGGCATTTTGGCGGAAGGCAACTTCTATATCGCGCCGCAACACAAGAAATGATACCGGATTCCCCACTTTTCCTGGGGGTCCTCATGCTGCGCTTCGCCGTCCTGATCGTCGCCGCCGGCAAGGGTGAGCGGGCCGGGACCAGCCTGCCCAAGCAGTATGAGCCTTTGGCCGGCCAACCCATGCTGCGCCGGACGGTGCAAGCTTTCGATGGATACCCGGTTCAGGTCGTGATCGGACCCGGCCAGGACGAACCGGCGGCCCGCGCGCTGGCCGGCCTGGATATCGCGGCGCCGGTGACCGGCGGCGCCACGCGACAGGAATCCGTGCGCCTTGGTCTGGAAGCACTGGAAAGCCAGGCGCCCGACTTTGTCCTGATCCATGATGCGGCCCGGCCGCTGGTGTCGCCCAAGGTGATCGGTGACATCGCCCGCGCCCTGGCCAATGGCGCCGATGGCGCTCTGCCGATGGTGGCGGCCAGCGACACGCTGCGCCGGCGCGAAAGCGACGGCCGCTTTACTTTGGTATCGCGCGACAATCTTTATCGCGCCCAGACGCCGCAGGACTTTGTCTATGGCAAGATACTGGCGGCGCATCGCGCCCACGCCGCCACCGA
>DATFFI010000040.1:0-8657 GCA_035250225.1 Rhizomicrobium sp. | reverse complement strand
CTGGCGGCGGATACGCCGCCCATGGTCGCCGACGCCCGTTCGCGGCTGCCCGCCGCGGCCCGCTTCTTTGCCGGCGGCACGCTCTTGTCGCTGTCGCCCTATCGCGTCGGGCTTGAGCTGCGTTCGCCCAAGGGCATCGCCTCGGTGCACAAGAACAATGCCGAATTCATGTATGTGATCGACGGCGAAGGCATCATCGAAACCGGCGGCACCGTGATCAACCCGCGCGAAACCGCCACCAGCATCGATGGCGATTCCCAGCAGGGCGCGACCGTCAACCGCATGAAGAAGGGCGACTTCATCTTTGTCCCGAAGGGCGTGCCGCATCTGGCCCGCACCGACGGCCATTTCCTGCTCGCCACCATGCATGTGCCGGGCGACGCGCCGTAGTGAGGCGCTAGCCGGCTATCTGGGCTGGCAGCAATCTTTGCTGCGGCTGGCGAAGCTGGTCGAACCGGAGATTTCGGAGTAAATATCCGGGACGGTGTATGGGCGGGCCAGTATCCATGGGTCAGTATCCATGAGTGTATCGATTGCCGCTGGAAAACAGTGCGGCACATGCTCACTCTGCTGCAAGGTCATGGTGATCCCGGAACTGAACAAGCCAAAGGATGTTTGGTGCCAGCATTTTGCCCGCGGCCAGGGATGCACCATCTACTCCGACCGGCCGCAATCCTGCCGCAGCTTCACCTGCTATTGGCTGATCGATCCGGCACTGGGGCCGGGATGGAAGCCGAACAAATGCAAGATGGTGCTGGACGCGCGGCAGGACTGGCTGGTGGTCCATATCGACCCCGATGCCACCGACCGGCCCTGGACCCGGGAACCCTTTTATTCCTATCTGACGGAAATGGCGGCCAGGAATATCGGGCGCGGCGGCAGGGTGCTGGTGATGGAGCGCGGCCGCACCATCATCATTCTGCCGGATCGCAGCGTGGATCTGGGCGTGTTCGGACCGGAAGACAAGATCGCCGTCAGCCGTGTGATGACGGCCACCGGTCCCAGTTGGGATGCAAAGATGATTGCAGGACCGCCCCAGGAGACCCCAGGCGCCTAGCGCCCGGCACCACGAACGGCCGCCGGGCCATGACATGAGCGCTACGCGCGGCTGACAAACTGGTCGATGACTCGCTTCTCGCCCGCCTTGTCGAAATCCACCGTCAGCTTGTTGCCTTCGACGAAGCTGACCCGGCCATAGCCGAATTTCTGGTGAAAGACGCGGTCGCCGCGCGAATATTGCGAGGCGCCGGGATCGGAGGTCTGCACGCTCCAGGACTGGGCCTCGATCGTGGGCGGGCGGGCTCTGGGATAGCCGGCCGCCTTGTTGGCCTGGGCGCGGCGCCAGCCCGGGGAATCATAGGAGCTGCCGAAGGACGGGCCGCCATCATTGTCGCGGAAGGTATTGGCGCCGCCGTAAAAGCCGTCATCGATCGCCATGTCGATATGGGCCTCGGGAATTTCCTTCAGGAAGCGCGACGGCAGGGCGCTCTGCCACGAGCCATGGACCCGCCGGTTGGCGGCGAAGGAGGCGCGTATCCGCTTCTTGGCGCGGGTCAGGCCGACATAGGCCAGCCGCCGCTCTTCCTCCAGCCCTGCCAAGCCGCTTTCATCCATGGTGCGTTGGGACGGAAACAGGCCTTCCTCCCAACCCGGCAGGAAGACGGTGTCGAATTCCAGCCCCTTGGCCGCGTGCAACGTCATCAGGTTGATGCGGTCGCCGCTTTCATCCTGGGCGATCTCCATCACCAGCGAGACATGCTCCAAAAAGCCCGCCAGGCTTTCAAAGCCTTCCATTGAGCGGACAAATTCCTTGAGATTGTCCAGCCGGCCCGGGGCTTCGGCCGATTTGTCGGCCTTGAGCATGTCGGTATAGCCGCTTTCCTCCAGCACCATCTCGGCCAGTTCGGTATGCGGCAGCACCCGCGCCGTCTCGCTCCAGCGCGAAAAATTGGCGGCCAGTTCGGCCAGCGCCTTGCGCGCCTTGGGCGGCAACTCATCGGTCTCGGCGATCTCGCGCGCCGCCGCCAGCAGCGGCAGATGCCGCGCGCGGGCAAAGGCATGCAGTGTCGCCACGCTGGCATCGCCGATGCCGCGCTTGGGCTTGTTGACGATGCGCTCGAACGCCAAATCGTCATCGCCCTGCGCGATCAGGCGCAAGTAAGCCATGGCGTCGCGCACTTCCGCCCGCTCATAGAAGCGCGGGCCGCCGATCACGCGATAGGGCAGGCCCAGGGAAATGAATCGATCTTCGAACTCGCGCATCTGGAAGGAGGCGCGCACCAGGATCGCCATCTCGTGATAGGTATGGCCCTGGCGGTGCAGATCCTCGGCATCGGCCGCGACATTGCGGGCTTCCTCTTCGGCATCCCACACCCCGGCGACGCGGATTTTCTCGCCCTGGTCGCCTTCGGTCCACAGCGTCTTGCCCAGCCTTCCCTTGTTGGCGGCAATCAGGCCGGAGGCCGCGCCCAGGATGATGGGAGTGGAACGGTAATTGCGCTCCAGCCGGACCACTTTGGCGCCGGGAAAGTCGCGCTCGAAGCGCAGGATGTTCTCGACCTCGGCGCCGCGCCAGGCATAGATCGACTGGTCGTCATCGCCCACGACGCAGACATTGCCGCTGGAAGAGGCCAGCAGCTTCAGCCAGAGATACTGGACCACATTGGTGTCCTGATACTCGTCCACCAGCATGTAGCGGAAACGGTCGCGGTAGTCGGCCAGTATGTCGGGATGGCTTTTGAGGATGTGCAGCGTCTCCAGCAGCAGGTCGCCGAAATCGGCCGCGTTCAGCGACTTCAGCCGCTCCTGATACTGGCGATAAAGCGCTTTGCCCTTGCCGAAGGCATAGCCCTGCGCCTCGCCCTCGGAGACATCGTCGGGCAGCAGGCCCCGGTTCTTCCAGCCATCGATCATCGAGGCCAGCGTGCGGGCGGGCCAGCGCTTCTCGTCGATATTCTCGGCCTCGATCAGCTGCTTCATCAGCCGCAGCTGGTCGTCGGTATCCAGGATAGTGAAATTGCTTTTCAGCCCCGCCAGCTCGGCATGGCGGCGCAGCATCTTGGCGCCGATGGAGTGGAAGGTGCCCAGCCACTGCATGCCTTCGACCACGCCGCCGATCAGGGCGCCGATGCGCTCCTTCATCTCGCGCGCCGCCTTGTTGGTGAAGGTGACGGCCAGGATCTGGCCCGGCCAGGCCCGGCGGGTCGCCAGGATATGCGCCAGGCGCGTGGTCAGAACGCGGGTCTTGCCGGTGCCCGCCCCGGCCAGCACCAGCACCGGCCCGTCCACCGCTTCCACCGCCGCGCGCTGCTGCTCGTTCAGACCCTGCAGATAGGCAGGCTCGCGCGGCACCGGCGGAACAGTGTCGCCACCGAATGCAGCGTCCAGGGGGTCGGAATAGCGGTCGCCATAGCCGCTCATGGGGAAAAAGCCGAGTCTGAGAGCATGGGAACAATATTAGAACGGAGGGGTTGCGAATCCCAACTATTTATCGCCCGGCTCGTTTTCCAGCCTGTGTCCCGAAAGCCGCTCCCGGGCCTGCGCCGTCTTTGCCTCTTCCCGCTTGCGCAGGGCCTTGGGAGTTCCATGCGTGATGCGGCTGGCCTGGGCCGTCTTGTCCTTTTCGGCGCGGAGCTTGTTCTTGCGGGCGCGGCGCAGGTTGATGATCTCAGCCATTGTCGCGCGCCGCGGCTCTCGCATAGGCGGGCCGGTCCGTCACCCGCTGCACATAGGCTTCCAGCAGCGGCGTCTTTTCCAGCATCGGGCTGCCCATGAAGAGCTTGAAGGTGGTGCCGACCAGAATGTCGGCGGCGGAAAATTCCTCGCCGAGAAGATAGGGGCCTTTTTCGAGCGTGGCGTTGACGAAGGGCATGATCTCTTCCGGCGCCACCCACCCGGCCGTACCGCGCGGCGGAATGACTTTCATGAATTTGCTGACCCAGGCCGGTTCCATCTCGCCGGCATAATAAGCCAGCCAGGTGAGATAGGCGCCGCGGCGGGAATCGCCGGGCAGGGGCCCGATACGGTTGGCGGGGAATTTGTCGGTGAGATAGAGCGCCACGGCGGCGGATTCGAACACCAGGGTCTCGCCGTCGCGGATGGCCGGCACTTTGCCATGGGGATGCGGATTGGCGGGATCGGCGGCGCCGCTGCCGTCGCCGCGGCGGATGGAAACCTTGTGAATCTCATAGGGCGCGCCCAGTTCCTCCAGCAGGAAGATGAAGCGCGAGGAACGCGAGCGCGGTGCATGATAGAGCGTGATCATGCGCGCAAGGCTAAGCCCCACTCCGCACCAGGGCAAGGGCGTGCAGCCTGAGCGCGCTGGCCAGCGGCCGCTCGCCCCGGCCCGCATCGATCTGGGCCACCAGCGAGGCCAGGCTTTTGCCCTTGGCTGCGGTTTCCAGCACCTCCCAGAATTCCATCTCCAGCGCCACGCTGGTGCGATGGCCGGAGAGGGAAAAGGAACGCTTTTTCAGGCTCACCGAATTTTTCTCCAGTCGAGGATGGCGAGTTCGCGCTTGAGTTTGGCGCCGCCGGGGCGGGGCGCCATCAGCACTTTCGGTTTCTTCAGCCGGGCCACGGCGCCCGCCGCGATCACGGCATTGCGGTCGACCCAGCCATCGGTGTCCAGCAACCTTACGCCGCGCCATTGCTTGCGCATCCGCCGCACCAGCTCGTCGGGCGCGGCATCCTCATCGTCATCGACGATCACATTCATCAGGAACAGCCCGCCGGGCTTGAGGCGCGATTTGGCCAGCTGGAAGAAGGCGTCGGTCTTGAACTTGGCGGGCATGCCGTCGGCGCCGAAGGCGTCCAGGATCAGGGCGTCATGGCGGCGCGGGTTCTTCTTCAGGTAGGTGATGCCATCGGCGACATGACAGGCGACCGTTTCGGGCAGGGCGAAATACTCCTTCGCAATGTCGAAGGACAATTTGTGCAAATCCACCACCGTGACGTCCACACCTTTGCGGTGGAGCATGGTCGCAAGGGTGCCGCCACCGCAGCCGATCATCAGCACATCCTTCGCCTTCACCTGGCGCAGGAAGAAGAACATGGCGTGGATATAGTCGGCGGTGGAGACGCCTTGGCTGTCCGCCGCGCTCTGGTGATACTCCTTCTGCCAATAGGAGACCTTGCCGCTGCGATTGTCCTGGACGATCACATGACCGAGCTTGGGCTGGTGCCGCCGGGTTTTTGTCACCTCTGGATCCCTTTCCCTCGCAGAAACGACCCACTTTCTCAGTAGTCCTCACCCCGAGCCCGTCGAAGGGCGAGGGCTCAGGGCGAGGTGTCTCTTACTTCGGCGCGATCATGTCTTCGGGCCGCACCACCGCGTCGAATTCGGCTTCGGTGACATAGCCGCCCTTGACCGCTTCTTCCTTCAGGGTGGTGCCGTTCTTGTGCGCGGTCTTGGCGATCTTGGCGGCATTGTCATAGCCGATCTTGGGCGCCAGTGCCGTCACCAGCATCAGCGACCGTTCAAGTCCGGCCTTGATGTTGTCCAGCCGCGGCTCGATGCCGACCACGCAATTGTCGGTGAAGCTTACCGCCGCATCGGCCATCAGCTGCACCGATTGCAGGAAGTTGTAGGCCATCACCGGATTGTAGACGTTCAGTTCGAAATGGCCCTGGCTGTCGGCAAAGGTCAGCGCCGCATTGTTGCCGAAGATCTGGACGCAGACCTGGGTCAGGGCTTCGCACTGGGTGGGATTGACCTTGCCCGGCATGATCGACGAGCCGGGCTCGTTTTCCGGCAGTGACAGCTCGCCCAGTCCCGAACGCGGGCCCGAACCCAGCAAGCGGATATCGTTGGCGATCTTGAACAGGCTGGCGGCCACGGTGTTGATCGCGCCATGGGCAAAGACCATGGCGTCATGGGCGGCCAGGGCTTCGAACTTGTTGGGCGCGGTGGTGAAGGCAAGGCCGGTGATGGCGGCGATACGTGTCGCCACCATCTTGTCGAAGCCGATGGGAGCATTGAGGCCGGTGCCGACGGCCGTGCCGCCCTGTGCCAGTTCCATCAGGCGCGGCAGGGTCTGCTCGATGCGGGCGATGCCGTTGGCCACCTGCGTGGCATAGCCGGAAAATTCCTGGCCCAGCGTGATCGGGGTGGCGTCCTGGGTGTGGGTGCGGCCGATCTTGATGATGCCGTTCCAGGCCTTGACCTTGGTATCCAGCGCCGCCTGCAGGTGTTTCAGCGCCGGGATCAGCTTCCTGACCACTTCTTCGGCCGCGGCGATATGCATGGCGGTGGGATAGGTGTCGTTGGACGACTGGCTCATATTGACGTGATCATTGGGATGGACCGGCTTCTTGGAGCCCATCGCCCCGCCCAGCATCTCGATGGCGCGGTTGGAGATCACTTCATTGGCATTCATATTGGACTGGGTGCCCGAGCCGGTCTGCCAGACCGAAAGCGGGAAATGGTCATTGAGCTTGCCGTCGATCACTTCCTGGGCGGCGGCGATGATGGTCTCGGCCAGCTTGGGGTCCAGGCCCGACAACTTCATGTTGGTCTCGGCGGCCGCGCGCTTGATGATGCCCAGCGCCCGCACGATGGCGGCGGGCTGCTTTTCCCAGCCGATCTTGAAATTGCCCAGCGACCGCTGCGCCTGGGCGCCCCAATAGCGGGCGGAATCGACCTCGATGGGGCCGAACGTGTCGGTTTCGGTGCGGGTTTTGCTCACGGTCGGGCCCTTCGAAGACAGGCCGTCCGGGTACTATTTCTTGCGGAAAGAGTCGAGGCTGACGACCTCGCCGGCCGGCGGCTTGTCCGGGGCGGCCACCACGGCGTCGGGCGCGTCATCCGGCAGCGTTTCCGGGGGTTCGGTGGCCGCGGCAGGGACCATCACCGGCCCGGTACTGGCCTTGGCTTCCAGCTCGCTGCGGAACTGCAGCCCGAACTGCACGCCGGGATCGAAGAAGGCGGTCAGGGCGGCGAAGGGAATGTGTAGCGGCGCCGGCAGCTTCTTGAAGGTCAGCGTCACCTCGAAATAATCGTCCTTCACCTTCAGCGCCCAATATTGGTGCTGGATGATGATGGTCATTTCGTCCGGATACTGTTCCTTGAGAAAATCCGGAATATCGACGCCGTCGGCATGCGTCTTGAAGGTCAGATAGAAGTGATGTGCCCCGATCAGGCCCGACTTCTCGATGCGGCGCAGGGCGTCGCGCACGACGCCGCGCAGCGCCGAATCCGTCAATGCCTGGTAGCCGATAAAGTCTTTCGCCATGGATGGAGCAAGACTATGCGCCGGACGGCCCAAGTCAATCGCGCCAGAGGTGCGAAAGGCCGGATTTGCCACAATTCCAAGGGAATGGCGGGGAGATGCTTCTGTCGTCTCGCGTCCACGTTGGCTCGCTTACGCCAGGGTTTCTAGTCTCGCCGCGCTAGGACAAGAAACCCCGGGACGCGCCCGGTTACCGGATAGCTATTAAGTGGTGGGTGTCTCTGTTGCCCGGTACACCCACCGAAACCGCGCTTACCTAATCAATTAGGCAGCGAGCACCATTTCGTTATCGTTGGCACTTGTACGATTAGCCCGATAACGGCGGAACCATACCGAGCAAAAGGACAGCCTTTACACATCCGTCGATCCTGTTTCGCCCCCACAAAAACCCACTTGGAAAGTGGGCTTATGGTGGAGGCGCCGGGTACCGCCCCCGGGTCCGGGCTGCTTATTACGAAGCCGTTTATCGCCATAGTCGGCAAGCCGACCTTCACAATATAGGCAGTGGCGGTTAATTTTTGAAGGCCGAAACGAGTCGGCGGAACCCTTCCCAAAAAATGCGCCAATATCTCGATTTGCTGCGACTTGCCCTGGAAACGGGCGTGGAAAAGCACGACCGTACCGGCACCGGCACGCGCTCGCTGTTCGGGCACCAGATGCGCTTCGATCTTGCCGCCGGTTTTCCGCTGCTCACCACCAAGAAGCTGCACCTCAAATCCATCATTTATGAGCTGCTCTGGTTCCTGCGTGGCGAGACCAATGTCCGCTGGCTGCAGGAGCATGGCGTCACCATCTGGAATGAATGGGCCGATGCCGCGGGCGAGCTGGGGCCTGTCTATGGCTATCAATGGCGCTCCTGGCCGGCAAAAGGTGACGGCACCATCGACCAGATCACCAACCTGATCGCCGACATCAGGCACAATCCCGATTCCCGCCGCCTGATCGTCACCGCCTGGAATCCGGCCGATGTCCCCAAGATGGCGCTGCCGCCCTGCCACTGCCTGTTCCAGTTCTATGTCGCGGAGGGAAAACTCTCCTGCCAGCTCTATCAGCGCTCGGCGGATATCTTCCTGGGCGTGCCGTTCAACATCGCCTCTTACGCTTTGCTGACCCTGATGGTGGCGCAGGTGACGGGGCTGAAGCCGGGTGCGTTCGTGCACAGTTTCGGCGACGCCCACCTTTACCTGAACCATATTGACCAGGCGAAAGAGCAGCTTTCGCGCGAACCGCTACCGCTGCCCAAGATGGCGCTGAACCCTGCTGTGAAGGACATCTTCGATTTCAAATTCGAGGATTTCACGCTGGAGAACTACCAGGCGCATCCGTCGATCAAAGCGCCGATCGCGGTTTAATCTCAATTTTCATGGCCCACTTTACGTGGGCCATCCAGGGCAATCCTGCACCGGTGCTGCGTCAGTCTGATTGGTC
>DATFFI010000039.1:0-9918 GCA_035250225.1 Rhizomicrobium sp. | reverse complement strand
CGCCTGCGCGAGGCCTGCGAGCGGGTCTGGCGCCTGTTCGAACTGACCGGCTTTGCCCGGGTGGATTTCCGTATCGATGAGGCCGGCACGCCGCTGATCCTGGAGATCAACGCCAATCCCTGCATCAGCCCCGATGCCGGCTTTGCCGCCGCGGCGGCAGAAGCCGGACTGGGCTACGATGCGGTGATCGAGGCCCTGGTTAGAGCAGCATGAGTGAAGGCGGCATGATTCCGACTTTTGGCGATGTGCGGGCGGCGGCGGAACGCATCCGCCCTTACGCCGTGCGCACGCCTTTGGTCGAAAGCCCGGTCCTCAGCGAGCGCAATGGCGCACGCGTCTTTCTCAAGCTGGAAATCCTGCAGCGCACCGGCTCGTTCAAGTTCCGCGGTGCCTGCAATGCGGTGGCGCAGCTTGCCCCGGACCGACGCCAGGCCGGCGTGGTGGCCTTTTCCTCCGGCAATCATGCCCAGGGCGTCGCGGCGGCGGCGCGCCTGTTCGGCGTCCCCGCCTTGATTGTGATGCCGCGCGATGTGCCGGCGGCCAAGCTGGAAGGCACCCGCGCCCATGGCGCTGAAATCGTGTTCTACGACCGGGTGAAGGATGACCGCGAAGCCATCGCTGCCAAATTCTGCGCCGAGCGCGGCGCCACCCTGGTCAAACCCTTCGACCAGGCCGAAGTGATCGCGGGGCAGGGCACGGTGGGGCTGGAGATCGCCGAGGATGCCGCTCGCTTCGGCGTGAAACTGGAAACAGTGCTGGCGCCCTGCAGCGGTGGCGGCCTCTCCACCGGCATTGCGCTGGGACTGGGCGGTAGTGCTGTCGTGCGTAGCGTCGAGCCCGAGAATTTCGACGGCATGAAACGCAGCCTGGAAGCAGGCCGGCGCGTCACCGCCCCGGGTGGGGCGCTGTCCATCGCCGATGCCCTGATGGCGCTCACGCCGGGGGCCATCGTTTTCGAGATCGCCAAGGGCAGGTTGGGTCCCGGCCTGGCCGTGACCGATGACGCACTGCGACGGGCCCAGGCTTTTGCCGCTTCCCATCTCAAGCTGGTGGTCGAGCCCGGCGGGGCCGCCGCCCTGGCGGCGTTGCTGGAGGGTGCCGCAAAGGGACAGAGTGTTGCGGTGGTTTTGTCCGGCGGCAATGCATGAGCGCCACCGCCGCGCTTTCACGTCCCTATCCCTGCAAAGGCGGCGGGCCGGTGCTGACGGCGGTGGAAACGCGGATCTTTGTCCTGCGCTATTTCCGGGCCTGCATGGGTTGCGGCTTTTGCCACGATGCCTGCTGTGCTGAAGGCGTCGATGTCGATCTTGAGAATGTCGTCCGCATCCGGGCGCTGCCGGACGATTTCAAGGCGCTGATAGCCGCGCCGGAAGAAGACTGGTTCACCGGCGAGGTGGTTGCCGATGCGGAATTTCCCGGCGGGGCCCATCTCCGCACCGCGGTGGTGGATGGCGCCTGCGTCTTCCGCAATCGGAAAGGCCGCGGCTGCCTGATCCATGCCTATGCGTTGCAAAAGGGGCTGGATTATCACGCGGTCAAACCGCTGGTTTCGACTTTGTTTCCCGTCACCTTCGAGCATGGGGTGCTGGCGGCGTCGAACGAGCTGGCGGACGGTTCTCTGGTTTGCGCCGCCGGCAGCGGGCCGACGCTCTATGACGGCGCGCGCGACGAGCTGCTTTACTATTTCGGCGCAGATCTTGTGGCGGAACTCGATCGTCTGGCGCGTTAACGTTTGGCGATGACCCGCCTCCCCTTTTTGCGCGAAGCGCACCAAAAGGGGAGGTGGCCGTAGCAACGCCGTGGCGCGCAGGCGTTAGCCGAGCACCACGGCAAAGTTGCGAAGGCCGGAGGGGTTTACCATTAAAATGATCTCCGCTTTGTCCCATATCGGCACATCGCTAGTTTGGCCCTGCAACAAGGCAGTTAACGGTCATGCAGCGGGACAGGCGGCGCAATCTTCGCGAAGAAATGCGCAATCGCGGCGGCAGCAGCGGTGTGCGCAAGAAGCTGGGCATCTGGGCCGTGGCGCTGGGCCTGCTCGGCGCGCTCGCTGTCGCCAATCTCTGGCATCAGTCCGAGCCCGCCCTGGCGGAAGAGGTTCCGCTCGACGCGCTGCAGCTCGCCTTCAGCCACGTGGTGCCGGGCGAGACCGCGGCGCCGGACCTCACCAAGATGGGCTTCGATACCGGCCATGGCGGCGTCCGCCGCCTCACTTATCTGGGCCTGATGGAATATTTCGCGCCGCGCGACAGCAAGGGCTTCGACCGTCTGGATGCCAGGGCACAGAAGTGCCTCAACAATCCCGATGGCTGCAGCGCCTATATCTTCCGCCTGGCGCGCGCCCAGGGCAGCGAAGCCCAGGCGTCCTTCGGCTTCGTCAACGCCGCCCAGGCCGCCGCCGACCCGCGCGGTGTGGTCGAGGTCGTGTTCCTGGTCCATGACGGCCGCGTCGCCTACAAGGCGATGAGCGGGGTTTGAGTTCCGCTCACGCGATTGTAGCGCGTCCAATCTCAATCACTCAGTGTCATGGCCCGGCTTGCCCGGGCCATCCAGGGCCACAAACACCGGCGCTGGTTGCCCTGGATGGCCCACGTAAAGTGGGCCATGACATCTTGAAGTTTTGATCGTCCCAAACAAAAAAGCGCCCCGAAGGGCGCTTTCCTGTCATTGCAGAAATGGTCCGAGAGCCGCGCGTCAGCGCGGCGCGAGGACCATCATCATTTGTCTACCTTCCATCTTCGGGTACTGTTCCAGCTTGGCGAAGGTCTCGGTGTCCTTCTGCACCCGGGTCAGCAGGTCCATGCCCAGATGCTGGTGCGCCATTTCGCGGCCGCGGAAGCGCAAGGTGACCTTGACCTTGTCGCCTTCGTCGAAGAAGCGCTTCATCGCCCGCATTTTCACGTCGTAATCGTGATCGTCGATGGTCGGGCGCATCTTGATCTCCTTGATCTCGATGACCTTCTGCTTCTTGCGGGCCTCGTTGGCCTTTTTCTGCTGCTCGTATTTGTACTTGCCATAGTCCATCAACTTGGCAACCGGCGGCTTGTTGTCCGGCGAGATCTCGACCACGTCGAGACCCTGTTCCTCGCCCAGCGCCAGGGCCTCATCGAGGCCCAGTTCGCCATATTTGTGGCCGTCTTCGCCGACCAGGAAAATGGTGCGGGCAGTGATCTCATCGTTGATGCGCGGGCCGCCCTTGGCCGGGGCCTGGCGTTCGCCGGGGTTGAAACGTCTCGGGACTATGACTCTCTCCTGGTTTGGTAACGTCCACGCACGGTTGTACGGTCTCGCAAGGGGGGTCCAGCCAGCCTCACGAAACGGTTTGTCCGGTCATGCAGTGGGTGGGTCCTCAGGAACCGCTCAACTTGAGGTCGGGCGGGACGGCTTCGGCGGCCAGCATAGAAATTGCCGCGTCCAGCGCAAGGCTTTCCTGCTTTTCGACCCCCAGTTTCCGTACCGTTACGGTGCGGTTTTCCGCCTCGCGGCGGCCCAGGACCAGCAGATAGGGTGTCTTGGCCAGGCTGTGCTGGCGCACCTTGTAGTTGACGGTCTGGTTGTCCGTATCCAGCACGGTGCGGATTCCGGCCGCTTTCAGCGCCGCCTCGACCTCGCGGGCATAGGGATCGGCATCCGAAACCACGGTCGCCACCGCCGCCTGCACCGGCGCCAGCCAGAGCGGGAACTTGCCGGCATAATGCTCGATCAGGACGCCGATGAAGCGCTCCAGCGAGCCGGTGATGGCCCGGTGCAGCATCACCGGACGCTTCTTGTTGCCGTCCTCGGCGATGTAGGTCGCATCCAGCCTTTCGGGCAGCACATAGTCGAGCTGGATGGTGCCGCACTGCCAGTCGCGCCCGATGGCGTCGCGCAGCACGAATTCCAGCTTGGGGGCATAGAAGGTGCCTTCGCCTTCATTGACGGTGTAGGGCAGGCCGATGCTTTCGCAGGCCCGCGCCAGGGCCGCTTCGGCCTGGTCCCATTGTTCCTCGCTGCCGCCGCGCATCTCGGGACGGGTCGCCAGCTTGGTGATGAAACTGTCGAAGCCCAGCTCTTTGTAAACTTCGGTGAGCAGCGCCACGAACTTGGCGGTTTCCTCGACGATCTGCTCTTCGGTGCAGAAGATATGGGCATCGTCCTGCACGAAGCTGCGCACCCGCATGATGCCGTGCAGCGAGCCCGAGGGCTCATAGCGGTGGCAGGAGCCGAACTCGGCCATCCGCAGCGGCAGGTCGCGATAGGATTTCAGGCCCTGGTTGAAGATCTGGACATGGCCGGGGCAGTTCATCGGCTTGACCGCCAGGATGCGGTGATGGTGCTCGCCCTCATCGACTTCGGCGATGAACATGTTGGGGCGGTAATTCTCCCAATGGCCGGAAAGCTCCCACAGCTTGCGGTCGATCAGCTGGGGCGTCTTCACTTCGTGATAGTCGGCCTTTTCGATCTTGCGGCGGACATAATTCTCGAGCGTGCGGTACAGCACCCAGCCCTTGGGATGCCAGAAGACCTGGCCGGTGGCCTCTTCCTGGATGTGGAACAGGTCCATCTCGCGGCCCAGCTTGCGATGGTCGCGCTTTTCGGCTTCTTCGATGCGGGTGAGGTAGGCGTCGAGCTCCTTCTTGTCGCGCCAGGCGGTGCCATAGATGCGCTGCAGCTGCGCATTCCTGGCGTCGCCGCGCCAATAGGCGCCGGCGATCTTGGTCAGCTTGAAGGCGTCGCCGATATCGGCGGTGGTGCGCAAATGCGGCCCGCGGCACAGATCGTGCCAGTCGCCATGATAATAGATCGAGACGTCTTCGTTGGACGGGATCGAGGCGATCAGCTCGGCCTTGTAGCTTTCGCCGATATCCTTGAAGTGCTGCACCGCCTTGTCGCGTGGCCAGACTTCGCGGCGGGTGGGGCGCGCCAGCTTCACGATCTCGTGCATGCGCGCTTCGATCCTGGGCAAATCTTCCGGCGTGAAGGGTTCGGCGCGGGCAAAGTCGTAATAGAAGCCGTCCTCGATCGCCGGGCCGATGGTGACCTGGGTGCCGGGATAGAGCTCCTGCACCGCCATCGCCAGAAGATGGGCAGCGTCGTGCCGGATCAACTCCAGCGACTTTTCGTCCTTCCGGGTGATGATGCGGATCTGGGCGTCATTTTCGATGGGCCGAAACAGGTCCCATTCCTTGCCGTCCAGCTCCAGAATCAGGGCGGCCTTGGCCAGGCCCGGGCCGATGGCGGCGGCCACTTCGCTGCCGGTCACACCCTTGCCGAACGTCAGGGCCTTGCCGTCCGGCAGGGTCAAGGTCACGGAAGCGGCGGCGGGTGAGGACACGGGAAACTCCGGGAATTCAGGAGCGACCAGAGACCCGCGCGAAGCGAGGGCCCTCTGGCGCGACTATAATAAATGCGTCGGACCATTGGCTTACCGGCCCAGCGGCGTCAAGCATTGGGAACATTTCCCAGCCCCCCAAGGGTTCCAAACCCTTGTTTTCGGCTCATGCGGGGCGGATATTGGGGAGGTTAGGGAGGGGTCCCTGCACGGAGGTTTGCCATGAAATACGTCAATACTCTCTCTGCCGGCCTGGTCGCGGCCGCCGCTTTCGCGGTGCTTCCGGCCGCCGCCGAGCCTGCGCCGCGCTGCATCGACGTCAAGGACATTGCCAGCGCCGACTCCAAGGACGGCAAGACCATGACCTTCCGTCTGAAGAACGGCATGACCACGATCAACACGCTGAAGACCGCGTGCGACAGCCTGCGCTTCGGCGGTTTTGTCTGGAATACGTCGCCCATCGGTGAAGTCTGCGCCAACGCGCAGACCTTCCGCACCCTGACCACAGGCGAGATCTGCCGCCTGGGCGATTTCAGCGCTCTGGTGAAGACCGCGGCGAAGTAAGCGTCAGCGAATTGAAATGAAAAGGGCCGGCTCGAATAGAGCCGGCCCTTTTTTATTCATTGTCATTTCCGCGAAAGCGGAAATCCAGCAGGCGAGCGGCAGCGAGCCAAAAGACTCTTTCGCGCCCGCGGGTCCGTAGCGACAGCGTGCGGACGGTTCACTGGATGCCCGCTTTCGCGGGCATGACAAAAAAATTTAGTGCCCCGACCCATCACCCCGAACGGCTGGCCTCGAACAGGAACCAGTGCCGCTTTTCGGCGGCGTCGATGAAATTCTCCAGGATCGAGGCGGTGGCGACGTCCTCGTGGCGGTCCGCAACCTCATGCGCGGCGCGCATGGCCTTGATCGCGGTCTTGGTGTCGGCCATCAGCTCGATCAGCATGTCATGGGCGCTGACGAAATCCTTGTTGTTGTCCTTGATCGACTGCAGCTTGGCGATCTCGCCGATCGAATGGATGGTCTTGCCGCCGATCTTGCGCACCCGCTCGGCCAACTCGTCGGTGGTGGCATAGATTTCCTGGGCCTGCTCGTCGAACAGCAAATGATAGTCGCGGAAATGCGGCCCGGTGATGTGCCAGTGGAAATTCTTGGTCTTCATGTACAGCGCGAAGGCATCGGCCAGGCAGCCATTCAGCGCCGCGGCGATTTCCGGGGTGGCGTTGCCGGACAGGTCGGTGGGGGTGTCGAGGCGGGTGCTGCCCTTGCCGGACTTGCTCGCTTTGGCCATGGAGAATCCCTCAAATTGAAATGGAGTAACAAGAAAATTAGAACGTCTATAAACTAGGGAAGGTTCCAGGGATTTTCTACCCCTCGCGGTAGATGCAGGGCCGATTTTCCGGCAAGGACCCAAGGCTTTCCGGAAGGTCCGACATGCGTCCCGCCCTTTTTATCGCCCTGGCCGCTCTGTTGCTCACCAGCTGCTCCACCGTCGGCCGTCCCAACCGGGTCAATCCCCGCTATTACGAAGCCTGGTATGACGGCCATTACGGGCCCTTCATCGACGGCTATTGGGGCCGCGACGAGCGCTTCTTCTGGTATCTGGACAAGAACAAGGTCTGGCGCCGCGACACCGACCATCATTTCCAGCGCGGCGATGGCGGTCCGATCTGGCAATTGGTGCGCGGCTCCGGCGTGGCGCGCACCAATCGATAACTCGATGGCGTTTCCTCCCCCGTTTATGGGAGAGGGGAGGGGGAGCCGCCGGTAATGGTGGCGGCGCTCGTTGCTCCCTTCGCCCGGCCGCTCGCTCAAGCTCGCGGCGTTCGCCCCTCGAAATGGTCCACTGGACCATTTCGCCCGCGCTACGCGCGGTCGGGGCTCACCCCCGTCTTCCCATGAAATCCGCCTTCTCCAGCGGCACGCCTTTGCTCCGGAGAATCCCATAAGCCGTGGTGATGTGGAAATAGACATTGGGCAGGACGAATTTGTTGACGTAATCGCCACCGGTGAAATGGAATTCGGCATTGGGGAATTTCAGCGTCACGGGCTTGTTCTCGGCACCCGCGAAGCTTTTGGCATCCAGCCCCTTGAGGAAGGCGATAGTCCTGGCCAGGCGGGCCTGCAATTCGGCGAAGCTGGTCTCGGTGTCTTCAAAACGGGGAATCTCGGCTCCGGCCAGGCGGCCACCGCAGCCCTTGGACATGTCGGTCGCGACCTGGACCTGGCGGATCAGGGGATACATGTCGGGCGCTAGCCGGGCCTGCAGATAGTCCGAGGGAGCAACGCCCTTTTCGGCGGCATGGGCTTCGCCGACCTTCAGGACATGGCTGAGATTTTCCAGCATGAAAACCAGCGGCGGGACGGAGGCATCATAAATGGTGAAAGCCATTGGGTACCTTTTCTCGTCGGGCTTCTGTTCGGGGCGCACTCCACCAAAATCCGGGTCGGATGCAACCCTTTTGCCGTCAGGGGATTTTTTATGGTCGCGCCGGAAGGCCCTCGCTACGCTCGGGTTTCCGGTCGCTCCGGGGGACTTGAGGGCCGCCCCGTGATTCTCTATTGAGCCTTCATGAGCGACGAGACCCTTCCCGACCGGCTTTCGGTCAATCCCAAAAGCCCCTTCTACAATGCCGAATTGCTGGAGCGGGGCGTCGGCATCCGTTTTAACGGCGCCGAGAAGAACAATGTCGAGGAATATTGCGTCAGCGAAGGCTGGGTCCGCCTGGCAGTGGGCAAGACCGTCGATCGCCACGGCAACGCCATGACTGTCAAATACAAAGGCACGGTTGAGCCCTATGTGCGGGCGCCGGAGGATCAGAAAGAATAAAGCCCTATGCGAAAAAGCCCCGCGTTGCCGCGGGGCTTTTCCACTAGGATGGTCAGCGCGCGTTAGCGGCTGGCATACAGGGCGATCTCAACGCGCCCGGCATTCACGGCCTGGCAGCGCAAGGACAGGCTCTCCACATTGCGGACATTGCCCGGCAGGTCGACCTGGGCATACTCGCCCCGGCGCAGGTAATCGCCATTGTCGATGCTCAACACCTGGCGGCGGCCATTGGCGAAGGTCGCTTCCACCCAGCTGCAGCGCGCATCCGCGTTGGTCGGCATCAGCGCGATCGCGTCGACATTGCGGCCGCGCAGGCCGGCAAAGGTCATCTCGGTGTCGCCGCGGCCTTCGAAGCTTTCACGGCCCAAGGGCTGCCAGTTGTTCGCGACGTTGCTGCCCCAGTTGAACATGCGGGACCAGGTGCCGCGCCAGTTCGGACCCGACATCCAGTCACTGCGATAGCGGCCGATATCGGCGCTGATGCGGATCAGCGCATCATGCTGGTCCAGGCTGGCGCAAACGAAGCTGAGGCCGTTCAGATCACGGGCCTGGCCGGGAAGATCCACATTGGTCGGACGGTTCTGGTTCAGCGTGCCCTGGAAAATCTGGCTGGTGCGGCCGTTGCCGAAGCGAGCCTGGACCGAGCGGCAAAGGATGTCGCTGCCCACGGCGCGTAACTGGATCCGTTCCACCGGGCCGCCCAGATCGTAGGAGCGGCTGTCACGGTCCATGCCGCCGCGGCCGGGACGACCGGGGGGCGGCCCGAGCCGGCCGTCAACGACGATGCTTCCCAGAGAATCCCAGTTGCCGGGTCCAGGGCGCCAGCCCGGTTGTGCCACGGCCGTCACGGCCGCACCCAGACATAGTATGGCAGCCAGGGCTGCAATCTTGCTCGTCTTCATTGTCGTCTCCATGCGTAGCTGCACGCGGAAATTCGGCCGCGCACCATAGCCCTCACGCCGGTGGAAATGTTTGCGGTGGCTTAAGGTTCCGGGAACTGGTGCAGCACGGCCGGCAAAGCCGCTCAAATCGGTCCTGGAGGAGCGACTACGAACGGGGGCAAAATGTTCCATGGACCATTTCGAGCGACGAAAGACCGATTGCGTGCCGCGCTTTCGGTTAGGCAAGCTTTTCCAGACAAGAAAAGCTAAGCCGGCGATGCGAACGCTTATCAGCCCGCGTAGGCCACATGGGCCAGGCTGACGACAAAGACCAGCGTCTGGTTGGGTCCGATGCGGCCGCCGCGGCCTTCCAGGCCATAGGCCTGATCGGCGGGAATCACGATCTCCCACAGATCGCCGACTTTCATTTTCAGCAGCGTGTCGCGCCAGCCGGGAATCAGGGCGTTGATCTGGAAGATGCGGGGAGTGCCGACCGGCGAGGCGTCGAACTGCGTTCCGTCGATCGTCCAGCCGCGATAGGAGACCGTCACCGTGTCAAAGCGGCTGATCGGCGTCTGCTTGCCGGTGCCGGTGAAGAGGATGCGGTACATGGTGCCGTTGGGCAGCTTCTGGACGCCAGGCCGCGCCGCATAGGCGGCCAGGAAGGCGGCGTTGCCTTCCGGCGTCGTCGGATAGTTGCGCGCGACGGTCTGGAAGGATTCCGGCAGCGGCGCGCCGTCCGTGGAGGCCGGGGCGTCTACCGGCGGCGTATCGCTGGCGGGCGGCGCGGCAGAGGCGGTGGTTGCGGTGCCGACAGGCGCCGCGGCAGACGCAGATGGCGGAGCGGCGGAGGCCGGGGGCGGTGCGGCCGCAGCCACCGGCGACACGGCGGGATC
>DATFFI010000038.1:0-4150 GCA_035250225.1 Rhizomicrobium sp. | reverse complement strand
CACCTATTCCGGCACCGTCGCCGGTGCGATGGAAGGCTGCGCCCTGGGCATTCCGTCTATCGCCCTCAGCCAGGAGACCGGCGAAAGCGGACGCCTCAGCATCGACTGGAGCGCGGCCGGGACACATGGCCCCGCCGTGGTACGGCAGCTGGTGGCGGCGGGCTGGCCCAAAGACATTCTGATGAACGTCAACTTCCCCGCCATTGCCGCCGACGCGGTGACCGGCGTGGCGCTGGTGCCGCAAGGCCGCTACGATCTGCAATCCACCGAAATCCATCAACGCATGGATATGCGGGAGCGCGCTTACTATTGGATCGGCCTGCGCCGCCGCGAAGCGATGCCGCCGGAAGACAGCGATCTGGGCGCCATCCATGGCGGCAGGATTTCGGTAACCCCCTTGCATCTCAATCTCACCGAGTATGCGGTGCTGAAGAAAATGCGGGAATCCCTGGGTCAAATCTCACTGAAACGTTAAGGCGCGCCGCGCCGGTATTTGCAAAGCCGCGTTTGTGGTTAAGCAGCTTTTCACTTTTCCCGCCGATGATCCGTTTCGAGACATTCGTGCAGAAGGCATGAAACGATGGACCGTCGCACCTCCAAATTCGCCCTCATCCTGGCGCTGAGCTTCATTCCGCTGCTGGCTGCCTGCAGCACCGACTCGCCGGAAACGCATCTGTCCTGGGGCGTGAATGACCGTCTGGCGACGCGCCGCGCGCCGGTGCGCACCAGCGCCCTGCCGCCGGCCAATGGTCCACGCACCTATGTCTATCAGGAGCCGGGTTACGAGGCTTCGCCGCCGGTGCCGACGCCGCGTCCCGCCTATCGCCCCGCCTCCGCGACCAGGCAGACGCCGACTTATGAATATCGCGACGAACCCTATCGCGCCCCCGGCAATGCCAGCTTCGCCTGGCCGGTGAGCGGCGAGGTGATCTCCGGCTTCGGTGTCGCCCGCAATGGCGAACGCAATGACGGCATCAATATCGCCACCCGCATGAATGCGCCGATCCGCGCGTCGGCCAGCGGCACAGTCAATTATGCCGACCGTCTCAACGGCTATGGCAACCTGGTGCTGATCAAGCATTCCAACGGCTATGTCACCGCCTATGGCCATGCCGACCGTCTGCTGGTCCAAAGCGGTGACTTCGTCGCCAAGGGCCAGGTGATCGGCTATGCCGGCCAGACCGGCGATGTCTCCTCGCCGCAGGTGCATTTCGAGATCCGCAACGGCACCAGGCCCGTCGATCCCGAGCGTTTGCTGGTCGCCAGAGCCGGCGCATAGTTATTTTGGTCGCACGGCCGGACGGAAAACCGCTTCGCACTTTTCCTGGCCGATGCTCTTAATCCAGCTTCGTACCGAGTTCGCCTGCCAAATCTTGAATGAACTGCCAGGCGACGCGGCCGGACCGCGAGCCGCGGGTGATCGCCCAGGTCAGGGAGCGTGCCCGCAGATCTTGCGGCGCGATCTTCAGGCCGTAATGCCTGGCATAGCCTTCCACCATCGCCAGGTAATCGTCCTGGCTGCAATTGTGGAATCCCAGCCAGAGACCGAAGCGGTCCGATAGCGAGACTTTCTCTTCCACCGCTTCGCCGGGATTGATGGCAGTGCCGCGTTCATTGTCGACCAGGTCGCGCGGCATCAGATGGCGCCGGTTGGACGAGGCGTAGAACAGGACATTGTCCGGCCGGCCTTCGAGCCCGCCTTCCAGCGCCGCCTTGAGCGATTTGTAACTGGTATCGTCCTTGTCGAAGGAAAGATCGTCGCAATAGAGCAGGAAGCGTTGCGGCGCGGCGCGCAGCAGCCGCAGCAGCTGGGGCAGGGTGGCGATATCCTCGCGATGGACTTCCACCAGAACCAGCTTGGTCCTGCGCCTGGTGTTGACCTCCGCCTGCACCGCCTTGATCAGCGAGCTCTTGCCCATGCCGCGCGCGCCCCAGAGCAGGGCGTTGTTGGCGGGCAGGCCATCGGCGAAGCGGGCGGTATTGGCCAGAAGCGTGTCGCGCTGCGGCTCGATCCCCTTGAGCAGGGACAGCGGCATGCGCGCCACCTGCGGCACCAGGATCAGGCCGCCGCCGGCGGGCTCCCAGACAAAGGCCTCGCCGTCGCCGGGGGCGAATCCCGCAGCCGGCGGTGGGGAGAGCCGCTCCAGCGCCGCGGCAATGCGGGCCAGTAGTGCGGACGCGTCGTCCTTCAAGGGTTCGAGGCCGCTCTTTTTCATCCTAAGCCCTTGATTTACCATGGTTGCAAAGGGAGAGCGCGCGGCTATAGTCCGCCCGCACCCCACGCAAAGCCAGCCCCCTCATGATGTCCGATCCTACCCTGTCGATGTTCCTGCCGCTCGCGATGATGTTCGCGATCTTCTACTTTCTTGTCTGGCGGCCGCAAAGCCAGCGGACCAAGCAACTCAAGCAGATGATAAACAATCTGAAGCGGGGCGATACGGTGGTGACGGCGGGCGGCATGCTGGGCAAAGTGGCCAAGACCGGCGCCGAAGCCGATACCGACCTCTTGGTCGAAGTGGCCGACAATGTCGAAGTGCGCGTGCTGAAATCCGCCATCACCGATGTTCGCACCAAGTCGGACGCGAAGGCCTGATCCGTGCTGCAGATCCCGGCCTGGTGGCGGTTTTTCATCCTTGCGGTGCTGGCGGCGGGACTGGTTGTGGCCATGCCCAATGGCCTGCCGCAAAATTTGCGTGACCGCCTGCCGTCCTGGCTGCCCAGCCAGGCCGTGAATCTGGGCCTGGATTTGCAGGGCGGCTCCTATCTGCTGCTGGAAGTTGACCTGCCCACGGTCCAGCGCGAGCGCGCCGAAGCCCTGATG
The DNA here is from genome assembly GCA_035250225.1 of Rhizomicrobium sp. Lineage (GTDB taxonomy): Bacteria > Pseudomonadota > Alphaproteobacteria > Micropepsales > Micropepsaceae > Rhizomicrobium. Next base: position 1,329 of record DATFFI010000038.1, on the reverse strand, counting down.
GGCGATGTCAGTGCCGCTCTGCGCCGCGCCAACATCCCCATGACCGGCCTGACCTCGGACGGCGACTCGGTGGGCGTCACCGTCACCGACATGAGCCGCTATGACGAAGCCAAGCGGCTGCTCACCGAACTCAATCCGCAGATGACCTCTAGCCTGGTGCCGGGCGCCCGCCAGTACCAGATGACCGAACCCGGCAATGGCCGCATCACCCTGCGCCAGACCGAGGCCTTTGCCCAGATGACGCGGCAGCAGATCCTGCAGCAATCGGTGCAGGTGGTGCGCAACCGCATCGACGAAATGGGCACGCGCGAACCCTCCATCGCGCCGCAGCTTCCCGACCGCATCGTGGTGGAAGTGCCGGGCCTGCAGGACCCGGCCGAACTCAAGGCCATTCTCGGCAAGACCGCCAAGATGACCTTCCATCTGCTGGACGAAGGCGCCACTGCCGAACTGATGACCAATCCCAATGCCCGTGCCCCGATCGGCTCGCAGATCGTCCGGAATGCCGATAGCGCTTCGGGCCAGGGCCGGGTGGCAATCCGCCGCCGTGTCAGCATTTCGGGTGACCGCCTGACCGATGCCGCCATGGTCTTCGATCCCCAGACCGGCGAGCCGGCGGTGACCACCCGTTTCGACAGTGTCGGCACCCGCCAGCTGGCCGATATGAGCAAGGAAAACGTCAATCGCCGTTTCGCCATCGTGCTGGACGACGAGGTGATTTCCTCGCCCTATTTCCGCGAGCCCATCCTGGGCGGCCAGGCCCAGATCAGCGGCAGCATGAACACCCAGCAGGCCAACCAGCTCGCCATGTTGCTGCGCGCCGGCGCGCTGCCGGCGCCGCTGCATGTGATCGAGGAACGCACCGTCGGCGCGGAACTGGGCGCCGACTCCATCGCGGCCGGCCGCCTGTCGGCCCTTGCCGGCCTGGGGCTGGTCGCGCTGTTCATGATCCTGCGTTACGGCCTGTTCGGGTTGTTCGCCAATATCGCCATGTTCTTCAACCTGGTGTTGTTGCTGGCGGCGCTGACGCCGCTGGCCACCCTGACGCTGCCCGGCATCGCCGGCATCGTGCTGACCCTGGGCATGGCAGTGGATGCCAACGTGCTGATCAATGAGCGTATCCGCGAGGAGCAGCGCAATGGCCGCGGCATGCTGGCCGCCATCGACCAGGGTTTCCGGCGCGCCCGCGACACCATCATTGACGCCAACATGACCCATCTGATCGCGGCCCTGATTCTGTTCGAGCTGGGCTCCGGGCCGGTGCGGGGCTTCGCCGTGGCGCTGGGTTTCGGCATCGTCACCTCCTTCTTCACCTCGGTGTCGGTCTAC
>DATFFI010000037.1:0-39038 GCA_035250225.1 Rhizomicrobium sp. | reverse complement strand
GGCATCGGCCCCGCCGGCACCGGCAAAACCTATCTGGCCGCCGCCTTCGCCGCCCATATGCTGCAGGAACGGCGGGTGGAGCGGATCATCCTCTCCCGTCCCGCCATTGAGGCCGGCGAGCGGCTGGGCTTCCTACCCGGCGACCTCAATGAGAAGATCGATCCTTACTTAAGGCCGCTGTCCGACGCGCTGTTCGATGTGCTGGGCGACAAGGCGGCGCGGCTGCGCGAGCAGGGCGTGATCGAAGTGGCGCCGCTGGCCTTCATGCGCGGCCGTACCCTCACCCGGGCTTTCGTGATCCTGGACGAGGCGCAGAACGCCACCAGCGCCCAGATGAAGATGGCGCTGACAAGACTGGGTGAGGATTCGCAGATGGTGGTGACGGGCGACCGCACCCAGAGCGACCTGCCCGGTGGCCGCGCCGAAGGCCTGGACGAGGCGCTGCAAATTCTCGAAGGCGTGGAAGGCGTTGGGATCGCACGCTTTTCGGACAAGGATGTGGTGCGCCACGCCCTCGTCGGACGCATCGTTGCCGCTTATAATAAGAAAGATGCTTCGCGTTGAGGGAGGCGAAAATTCAGCTGGTGGTGGAAGAGGCAGCCTGGCGCGGTCATCGCGGTCTGCTGCCCCGTCTGGCCGCGGCGGCGGAAGCCGCCCGCAAGGCGGCGAAGCTGCCGGCCAAAAGCCGCTTTACCATCCTGCTCGCCGGCAATGCCCGGTTGAAAACGCTCAATCACGATTTCCGGGGCAAGAACAAGCCCACCAATGTTTTGTCTTTCCCCTCGGACGAGAGGGACTATCGCGGCGACATCGCGCTGGCCTATGGCGTGACACGCGCCGAAGCGTCAGCCGCGAAGAAGAAGTTCGCCGATCATGCCACCCATCTGGTGGTGCATGGCGTGCTGCACCTGGCCGGCTATGACCATGAGCGTGATCGCGACGCCAGTGTGATGGAGCCGCTGGAAGTGAAGATTCTCACCAAGCTGGGCGTGCCGGACCCTTATAAGGTTTCCGCATGAGCAGCGACGGCGACAGTAGCGTCTGGCAGAAGCTGGTGCGTGCCCTGCAGGGCGAGCGGGCCGCCGACCAGGCTGCGATGCGCGAAACCATCGAGGAAGCGATCGAGGAAAGCGAGCGCGAGTCGCCCGCCCTCTCCCAGGCCGAGCGGGTGATGCTGGCCAATCTGCTCAAATTCGGCGAGCTGCGATTGAAAGACGTGATGGTGCCGCGCGCCGCCATCATCGCGGTGGACGAGACCGTGCCGATGGGCGAGCTGGTGCAGCTCTTCCGCGATGCGCAGCATTCCCGGCTGCCGACCTATCGCGAAACGCTCGACGATCCCACCGGCCTGGTGCATGTGAAGGATGTGCTGGCGCTGCTGCAGGATGCGCCGGGCGGCGGCTATCGCCTGCCGCAGGTGCCGATTGCCGGCCTGCGCCGCCCCATCCTGTTCGTGCCGCCCTCGATGCGGGCGCTGGACCTGCTGCTCAAGATGCAGACCAGTCACACCCATCTGGCGCTGGTGATCGACGAATATGGCGGCACCGACGGCCTGGTCTCGATCGAGGACATCATCGAAGAGATCGTGGGTGATATCGCCGACGAGCATGATGACGAGCCCATCAGCCTGAAGCGTGAAGGCGATGCCTTCATCGCCGATGCGCGGATGGAGCTGGAGGATTTCGCCGAGGATGCCGGCATCGCCCTGCCATCGCCCGAGGATGGCGAAAATATCGACTCGGTGGGTGGCCTGGTGGTGTCGCATCTGGGCCGCGTACCGCAGCGGGGCGAGATCGTGGAAGGCCCGGCCGGCTTTGTCTTTGAAGTGCTGGAAGCCGATCCGCGCCGCGTCCGCCGCCTGCGCATCCGCCCGCCCAAGACGGACATCGTCACGTGAATTTTGTGACGGTGCCGGCGGAACGGTTGCGGCGCCTTTCCGGCTGGCGCCGTGCGGCAGCCGCCTTTGTGCTGGGCGCTGCCTCCGCCACCGCCTTTCCGCCCTTCTATTTTTTTCCCGCCCTGCTGCTGGGCCTGGCCGGGCTGGCCTTGCTGCTCGATGGCGTGGCAGGACCGCGCGCCTGGCGCGCCGCCGCGCGCATCGGCTGGTGCTTTTTCTTCGGCCAGTTCCTGATCGGGCTGCATTGGATCGTCTATCCGCTGCTGATCGAGCCGGAACGTTTTGCCTGGCTGGTGCCCTTCGCCATCACGCTGATGCCGGGAGGCCTGGCCCTGTTCGGGGCGCTGGCGACGGGGTTGACCGTCCTGCTGCTGCGCCGGCCGGGCACGGCGCGGCTGATCGCGCTGGCGGCCGCCATCGCCGCCACCGAATGGCTGCGCGGTCATATCCTCACCGGCTTTCCCTGGAACCTGCCGGCCTATGGCTGGGGCGCCTCCGAAGCGGTGATGCAGAGCGGTGCCGTCATCGGCGCTTATGGCCTTTCCCTGCTGACGCTGCTGCTGGGTGTGTCCCTGGCCGATCTGGCACGCCGCAATTATCGGCTGCCTGTGACGATGGCCCTGGTGTTCGTGGGCCTCTGGGGCTTCGGCGCGGTGCGGCTGCAGCAACCGAACAACTATGTGCCCAACGTCTCGCTGCGGCTGGTACAACCCAATATCCCGCAAACCGAGATGTACGGCGCCTATCGCGCCCGCAACTGGCAGCTTCTGATGGCGCTGAGCCGCCGTTCCGGCACTCCCACCCATATCATCTGGCCGGAATCCGCCGTCGTTTTTCCCCTGGCGCGCAGTCCCGAAGCGCTGGCGCAGATCGCACAGCTCACCGGCAATGGGACGACGCTGATGACGGGCTCGGCGCGGGGTGACGAGCAGGGCCGCGTCTTCAATACGATGTATCTGCTGGGTCCCGGCGCCGCCCCGCTGGGCGTCTATGACAAGTATCACCCGGTCCCCTTCGGCGAGTATCTGCCCTTGGCCCCGCTGCTCAGCCGCCTGGGCATCGCCAAGCTCACGGCGGGCGAGATCGGTTTCTCTGCCGGGCCCGGGCCGCAATCCTATGAGCTTCCGGGGGCCCCAGCCGTGACCCCATTGATCTGCTATGAGGCGATCTTTCCCGGTGCGGTAACGCCGGCCTCGCGCCCGGGCTGGTTCGTCAATATCACCAACGATGCCTGGTTTGGCCCCTGGGCCGGTCCCAGGCAGCATCTGCTGATCGCGCGCATGCGCGCCATCGAGGAAGGCCTGCCCATTGCGCGGGTCGCCATTACCGGCATCAGCGCGGTGATCGATGGCCGGGGCAGGATCGTCACCAGCCTGGGGCTTAACCAAAGCGGGGTCATCGATGCGGGATTGCCGGTCGCGCTGGCGCCCACGCCCTATGCGCGCTTCGGCGATCTTGGATTTGCCATAATTTTGCTTGCATGCGCCACAATTTCGGGCGTCCTGTCGCCGCGCCGTCAGACACTTTGATACGATTTTGTGGTTCGCGCCGGGGGGACGTGACGGTAAGTTTCCGTATGTGGGTGCGTCTCGCCCGCTTCCAGGGGGTGTGTTCTGGTGCCGAAGAAGCAAGCCAATCCCGTCGACGTTCAGGTCGGCAATCGCGTCCGTATTCGCCGGATGCTGATCGGCATGAGCCAGGAAAAACTGGGCGAATTGCTCGGCCTCACATTCCAGCAGGTGCAGAAATACGAAAAGGGCGTCAACCGGATCGGCGCCGGCCGGCTCTATGACGTCTCGCGCATCCTGGGCGTGCCGATCGACTATTTCTATGAAGGCATCAGCAACCAGCCGGCCAATGGCGGCGAAGACGGCGCGCCGCCGGTGATGGAGTTCGTCTCGTCCGGCGAAGGCCTGCAGCTCAGCCTGGCCTTCATGAAGATCAAGGACAGCAAGGTGCGCAAGCGCGTGCTGGATCTGGTGAAGAGTCTCGCCGAAGAGGAAGCCGAAAAGGCTTCGGGCTAAGCCTACCGCTCACCGACTTCGAAATCTCTCAAATGTCATGGCCCACTTTACGTGGGCCATCCAGGGATCATGGGGCGCGCTGGTTGCCCTGGATGGCCCGGGCAAGCCGGGCCATGACAAATGGGTTTATGATCCGGGTTCGCGTGTCGGCTCAGGCCTTAGACCGAGAAGCTTTCTCTTGAAGCCCCGACTGCCCCTCGCGCGCTTTCAACACCGCGTAGACATCGTCCGGCGTGATGCCCGCCGCCGCCCACAGCACCAGCAGGTGATAGAGCAGATCGGCGGATTCGGCGGTCAGCGCCTTGGGGTCGCGCGCCGTCGCGGCGATCACCGTCTCCACCGCTTCCTCGCCGAATTTCTTGGCACACTTTTCCGCCCCAGCCGCCAGCAGTTTGGCGGTGTAGGAGGTGTCAGGATCAGCCCCCTTGCGGGAGGCGATGGTGGCGAAGAGCCGGTCGATGGGATGGTCGCTCATGGCGCCTCCCTAGCATAAAGGCGCGAAAAGCCGCCAATCCGGGGCTTGCTAGTCGGTCGTATCCAGAGTACTGTATTAAACAGAGTAATCTATCTTGGGTCACCATGTCCTTGTCGCCGAATGAAGCCGTCCAGACGCTGGGAGAAATTGCGCGCACCGAAAAGCGCAGCGCCGAGGCGCATTGCTACGCCAATGCCAGCCCGGGCTTCATCTTGTGGGGCCTGATCTGGATGGTGGGCTATTCCGGCAGCTATCTGCTGCTCAAATACGGCCTGCCACGCGGCATCAATTGGCTGTGGTTTTCTTTGACCGCTGTTGGCGTTGTCGGCAGCCACCTGATCGGCCGCTACCAGTACAGGCACCAGAATCCGGGCCAGCAGGCGGAGGGACGGCTGATCGGCTTCCGTTTCGGCATGACCTTCTTTGCGATGTTTCTGTTCACCGTCGCGGCTTTCACGATCATGCGGCCGGTCAGCTATGCCGCCACCGGGGCGTTCATTCCGCTTCTGGTGTCGCTGGCTTATGCCATTTTCGGCATCTGGCGCGGTCTGCGTTTTCTCTATGTCGGCATCGCCGTCGCCGCGCTGACAATGGGCGGCTTTCTCTACCTGCGTGAATTTTTCACGCTCTGGATGGCGTTCGTCGGCGGCGGTTCCCTGATCCTGGTCGGCCTCTGGCTGAAGAAGGTCTGACCATGGCCGAACTCAACGCCATCATCCATCAGCCGGTGCGGCTGAAGATCATGTCGGCGCTGAAGGCGCTGCCGCCGGGCGACATGCTGGAATTCGTCCGGCTGAAGAAAATCGTCGAGGCCACCGAAGGCAATCTCGGCGCCCATATCCAGACCCTGGAAGAGGCCGGCTATGTCGCGGTGGAAAAAGACTTCGCCGACAACCGGCCCCGCACCCGTGTCCGCTTGACCAAGGATGGCCGCCGCGCCTTCGAGGACTATGTCGCTTTTCTCCGTGACATCATCGAGGGCTGAACCATGCTGATCGCGCACATCACGTTTATCGGCTGGCTGCACACCATCGCCTGCCTGATCGCGCTTCCCGCCGGCGCTTATGTTCTGGCGGCGCGCAAAGGTACAAAGCGTCATCGCGTCTGGGGCTGGTGGTATATCGGTGCCATGTTAACGCTGAATCTCAGCGCCTTCTTCATCTACAAATTCGATATCATTCCCGGCAACCCACCACGCCTGGGTCCCGGCATCTTCGGCATCTTCCACTGGTTCGCGGTCGTGACCCTGCTGGCGATCGCCATCGCCACTTTCAGCGCCTTGCGCCAGCGCGGCAGCGCTTTCTGGAGCCATGTCCATGCCCAGAGCATCCTGTTCAGCTATTTCATGCTGATGGGCGGGTTGATCAATGAGATGTTCGCCCGTGTCGTGGCGCTGCGTGAACTGGCGATGAGCCTGTCACCACAGGCCGGCAACATCACACAGACTTTGCTGCTGCAATCGGTGCAGAATAGCTCCACGCTGATCTGGCTGGCCGCGGCATTTTATTTCTTTCGCCAGGTCGCCAAAAAACATGACCGTCCGCGGCCCGAGACTTTCACCATCGGCCATCCGCTGCGCTACAGCGGCGGCGTTTTCACCGGCAGCATCGGACTGGCCGGCATTGTCCTTGCCTTCATGGGCCAGCCGGGACTGGGCTTCATGCTTGGCCTTATTCCCGGGATATTTTTGGCCTTTCGCGTGCGGCGGCTGGTCGAGCCGGTATGGGGCATGCCGTCGCCACGGCAGCGGAAGCTGGGCCGCCTGGTGATCGGCGCCCAGGTCGCGCTGTTCATGCTGCTGGGTTCGTCCGGCTATTTCCAGCGCGTACCGCCGCTGATGGCGTGGGAAACCACCGCCATCCTGCTCGGCGTCAGCTTTCTGCTGATGCGCTGGAGCCACGGCCCGTTGATGACCTGGCTTGGTGTCTCGGTGCTGGCTTGGCAGGGCGCGGGCGTGGCGATCGGCTTGCCCATACCGCTGCTGGCAATCGGCGATGGCCTGCTGAAAATGGGTTTTGGCCTGACGATGGTCGAGCCGCTACTGACCGCGACGCACCCGCGTCAAAGTCCAACACGTCAAAGTCCGACTCTGGCCCTTATATCCGACGGCGTGGCGCCGGCCTCGCGCAGCGAAGCCAGCGTCACGGCCTGATCGCGCTTGGAGAATTTCTTGCCGGTCTTCTCATCCAGGATCAGGGTGTGGTGCGCATAGGCCGGTTCGGGCAGATCCAGCAGCGCCTGCAGCAGGCGCTGCACATGCGTGGCGGGCAGAAGATCTTCGCCGCGCGTCACCAGCGAGACATTCTGGAAAGCGTCATCCACCACCACCGCCAGGTGATAGGCGGCTGGCAGATCCTTGCGCGCCAGCACAATGTCGCCGAAGCGCAGGGGATCGACGGCCTGCACCGCGCCATGCTCGGTGAAGGTGAGGGGACCGGCCAGCGCCGCCGCCTTCGCCGCGTCCAGCCGCAGCACATGCGGGCGGCTCAAATCCTGATCCGCCGGCAGGTGACGGCAGGTGCCGGGATAGAGCGGCCCATCCGGCCCTGCCCCCGCCCCCAAAGGGGGCCAAACATCAAAGGGCTGCGCCTGGCCGGCACGGGCGATTTCGTCGGCGATCTCCTTGCGGGTGCAGAAGCAGGGATAGGTCAGGCCCCGGGCGCCGAGGCTTTGCAGCGCTTCGGCATAGGCCACGCTGCGCCGCGACTGGCGCAGCACCGGCTCATCCCATGAGAGCCCCAGCCATTTCAGATCGCAATACATGGCCTCGATGAAGGCATCGCGGCTGCGGCCCTGGTCCAGATCCTCCATCCGCAGCAGGAAATCATCGCCGCTGTCATGGGCGATCCAGGCGGCATAGGCATGGCCGAGGTGGAGAAGGCCGGTGGGGGAGGGTGCAAAGCGGGTAACGATCATGGCGTTTTTAGGCGGTCTTTTTAGTGGTCGCGCAGAACGGGCGCGGAGCGCCCATAATACAAAAATAGGCGCGCTATGCGCGCCGGGCGCTGACGGTCAGGCAGCTACTGCTGCCTGACCTGCTGGGCTGTCGCTCCCGGGGTGGCAATCATGACGGCATCTGTATGGTCGCGGCAGAATTTAATCCGCCTGAGGCCGAATGTCTGCGCTTGACGGTCCCCGTTTGGCCCCCCTGTCCGGCACCGCCCGCCAGCTCATCGTGCTGGTGCATGGCTATGGCGCCGACGGCCGGGACCTGATTTCGCTGGGCCAGGTGTGGCAACAGGTGCTGCCCGACGCCGCCTTTGCCGCGCCCAATGCGCCGCAGCGGGTTCCGGATGGGCCCGCCGGCTTTCAATGGTTCACCCTGAACCGGATGGAGACCACCGAGACCGAACAGGGCGCGGCTGCCGCGTTGCCGGGACTGGAAAGCTTCATCACAGCCGAACTGGCCGCGACCGGCGTTGCGCCTGACAAGCTGATCCTGGTGGGTTTCAGCCAGGGCGCGATGATGGCCCTCTATGCCGGCCTGCGCCGCAAGACGGCGCCTGCCGCCATCCTGGCTTTCTCCGGCCTGTTGCCCGGCCGCATCCCGCAGCCCGCGCCGGCCGGCGCCTATCCGCCCGTCTTTATCAGCCATGGCGACAGCGACCCGGTGGTGCCGCCGCAATTGATGTTCGTGGCCCTGGGCGCCCTGCAACAGGTCGGGGCCGCGGTGGAGTGGCACCTGGCCCGCAATGTCCCCCATGGCATCGATCCGGAAAGCCTGGAGCTGGGCGGCCAGTTCATCCTGAAGGCGCTTGCCAACAGACCGTAATATGCCTGTCGCACATAAGCTCTTGAGTGTTGTGCGAATCTGCCACTAGATTTGGTGGTCAAGAGGAGACACGCCTTCACCGGATCATTCCCGTGCTAGCGCCCATGATGACATCCGGCGCCTGTCCGGCGCTGGTGCTCAATGCCGATTATCGGCCTTTGAGCTACTACCCTCTTTCGCTCTGGTCCTGGCAGGACACGATCAAGGCGGTGTTCCTCGACCGGGTGAACATCCTTGAAGAGTATGAGCGCGAGGTCCATTCGGCCCGGTTTGCCATGCGGGTGCCTTCAGTAGTCTCGCTCAAGACCTATATCCGGCCGGCCCGCCATCCCGCCTTCACCCGCTTCAACGTTTTCCTGCGGGATGCCTTCGAATGCCAATATTGCGGCGATGAGCGCGAACTGACGTTCGACCACGTCATTCCCCGCAGCCGCGGTGGCCGCACCACCTGGGAGAATGTCGTCACCGCCTGCAGTCCCTGCAACCTGACCAAGGGCGGACTGATGCCGTCGCAGGCCAGGATGTTCCCGCGCAACCGGCCGCATCCGCCGACCGTGACCGAACTGCGTGAACGCGGGCGCAAATTCCCGCCGAATTATCTGCACGAAAGCTGGGCGGATTATCTCTATTGGGATAGCGAGCTGGAACCGTAGGGCGCGGTTCTTTTGCGTCGTGAGGGCGTCGCGGGATCGCTCACGGGCTATTGCCCGCATCGCTCCCCGCTCCTGCTCACGCCGCAAAATTCCTCGCGCCCTATCAGAGCGAACTAAATGCGCTCCGACAGTTTGATTGCCACCCGGCAACCCGCCTTGATCGCTTCACTCAGCAGCTTATACCCCGGCGCCTGCTCGGCGCCGTTTTCGATCGCGGTTTCGCGATGGGCCGCTTCGTCGGCGCGGAATTCTTCCACCGTCGCTTTCAGGGCTTCGTCCTTGCCCTCCAGCGCCGCAACCTGACCGGCATAATGCTCGTCTATCACTTCTTCCACCGCGGCGGTGCAGGCGAAGGCGGCCTTTTCGCCCATCAGGGCGGTGGCCGCGCCCAGTGCAAAGCCCGCAACCGCCCAGACCGGCTCCAGCGCGGTGGGGCGAACCTTGCGGTCATTGACGAGCTTGTCGAAGGCCTTGAGATGGCGTTCTTCCTGCTGCGCCATATGGCGGATGGTGTCGGCGGCGGCGCCATTCTTCAGCACCGCCAGCTGGCCCTGATAGATGCGCACCGCGCCATACTCGCCGGCATGATCGACGCGGATCATGGCCTCGGTGTCGAGGGCGGCGCCGGGCGCGGCGGGTTTGGACTTACGCGGCACGGGTGGCTTTCTTCAACAGGATGCCGGCGATGGCGGCGACGCCCAGCGAGATCACGGCATTGAAGAAGGCCAACGACTGGCCCAGGAAAACCGGAATCGCCACATCGCAGCGCACGATGGGAACATCGATGCTGCTGCCCAGTTGAAAGCGGGGGCCGGTGCAGGTGGTGGGACCGGGAAAAATCTTCCATTCCATGCCGGTATGATAGGCGCCGATCAGGCCGGACACCGCCACCAGCGCAATCGCGGCCGCGGCGACATACAGCGCATAGCGGCGCGGCAGGAACCCGCCGCCGATCAGGCCGATGAACGCGGCGGCGATATGCGGCCAGCGCTGCCAGTGGCACATCGGGCAGGGCGGCAAGCCGCCGAGATACTGATAGCCCAGAGCGCCCAGGATCAGCGCCAGCGCCACCGCGCCGACGCCGATGGCGATCCAGTCAGCGCGCAAAGACTGATCGGTCGTCATGGAAAGCCTTGAATTCGAGGGCGTTGCCGGAAGGATCGCGGAAGAAGAAGGTTACCTGTTCGCCGGGCATGCCTTCGAAACGGATGCCGGGTGCGATGATGAATTGGGTGTTAGCCGCGGCAAGTTTCGCCGCCAGCGTCTTCCACTGCGCCATCGAGAGGATTGCTCCGAAATGGCGCACCGGAACTGCGTCACCGTCAACGTCATTATGTGCTTTGTGTCCGACCTCGTTCGGGCTTAAATGCGCAACGATCTGGTGCCCGTAGAAATCGAAGTCGACCCATTCGTCGCTCGACCGGCCTTCGGGACAGCCGAGCAGGTCGCCGTAAAAGGCGCGGGCTTCGGACAGATCGCGTACCGGGAACGCAAGATGAAAGCGCGGACGTTCTGACATGATTTCCCTTTTCCGGGGCAAGCCTAAGGCCAGAACCGCCAAAAAGCGAGACGGTGAAACCGTCGCATTGGCGATCGACGGCGCGCCGGTGCCGGTAAAACTGCGCCTCAATCCGCGGGCGCGCCGGGTGATCGTCAAGGTCCATCCTGCCACCGGCGAAGTCACGGTGGTGGCGCCGACCAGGAGCGGCCTTACCCACGCGCTGGATTTCGCCCGCGGCGAAAAAGACTGGATCGCGCGGCAGCGGGCGCGCGTGCCGGCGCCGGTGTCACTGGTGCCGGGGGCCCGGCTGCCCTTCCGCGGGCAGCATCACGAAATCCGCCATGGCGGCGCGGGCGGTCCGGCGCCGGTCTGGCATGATGCGGATGGCCGCATCCTCTGGGTTCATGGCCGCGACGAGCACGCGCCGCGCCGCCTGGGCGACTTCCTCAAGCGCGAGGCCCGCGCCTTGTGCGAGGCCCGGGCGCTGGAATATGGCGTGCGTATCGGCGTGGCGCCGTCGCGCATCACCATGCGCGATACCGCCAGCCGCTGGGGCTCCTGTTCGGCGGCGCGGGTGATTTCTTTTTCCTGGCGGCTGATCTTCGCGCCGGACTTCGTGCGCGACTATGTCGTGGCGCATGAGGTGGCGCATCTGAAGGAAATGAATCACGGCCCGCGCTTCTGGAAGCTCGTCGCGCTGTTGCATCCGGAGATGCGCGCGGCGCAGGCCTGGCTGAAGACGCATGGACGTTCGCTACAGCGCTACGCACCGAAGAATTAGTCTCTCCATATCCAAATTCTCCATGGCCGGGCTTGACCCGGCCATCCAACTTCGTGCCGCTTGATGGAAAGTTGGATGGCCGGCTCGGAGGCCGGCCATGGTGAGTTGAGGGGAGGGGGCGGAGCTAGAGCGTCAGCCGCCGAACAGGCTGTTGATGATCGAATCGATCGTGCCGTTGGCGCTGGCCTGAACCGGCCGCGGTGTGAGCCCGTCCTCCGGGGCGGCGGCCGCATCGGCCACCAGATGCGCGGTAATCGCATCGCCCGCCAGCGGCCGCGCCGCCAGCTTCTGTCCTGTCCCGGTCATGAAATCCTTGAAAATGCGCGCCGGCAGCCCGCCGCCGGTGGCCCGGTGCATGGGCGAAAAATCGTCATTGCCGGTCCAGATGCCGCAGACCAGGTCGGCGGTGAAGCCCACGAACCAGGCGTCGCGGAAATCCTGCGTCGTGCCGGTCTTGCCGGCCGCCGGCCGATCCTCCAGCCGCGCCGCCTTGCCGGTGCCGGTGGCGACGGTCTCGGCCAGCAGGCGGATCATGGCGGTGCCGGCTTCGGGGCCGATCGCCGCGTCCTGCGTCCGGAGCTTGCGGGTATAGAGAATTCTGCCGGAGATGGTGCGGACCTTGACGATGCCGAACGGCGCCACCGCTTCGCCGCCATTGGCGAAGGCGGCATAGGCGCCGGTGATTTCCAGCGGCGTCACGGTCGAGGTGCCCAGCGCCAGCGAGGCCACGGCATCCAGCGGCGTGTTGATGCCCAGGCGCGCCGCCGTTTCGGCCACGGCGCGGGGACCGACTTCCTGGGTCAGCTGCGCGGCGACGGAATTGGAAGAGGCGGCGAAGGCGCGCAGCAGCGGGATGTCGCCCTCATAGCGATTCTCGAAATTGGCGGGTGCCCATTTGCCGAAGGACACCGGGCGGTCATGCACGATGTCGTCGATGCGATGGCCGTGCTCCAGCGCGGTGAGATAGACGAAAGGCTTGAAGGCGCTGCCGGGCTGGCGCTGGGCTTCGGTGGCGCGGTTGAAGCCGGACTGGACATAGGAACGGCCGCCGATCATGGCGCGCACTGCCCCGTCCGGCGTCATCGCCACCAAAGCGGCCTGGCGCACATTCAGTTTCTCGCCATCGACGCCCAGGCCCTGGCTCACTGCCGCCTCGGCCAGGCTCTGCATCTCCAGGTCGAAACTGGTTTCCACCACCAGCGGCTCGCCGGTTGCGCCGACCAGGCCCTGGAGCTGCGAGATCACCCAATCGGCGAAAAAGCCCGAGCCGGGCGTGCCGTTGGCGCGCACCACGCGGGCGCGGGTCTGGGCCGCCGCCAGCCTGGTGTCGAGATCGATATAGCCGGCCTCTTCCATCGCCTTGAGCACGACCTGGGCGCGCTCCTGGCTGGCATCGGCATCGGCCAGCGGATTATAGCGGGCCGGCGCCTTGAGGCTGCCCGCCAGGATGGCTGCTTCAGTCAGGCCCAGTTCGCTGGCATGCTTGCCGAAGAATTTCTCCGATGCCGCTTCCAGGCCGTACACGCCGGCGCCGAAATAGACCTTGTTGAGATAGAGGCTGAGGATCTGGTCCTTGCTGTAGCGCGTCTCCAGATAGACGGCGAGCGCCGCTTCCTGAAGTTTGCGCTCCATGGTGCGGCTGGGCGAGAGGAACAAATTCTTGGCCAGCTGCTGGGTAATGGTCGAGCCGCCCTGCACCACCCGGCCGGTCAGCATGTTGCGCACCGCGGCGCGCGACAGGCCGAAGGGATCGATGCCGATATGCGAGCGGAAGCGGCGGTCCTCGATGGCGAGGAAGGCATTGATGACATAGTCGGGCAGGTTGGCGACGTCGACGCTTTCGCCCTGCGTAAGTCCGCGCCTTGCGACCAGCCGGCCGCGCGCATCGACGATGGTGACATCCTGCGACGGACCCTTGGTCATCAGGTTGCGCACATCCGGCATGCCGGAGATGAAATGCGAGAAGATCACCGCGCCGAAGATCAGGCCCCAGATGGTGAACATCACCACCACATAGGGCCAGCTGCGCTTCCTGCGGACGACGGGCTTGGACGGGGGCGGGGCGTCGTCGTCCATCGGCGCGCCGGCAGGCTTGCGGCCCGCCTTGCCTTTACCGCCAGATTTTTTGGGTCCCGCCATGCCCTCAGTGGTAGGGCCCGACTGGTTAACAGCCGTTAAAGATTAGGGAGCTCGAGCCCGGCATTTCGCCGGGCGACCCGCAGCATCCGCCAGCTTCCTTCCCCCGCGAGCGAAGCGACCGGCGGGGGAAGGTGTCGCAGCGAGGTGTTTGCGGAGCAAACCCGAACTGCGACGGATGGGGGAAAAATCAAGCAGAAAGCCTGTATCCGCCTTCTTCCGTAATCAAAATTCGCGCATCGCCCGCGTCTTTTTCGATCTTTTTGCGCAGGCGGTAGATATGGGTCTCCAGCGTGTGGGTGGCGACCTGGGGGCCATAGCCCCAGACCTCGCCCAGCAGGGTCTGGCGCGGCACAATCCCGGTGGCGCTTTTGAGATAGCGCAAAATATCGGTTTCCTTCTCGGTCAGCCGGACCCGGCGTTCGCCGTCGATCAGAAGCTTGGCCGAGGGGTGGAAGTCGTAGGGCCCGATGCGGAATGGCGCATCGCCCGACGGGTGGGCCAGAAGCCGGCCCAGCGCCTGCATCAGCGCAGTGAAGCGGAAGGGCTTGGCAAGCCGCGGCAGCCCATCCTGCGTCTCGCTTTTCTCCGCCGGGGTCAGCAGCAATATCGGCGCGCTGAAGCCTTCTTCCTCCAGCGTCCGCGCCAGGGTGGCCGCCTCTTCGTCCGGCAGCGCGTCATCGATCAGGGCGAAGCTGAACAGGGAATCGCCGATCGCGGTGCGCACTTCGGCGCCGCTGCCGGCGGTGATGATGTCGCTGCCTTCCTCGCTGGCCAACTGTGCCGCGAGCTGGTCGCGGAACACGCCGGGCGCGGCAATCAGAAGGGCCTTGGGCTTGGGCATAGGCGGAGTCTAGTCGCCGGATGGGGCGGCGGCAATTTCTGCCCAGTTGCATTTTCCTCACTGGGAAAAAGCCCGAAAAACGGGGTTTTTCCATTGGCGCGGGGTTTGCTTCGGATTCTGCGATGCCCGCACTGGATATCTTCCGCCACTACGACGCCGTGCAGGTCCTGCGCCAGCACGAAGCTGCGCGCCAAGCTGCGCGCCCGGCGAAGCCGGAGGAGATCGCAACGGCAAAGCCGGCAGCCGAAACCAGCTCGACCTTTGAAGACATACTCGACATCGTCAATCCGCTGCAGCATTTGCCGGTGGTGGGGACGCTCTATCGCGCCGTGACCGGCGACAAGATGGCGACGCTGCCCAAGATCGCCGGTGGCGCGCTCTATGGCGGGTTGTGGGGCGCGGTTGGTTCGCTGGCCGATACCGCATTCGAAGCCATCACCGGCAAGGATTTCGGTTCGACGGTCCTGGCCCTGGTCACGGATGGGCTGAACGGCGAAGACAAGCCGGTCGCGCTGGCGCAAAACCTTCCGGCCGCCAAGCCGTCCCTGTCGTCGGCGGGCGCCGGCGAAGTGGCGTTCGGCAATGCCCTCACCGCCAAGGGCGTCGACAGCGCGCTGTCGGCCCGCGCCCTCTATGCCTATCGCCGCAGCCAGGGTCTTGCCGCCGATGCGGTGGCGCTGAAATAGGCTATAAGCCTTTTCATGAATCTTCAGGTGCGGAGGCAGGGTGATCGTGCCGTGCTGGACTGGGGCGCGGGTGCACGCCATGCCGCGATCGGTCCGGGCGGCATCGCCGTCAAGGGCGGCGAGGGCGACGGCATCACCCCGCGCGGCCGCTTTGCCATCCGCGAGATTTTCTATCGCGCCGACCGCATCGCCAGGCCGAATGTGAAATTGCCGCTGCATGCCATCGCCGAGCATGACGGCTGGTGCGATGCGTCCACCGATCCCAACTACAACCGGCTGGTGACGCTGCCTTATCCCGCCAGCGCCGAGAATATGTGGCGCGACGATCATCTTTACGACCTGGTGGCGGTGCTGGGTTACAATGACGATCCGGTGGTGCCGGGCAAGGGCAGCGCCATTTTCCTGCATCTGGCCAAGCCCGATTACGCCCACACCCAGGGCTGTGTCGCCCTGGCCTTTGCCGATGCGCTGGCGGCGCTGGAGCAATTGGAGCCGGGCGATGAGATCGTGATCGCCTAGGGCCGCATTCGGTCACCCTTTCCCTTAAGCGGGATACAAGCGACGACATGCCGGGTTTTGTCACCACCAGAATTTTTCGTTGGGGGATCGTGCGCACCAATGTCCGTCTTGCGCCAAAGCGGAAGTTGTCGAATCGCAAGGGCGGCGTGCCCTGCGTCAGACGGGCCGCTCGGTTGGACCTATCGGGTAGGGAAATTCACCACTTTAGGAACTAGGGTTGCCAAATGGCTAAAAAGCGGGGACGTCCGCCTTTTTCCGACACACTGACACCGGCCGAATGGCGGGTTGTCGAGGCCGTTCGCCATGGCCTGAGCAACCCAGAAATTGCGCGGAGGCAGAAAGTGAGTCTCGATGCGGTGAAATACCATGTCGTCAATGCGTTACAAAAGCTTGGTTTTTCTAGTCGCGCCGAACTGCGTCGATGGGACGGGGTGGCAGCCTCGAGCGCGCTTGCCAGGAAGAAACTGGTCATAGACGGAGACTTTTCGCTCTGCAGCATTGGCCAAATTTCTCGCACCGTGAAGGACATCAAGGCTTCATCCGCCTGGTATACGAAAATTCTCGGTCTTAAACACTTGTACTCATTTGCCAAGATCGCGTTCTTTGACGCTGGCGGGATTCGCATTTTCCTGACGGAGTCAGACGCGGCTTCTGCCGAATCCATAATCTATTTTCGTGTCGATGACGTGCGTACGGCGCACACGAAATTGTCCGATCGTGGTGTCGTCTTCCTCAACGCTCCGCACATGATTCATCGACATCCGGATGGCACTGAGGAATGGATGGCTTTTTTCAAGGATAATGAGGAGCGTCCGCTCGGGATCATGTCGCAAGTAAAGCGCTAAAACATTGTGCGAGGAAACTATGCGAAAATCACGTGAAATCGCACTGCTCTGCCTCCTTACTTTGCTCATTCCGTCCGGGGCATCCTCGCAAGGAGCGCGGGAGCCCTCTGTATTCGATCTGATCCGCGCCGGGAGTATGGAGATGCTGCAGACCCGTCTGCGACAGACTCCGGCAGTTGTGAGCGAAACATCCCCTGAGGGTCTCACGCCACTGATGTACGCCGCCTATCTCGAACGCGCGGAGATGGTCAATTTTCTGCGCCGGAACAAATCAAGCCTCAGTTTCTTCGAAGCTTGCATAGTAGGAGATGTGGCGACGTTACGAGCGGCCTTGAATAGAGGTCAAAGCGTCAATCTGCGCTCCCCGGATGGATTTACGCCTATGGGCTTAGCGGCATTCTTCAGACAACAGGAAATCGTACGTATGCTGGCCGATGCCGGGGCCGATATCAACGCGAAGTCCACTAACACGCAGCAGGTCGGACCACTGCACGCAGCCGTGGCGCGTTCCGATCTATCGATAATACAGTTACTTCTATTGCGGGGCGCTGACCCCAATCTTCCTCAGCAAAATCTCGTCCGCCCTCTGCATGATGCGGCAGCGTCAGGAAATGTTCCCGCTGTCGCCATGCTGCTCATGTTTGGCGCGGACGCAAAAGCGAAAACTGAGGATGGTAGAACGGCTGCTGACCTGGCCCGCATCAAGGGGCACGCCGACCTCGCCGCTCGACTGACGATATGGCCGGCTAACCCTTGACCCTGCTTCAGCAGAAAGGCGAAATGCGGCGCAGCCGGCATCGCGTCCGATGGAAATATTCGCCGTTAGCGGTTCCGCCCGGATTTGCGGCCACGTTGGGTCAACGCCATACGAACAATCTTTGCAACAAAGCGTTCGTAACCTATCTTGGCGAAGTCCGTCGTCTTGGCGTTGCGCGACAAGAGCGAATTGGGGTTGGCCTCAATAAATATCACATCGCTGCCACGGACGCGAAACTCAAGTTTGGCGTAGGATTTTATTTCCAATGCCCGGTAGGCGGCTCTGGCAGCTCGCTCCACTTTCCCATCCAAGGAAGCCAAAAGGCGATTTGGCGTCCGATAGTAGATGCCGTTGCGCTTCTTGTAGCCCTGATCAAATTTTACGCGTTCTGTTGCGAACCCGATCTCGGCATGCTCCGGGAATACCAGTTCCCGAACTGAATCCACGCTGATTTTTTCAACACCCGACAAAGTAACGATGAGCTCTCGGCCATCGATATACTCTTCGCAGATTGCCGGCATCGCAAATTTGCGAACGACCCGTTTGATCTCACGCCGAAGCTCGCCTTGCGTACTGACATAGGAGTTCGCTGTAATTCCCTCGGAGCCATCCAGAGCCGATGGCTTGACAATGGCGGGGAAAGGGATGGTGACGGGGCCTGTTGTGGAACGGCCGTCAGAAAGAACACATTTGGGAACAGAAACTCCAGCGCTCGCCACAATTTGCTTGGAGAGAAACTTGTCCCGCGCGATCGTCAGAGCCCTGGCGGACGCCCCCGTATAGGCCCAACCGTCCGATTCCAGCAGGCTCGCGACGATGCTGTCACCAGATCGCTGCCCGCCAACATGCTCCACAAGGTTAAAAACGATATCCGGCCTGGCTCTGCGAACAGCCTGCATCATCGCCACAAAATCGGCCGTGGCAGGAACGGAAAGAACATCCATGCCCATACTTCTCAGGGCACCGCTGACGTGAAATTCCGATTCGAGATACTGCTCCGGCTGCCGTTTGGACAAATCCGGATCGTCCGCGTCATACTGTTCCAAATCGATCAGGAGAAGGGCGCGCAAGGAAATAAACTCCGCCAAAGGATGCCAAAATGCGAATATCTACGTAACGGGCAAGGCTCTGCGAGCATCCCCATGAGTTTCATCGACGTGGTGGAGCACAGGATTCGGGTGCGCCCGCGCGACCATGCCGCCCGCGCCGTTGATAAAACCGTCGATGCGCACGGCAGCATCGGGGCGTGTCGCACATGCGTCTACGATTTTTTGCCAGATTAATCCCATCCACTGGCTATGCGCACGGACAACTCTCAAATCCGAAAACGTGAAAGGTACGCCATCGGTACGAACCACGCGGATATCATAAAATCCGCGAAAGGCCTGGCCGGAGATCATCAATGGCGGCTGGACAATCTCCGGCCCGGGCGCGCGAACGGAATAGCGCACGCCTGCGCGCGCATGGCCGCCGTGGAACTGATCCACCCACTCAGCCAGATCCGGCAAAACCGGCGGATAGAAAAAATGTCGATCGGCGGAAATAGAGGCGCGAGGCAAGTTTCCGGGAATAAAGTGCCAACGATTATACTGCATCCTTGCCTGGACCGCGCGGAAAACGTCAGTGCTTAATCGAGAACCGTATTTCTCGAGGAGGTCCTGAGTCCCGACGATGCAGCAATAAAAATCCTTCGGCGAAAGCGCTGCGATACGATCACGCAACGTGGCGGGATCATCCACGAACAAGGCTCCCGGCAAGCGCAGGGAGCTCGACATCCCGTAATCTGATGTCGTAGAGCGAACTGCGGACCCGACAACATCTTCGATCAGTTCTTCGAGAGGAGTAACGGCGGCCGAATAGGCCCCAGTTTCGCCCCCCTCCTTCTTCGGAGCGGCTCTGATGGCGTCTTCGGCCATTTCACGGAAAAATGCGCGCGCGTCGTTGCCATTGTGGCCCCACTTCTCCTGAATCCCGTGCAATGCTTCCTGAAGACGATCGGAGACAACCCTGTCGTCATTCAGCAGGGTAACGGTCTCGTTCTTCTGAAATGTGATTCCATTGACGCGTCGATAACGCAGCCAATGATCGCCCTTCACACGTGCGGCCAGCGCGCCACATTGCCGGCTTAAATCGAGTATGTCTGATGAGGGTGAAAAACCCTCATCGAGGGCAAGCGCGTATCGCGCACAGAGTTCGTTCAGGCGCGCAAACACGCCTTTGGCCGTCAAGGCGACAGAATTGAATTCCTCAAATCGCACCGAATTGCCGGAGAGGAAAAGCGCGCGCAAAGCAACAATCGCGATTTTATCGCTCAGGCGCCATGTGTCAGGCGAACGCTCCCGCAGCGCGGCGATCAAACCCGGACCCTTCTTCGTCGATACCAGGTTGGTCGCGCGCTCCATCACCGCATACAGAAAATCGTCCACATAGAAGCAGACGGCTTCAACGTGGCGTACGGAGTCCTCCACGTCGTCGAGCAGCTGGGCGAGCGCGCCTTCGCGTTCTATATCCCCGAGGGTCTTTTCCAATTTCGCGCGCCAAGCCAACTCTTCGCGCTTTAAATCGTCAGCCCTGGCCTCTGCCTCGGCCACCAGGGTGCGCTCCAGCGAAAGAATGCCGATGTTGATCGCCGCCCCTAACCCATAGTCCGGCGCCTCATTGCCGGCCCGCCTTATGTGCAACCGGCCCAGCGGGTTGTAAAACAGCTGAAGGGATTCACAATCTTGCTGGCGCGACGGCTGATTGCCAAGTGTCGCGCGTTTGGAGGATGGCAGGACATCGAAAATAGCCCGATCGAATTCGGCAAGCGACGATAGCCGCTGTTCCAGAGGAGCGCGTCCGTCAAACGTCAAAAGCTTGAGAATGGCCGCAGGCGGAGAAATGCCCGGCAGCATAGACCGCGCGATAACGGTCTGCAGCAATTCCAACATGCCGACGCCCTCTATCGACTCGGTGCAGAAGCATCATTAGGGTTGCAAGACCTGATCTGCGCAAGTGGGCTAAATTGCCCAGCCCGACCCTCTCCCTTGAGATTTCCACAGTTATTGCCGGCCGAAGCTTGGGGGGCCGACCCAATTTGAGAGTGGAAAACCCGCAATCGTTGCTCCGTAATCTGCATCCATCCCAGCGCCCTGGTGGATACCGTGAAAATCATAAATCAGATTGCCCTCAACCAGAACCAGGATCGCAGCCATCACATTCACGTGATGCAGGACCGAATCGTGGAAACGCTTACGCTTGCGGAATTCGACCGTCAGGCGGCGTCCGTCGCCCAGCACCTGTATGCGCGCGGCGTACGCGCTGGTGACCGCATCGGCGTGCTGGCAAAGAATGGGTTGGAATGGGCTATTCTCGATCTCGCGATACTCAAGCTCGGCGGCGC
Source organism: Rhizomicrobium sp. (assembly GCA_035250225.1). Classification (GTDB taxonomy): domain Bacteria; phylum Pseudomonadota; class Alphaproteobacteria; order Micropepsales; family Micropepsaceae; genus Rhizomicrobium. The sequence continues at coordinate 18,766 of DATFFI010000037.1, read as the reverse complement.
AACCGCGGGTTTCGAGATGGGGCGATTTGATCCTGTCGAAGCTGTGGAGCGTTACGGGCTGAGGCTGCTGTTCGCGGACACCCCTCCCCGAAGCGGTGAAGACATTATTGAGATCAAGCGCATTCGAGAATGGACCAATCTGGAACCGACGCGGAAGCGGTTTCACGCAGGCTATGGGGCGGCCGATATCTGCGCGCTCAAGTTCACGTCGGGAAGCACAGGGCAGCCCAAGGGACTTGAGGCCACCGTGGGGGGCGTCGATGATTCCATTGCGACGGTTCAGAGGATGTTCGATCACGGAGACAAGGACAATATCCTGGTTTTTCTGCGTCTGGCGCTCCTCCAGCAACGTTACTGGATTTATTCGGCGCTCGCGTTTGGCCATGACGTAACCATCGCGACCATGGACAATGTGTTGTCGGCAGCGCGCATTGCAAAGCCAACCGTGATTATGGGCGTCCCCGGTTTTTTCGATCTTGTCAAAAGACAGCTGGAATTGCAGCAAGGTGAATCGCTACCGTCGGATTCGGTGCGTTACGCGGCGATTCAGGATCTGCTAGGGGGGCGTATTCGCTATTTGTGGACCGGTTCTGCTCCAGCGAGCCGCGCCACGCTCGATTTCTACAATGACTGTGGCGTACCCCTTTATGAGGGCTACGGCCTGAACGAGACCTGTATCGTCGCGAAGAACTGCCCTTCCGCGAACCGCATAGGAAGCGTGGGAAAGCTTCTCCCGCACAAAACGCTGCGGTTTGACACAAACGGCGTGATGATTGTCGGCAGCCGCAACCCCGTGAATACCAGCTATGCCTTTTGTGCCCCAGGCGAAAGTGAGCGCATGTTTTTGCCGAGTGGCGAAGTCGTAACGCAGGATTTGGGTCACCTGGATGAGGATGGGTACCTTTATGTACTGGGCCGTGTCGATGATATCGTCAGCCTGAGCAGCGGGCGCAACGTTTTGGTGCGGCCGCTGGAGGAAGGTGTTAAGCGAGAAGCAAATATTCTTGAGTGCGTGCTTTACGGAAACGGGAAGCCGTTTCTGACAGCTGTCATTTCGGCCGGGCCTCGAGGGCATAGGGCGGATATATCCGCGCACATCGCGCGCATGAATCGAGAAACACTGCCCGAACAACAGATCCTTGGCCTGATCTTCGCGGCAGAACCATTCTCGATCGAAAATGGCTTGCTCACGTCTCAATTCAAGCCCAAACGAGCGGAAATATTTCGGCGTTACAATCTCGAACTTCAGGAGATTTACGCGATGCCTCTGGGCAAGGGAGAACTAGCAGTCCGATACGCTCCCAAGAGCGGCCTCTAACACAAGAGCCTTTTCCGTTTGGTGCTCATTCAGCCAGGGATGCACGAAATGTCCACAATGGCTAAGCCAAACGGTTCTTCGGCGTCGGGCATTAAGCGATCGGCTTTCATACAGGTTGACAACTTGCCTGGGCGCGACGGTGTCTTCTTCGCCGGCTATCAGCAACAAATTGCCGGTAAACGCCGATAAAGCGTTTATCGCCGAGGATTGCTGCGCTCCGGACTGCACGAATCGATCGGCCCGATTCGTAAAAGATTCTCCAAAGCAGACATCGGCCACCTCATCCGGATAGGCCACGGGACTATACAGGATCAAGCTATGGGGTCGCGCATTCGGCAACAACGAGGCTGCGATATGAGCACCCATACTGGTTCCGATCAGTGCTCTGATGGGCACAGTCCCCAAGAGACCGAGCGCTTCCTCTGCTTCCTGCACACGCAGCCGCAAGCAGGCCTCGTCAAACCTGCCCGTGCTATCGCCATTGCCAGAAAAGTCGAAACAGAGCGATGAATACCCGTGCTCCGCGAAGTGCTTCAGCAGGTACAAAATAGTTTTGCGGGTGGCGCGTGCCCCGAGCCCATGAAAATAGACGATGTCCGGTGGGGCATTCGAGGATGCGATCACCCAGGAGGCAGCCAAATTATGCCTCCCAACGGTGAAATTGAAATCCTCGATTCGCACCTGCTTCAAATGCGCGTGGTCAAGCTCGCAAAACGAGCGTCGCGAACAAGGGGCCATTCGGCCGCCAGAATGCTATAATAGACAACGTCCCGCCGCCGCCCGCCCGGCATATAGTTGAAGCTCCGCAGCACGCCCTCCTCTTTTGCTCCGATGGCCGCTAAGCCACGACGCGCCCGTGTATTCAAAACATCCGTCTTGAACTCCACGCGCTCACATTGAAGAACGTCGAAGGCATGCGTAAGCAGCGCGAATTTCGTTGCTCGATTAATTTCCGTGCCCCGGGCCGCCGCGCAAAGCCACGACCAGCCAATCTCCAATCTGCGTTCTTTCTCCGATAGATTGCCATAGGCTGTACTGCCCACAATCTGGCCGCTGCGCTGATCGATAATGGCGAATACAGCGCGCGTTCCGCTGAGCGTGTCGCGAATCGCTTCCTCCAAAAACGCATCAAGGCCGACCGGCGTATCGATGCGAGAGACAAAATATTCCCAGATTTCCTGCTCGAAGGCGATGCGCGAAAATTCGTCTCTATCGCCGATTTGCACTCGGCGCAGACGCACAATGTCATTTGCGACCAGCAGTTCTTTTAATTGGGTCCAGAGCACTGTATCCCGCCCGCAATCGCGCCTTGTTCAAGGATTTTATATAGCATAGTTTCGACTTTTTCCAGCGATGGTGCACTCCAAGGATGGGCGAGGATCAAGACGCAAATCTCCTGAAGCGCCGTGATAAGGCCGGTATCGATCTGATTGAAAACGGCATTCGATCCGGGCCGCTGGCGGACGCAAAAAACAAAGCGCGGCCGATCGAACGGCGGACCCGGCTTACACCGGATGTGTTCGAGAATGAATTTCGCCGCACGCTGACACCTGTCGTCATTGAAGGGTTGCTGGATGGGTGGCCCGCGCTCAAAAAATGGAGCTTCAGTTTTCTGGCGGAGAAATGCGGCGATGCTCGTGTTGTCATCGACAGTTATGACAGCGCGGCAGCGCGCGAGACCAACTTTGCGGATTTCGTCACCAAACTGGCCGCGACAGCCGCGACAGGCCAGTCGCCGATTTACCTCCAAGAATGGCTGTATCGCGCAAGTTGCCCACAATTGGCCGAGGACCTTCCCGAGCTGGCGATAGCGCAATACGACTACCGGCAAAAGCTCTATGGCGAGAAGATTTCCACCAATCATCAACTCTGGATCGGCCAAAAGGGGGCAACAACCAGATTGCACCAAGACTCCTACTTGATTGATGTGATGCACGCTCAAATCATGGGCGAAAAGCATTGGTTTGTGATGAGTCCGAATGCAACGCTGACACTGGACAAAAACAGCAATCCGGATTTTTCATCCTTGATCGAAGATCCCGATGTCAAAATGATGCAATGCGTCCTGAGGCCGGGCGACGTTCTTTATCTTCCCGCCCTGTGGTGGCATCGCATCGAATTGCAATCAGATTCGATTGGCTTGGGAAGAAAATGCCTGGATGAGATCAATGTGCGAGAGCATATCAGGCTCAGGTTGGCCGAACTGATGGCTCTGGCGCTAAACCACGAACAGGTTAAGCAGGCTCATCCGGAGCTCTACAAGGTTGTGATCTTGCGCAATCTGGCCTGGGCCAAACTCCTGGACATTGATCTTACCAAATTGCGCCCCTGAGCGGTCCGTTCGCCGAAAGCTATTGGCGCTCGCCAAAAATCGCGCTGCCGACCCGCACATGGGTGGCGCCGAATTTGATCGCCAGCTCGAAATCGCCGCTCATCCCCATGCTGAGCTGTTCGAAGCCCAGGTCGCGGGCGCGCTTCAGCAGGAAGGCGAAATGCGGCGCGGCATCGTCATCGGCGGGCGGAATGCACATCAGGCCCTCGACCGGAAGATTCAGCGTGCGGGCATGCGCCACCAGTGCCTCCAGCTCGGCCGGCAGCACGCCGGCCTTCTGTTCTTCCTCGCCGATATTCACCTGGATGAAGAGACGCGGGCACTTGCCGGTTTTGTCGCGTTCGGCCGACAGCGCGTCGGCCAGGCGGATACGGTCCAGGCTCTGGATGCAGTCGAACAGCGCCACCGCTTCCTTGACCTTGTTGGTCTGCAGGGGGCCGACCAGATGCAATTCCAGGTCCGGGAATTCCGCTTTCAGCGGCGGGAATTTCGCATGCGCCTCCTGCACCCGGTTTTCGCCGAAGCAACGCTGGCCTGCGGCCAGTGCGGCGCGGACGCCGCTTTCATCCACGGTCTTGGACACCGCCACCAGCCGGGTGGCAGGAGCCGGCGCTATGGCGGCCTTTCGCGCTGCCGCGATGCGGGCCAAGATGGCGGCGAGATTTTCGGGAATGCTCATGACGGCGCGGAAACTAGCAGCGCAGGTCTTTCGTCTCAATGCGCGGCTACGCCGCGCGGGGCGCCTCAATGCACAGATGCCGCTGGTGCTGTTTACCGATGACACGCCCTGCGATTGGGCGGCGGCGGCGCGGCGGTTGCCCCGCGATTCCATTGTGGTGGTGCGCGGCCGGGATGCAAAAGGCCGTGCCGCCCTGTTCGACCGTTTGCGGCCGCTGCCGCTGCGGCTGGTGATTGCCGATGATCCCGAACTGGCGATGGAGGCGGACGGGTTGCATCTGCCCGAAGCACGGGCGCGGGAAGCGGCGCATTGGCGCGCCCGTCACCCGGGCTGGATCATCACCGCCAGCGCCCATTCCTTAAGGGCGCTGATGGCGTCCACGCATCTGGATGCGATTTTCCTGGGCCCGGTCTTCGCCACCGCCAGCCATCCCGGCGGCAAGGTGCTGTCGCCGGCGCGCGCGGCCTTCATGGCCGCGCATGCCATGGTCCCGGTCTATGCCCTGGGCGGCGTGACGGCGCGCAATGCGGCGCTGCTGGCGCCTTCCTTCAGCGGTATCGCCGCTATTCAGGCACTGTCTTCAGGCTGACTTGAAAATACAGCGCGTCCAATGAGAGGCGGCGCGAGCCGTCATAAAAGGCGCCGGCATTGCGGCTGTAGCCCAGATGCTGCCAGCCGGCGCTGACGCCGACGCTGCGATCCAGCGCATAGGCCAGCGAGATCTGCGTCCCGTTCAGATTCAGGCGGGGCTGGCCGGCAATGGCGCCGGCGGTGCCATGGCCATACTCCATCGCGAAGCTCCAGTCGTTCCAGCGCAAGCCGGCGCTGGCGTCCAGCGCCCGCGTCGCCGCGCCGTCATAGCTGCGATGGATATCGAAGGCATAGGCATTCGACTGCCGCCAGGATCCGCCCAGCGACAGCGTCAGACTGTCATCGAGATGATAATCGGCGCGCGCCCCCAGCCCGTAATCGCCGATGCCTTGCTGGCCGGGCAGCTTGCGCTCGGCGCGGCCATCGGCCAGGGCGGCATAGGCGCTGAGGGTGAAGGGGCCGAAATCGTCGGCATAGCGGATGGCGCCTTCCCATATGGTGGCCTGGCGGCCGGCCGCCTGCGGTCCGGGCGACAGCCAGGGGATCACATTCTTGCCTTCGCTGGGCGTGAAGGACAAAGCGATGGTGAGGCCGAACAGGGTTGGGCTTTCCACCGCGATTTTGGCGAAGTTGGACGAGCTGCCGACGGCGGTGCGCAGCGCAAACAGATCGGTGACAGCGCGGCCGGTGACGGGGTCGGCAAAGAAACCGATCTGGGCATCGTCGATCGCCTGTCCGGCGCGCGGGCCCGAGATGGCGAGATTGTAACCTGCCCCGTCGGTCTGGCCGATGCGGATGGTGGTGAGCAGCAGGCTGGTCTCGGCATAGGCCTTTTCCAGCACATCGCCGTCATAGCGGCCGCGCGCCAGGCGATCGGACGCCTGCAGGGTGGCGTTGAGCGACCAGGAGAAGCCGCTGTCATAGCTGCGCTTCAGGGTGGGGCTGAAGCGCAGAATGCCGGAGGCGGCCTCGTGATTGCCAAGCTGGCGGGGGGCGAAGACCGCGCCATTGCCAGAGCCGTTCAGGATCAGGTCCGCCTCGGCGACAGGCAGGACCAGCGGCGTCACATCGGCGCAAGCGGGGGCAGCGACAGCCAGCCCGGCCATAACTACCGCGGACGCATATCTGGGCATTCCCCCACCTGTCTCTCTAAGTGCTTCCAAAATAAGCCGATCCAGCCCCCAAGGCGCAAGGGTGGCGGGTGGTTTCGTGCCGTTGCGTGGGGGATGTGGCGCCGCTATAAGCCGGGGCAGGTGGGGCGCCGTCCGGCACAGCCGGTCAAAACAAGGGTAAAGTCGAGCCGATGCGAATTCTGCCTGTTTTGCTGTGCGCGGGCGTCCTGGCCGGTTGCGGCTCCGACGACTCCTCCCGCTATCTCGACACCGGGTCCACCACCATTGCGGGCACCTCGGGCCGCATTACCCTCGGCGTGAACACCTATCTGTGGCACGCCACCCTGGACACCCTGTCCACGCTGCCGCTGGTCTCCGCCGATCCCTTTGGCGGCGTGGTCATCACCGACTGGTACTCCACCGCGGCCAGTCCCGATGAGCGGCTGAAAGTGACCGCCTACATCATGGACCGGGAATTGCGCGCCGACGGCCTGCGCCTGGTCGTGTTCCGCCAGGTTCGCACCAATGGCGTCTGGACCGACGCCCAGCCCAGCCCCGACACGGCGCGCGCGCTGGAAAATGTGGTGCTGAGCCGCGCCCGTGAGCTGCGCCTGGCTTCGCTGAGCACATCCAACTAGGTTTGGCATGGCGCGTTACAACGCCAAGGAATCCGAGCAGCAGTGGCAGCGCGTCTGGGACGATAAACAGTCCTTCCTGACGCCGGACCATTCTGAAAACCCCAAATGCTATGTCCTGGAGATGTTCCCCTATCCGTCGGGGCGCATCCATATGGGCCATGTCCGCAACTACACCATGGGCGATGTCATCGCCCGCTTCCGCCGCGCCCAGGGCTACAGCGTGCTGCATCCGATGGGCTGGGACGCGTTCGGCCTTCCGGCCGAAAACGCAGCCCGCGACAAGGGTGTTTCGCCCCGCGAATGGACGTATGAAAATATCGCGGCGATGCGGGCCCAATTGAAATTGATGGGCCTGTCGATCGACTGGTCCCGCGAATTCGCCACCTGCGATCCGGACTATTATCACCAGCAGCAGAAGCTGTTCCTGAAATTCTACCAGGCCGGTTATGTCTTCCGCAACGAAGCCGATGTGAACTGGGATCCGGTCGACATGACCGTGCTCGCCAATGAACAGGTGATCGACGGCAAGGGCTGGCGCTCGGGCGCGACGGTGGAACGGCGCAAGCTGTCGCAATGGTTCTTCAAGATCACCGCCTTCGCCCAGGAATTGCTGGACGCGCTCGATACGCTGGACCGCTGGCCGGAAAAAGTCCGGCTGATGCAGAAGAACTGGATCGGCCGCAGCGAAGGCCTGAAATTCCAGTTCACCTTGTCGGACGCGCGCAAGCTGGATGTCTTTACCACCAGGCCCGACACGCTGTTCGGCGCCGCCTTCGTGGCGCTGTCGCCCGACCATCCTTTGACCCAGGAACTGGCGGCGAAGAACACAAAGCTGGAGGCCTTCATCGCCGAATGCCGCAAGACCGGCACGGCGGAAGCCGAAATCGAGAAGGCGGAAAAGCTGGGTTACGACACCGGCCTGACCGCGACGCATCCCTTCGACGAGAACTGGAAGCTGCCGGTGATGGTGGCCAATTTCGTGCTGATGGGCTACGGCACCGGCGCCATTTTCGGCTGCCCGGCGCATGACCAGCGCGACCTGGATTTCGCCCGCAAGTATAATCTGACCGTGACGCCGGTGGTGGTGCCGGAAGAGGCCGATCCCAAAAGCTTCCGCGTTGCCAACGAGGCCTATACCGGCCCCGGCAAGCTGGCCAATTCCCGCTTTCTGGACGGCATGACGGTGGATGCGGCCAAGAATGAAGTGGCCGCGCGGCTGGAAAAAGCCGGCATCGGCGAGCGCACGGTCAATTTCCGCCTGCGCGACTGGCTGGTGTCGCGCCAGCGTCCCTGGGGCTGTCCCATTCCCGTCGTGCATTGCGCCACATGCGGCGTGGTCGCGTTGCCGGAAAGCGCCCTGCCGGTGCTGCTGCCCGAGACAATCGATTTCTCCAAGACCGGCAATCCGCTGGACCGCGATCTGGCCTGGAAGAACACCCACTGTCCGTCCTGCGGCGCCGCTGCGGTGCGCGACACCGACACGCTCGACACCTTTGCGGACTCCTCCTGGTACTTCGCCCGCTTCTGCGACCCCAAATCCGCCGAGCCGGTGAACAGCCAAGCGGCCGATTACTGGCTGCCGGTCGATCAATATATCGGCGGCATCGAGCATGCGATCCTGCATCTGCTCTATGCCCGTTTCTTCACCCGCGCCATGCACAAACTGGGCCTGGTTGCGGCGGCCGAACCCTTTGCCGGCCTCTTCACCCAAGGCATGGTCTGCCATGAGACCTACAAGAACGCGGCCGGTGAGTGGGTCACGCCCGATGAGATTGAAAAGCGCGACGGTAAGGCTTTTCTGATCGGCAGCAACACCGAAATTGCGATTGGCGCTTCGGAGAAGATGTCCAAGTCGAAAAAGAATGTGATCGCGCCGGAATCGATCATCGATGCCTATGGCGCCGATACCATCCGCTGGTTCATGCTGTCGGACACGCCGCCCGAGCGCGATATCGAATGGACCGATGCCGGCGCCGAAGGCTGCTGGCGCTTCGTCCAGCGCGTCCATCGTCTGGCGACCGAGGCGGAAGGCCTGGCGCCCGCCGGCACCGCGCCCAGCGCGGACGATACCGCCTCCAAGGCCTTGCGCACCGCCACCCACAAGGTGATCGCGGCCGTGACCGATCATCTTTCCGGCCTGCGCTTCAACAGCGCCGTGGCCCAGCTTTACATGCTGGCCAACGCCATCGGCGACGGCGCGGGCGCCAACCCTGCTGCCCGCCGCGAGGCGCTGGAAGCCCTGGTGCTGCTGTCGGCGCCGATGATGCCGCATCTGGCGGAAACCTGCTGGCAGGCGCTGGGCCATCGGAGGCTGGTGGTGGAAACACCCTGGCCGAAACACGATCCGGCCCTGCTGGAAACCGACAATTTCACCTATCCGGTGCAGGTCAACGGCAAGCTGCGGGGCACCTTCCAGATCAGCAAAAGCGCCGACAAGGCGGCCGTGGAACAGGCGGCGCTGGCCCTGGAAGATGTCCGGCGCATCCTGGACGGCGCGGCGCCGAAAAAAATCATCGTCGTGCCCGGCAGGATCGTTAATATAGTGGCATGATGAAACTTGCGGCCCTTGCCTTCACGCTTGTGCTGGCTGGTTGCGGATTCCGCCCTCTCTATGGTCCCGGCCTGCAGCCGCAGCTGGCCGGCATCTATGTCGAGCCGATGGCCGAGCGCGAAGGCTATGAACTGCGCAACACCTTGATCGATCTTTTGGGTTCCAATGGCACCGAGGCCGGCAAGCGCTATCGCCTCAAGGTCCATCTGGCCCAAAGCAGCCGCGGCGTGGCGCTGCGCAATGACGCCAGCATCACCCGCTATAACAATACGCTCGACGCCAGCTATATCCTGACCGACATGACGGGCGCTACCGTCACCACCGGCAGCCAGACCAGCCTCTCGGCTTACAATGTGGCGGCCTCGCCTTACGCCACCCTGGCGGCGCAACGCGATTCCTCCAAGCGCGCGGCCCAGGATATCGCCCAGCGCATCCAGATCGACCTGGCCGCCTGGTTCCGCCAACGCCGATGATCGTCAAGAGCCACGAGGCCGACAAATATGTCGCCGCTCCGCCCAAGGCGCTGCAGGCGGCGCTGGTCTTCGGTCCCGATGCCGGCCTGGTGCAGGAGCGGGCCGAGAAGCTGCTGAAAAGCGTGGTGCCGGACCTCACCGACCCCTTCAACTCGGTCGATCTTACCGAAAGCGCGCTGCTGGACGACAAGGCGCGGCTGTTCGACGAAGCCGCCGCCATTTCCATGATGGGCGGCCGCCGTGTCATCCGCATTCGAGGCGGCGGCAACGACCTGGCCGATCTCTTCGACTCTTTCCTTGAAGAGCATGCCGGCGACGCGCTGGTGGTGATCGAGGCGGGCGATCTCAACAAGTCCAGCGCCCTGCGCAAGCTGTTCGAGGGCGATAAGGAAGCGGTCGCCATTCCCTGCTATGCCGATTCCGACCGCGATCTGGGCGATGTGGTGCGCGATGAATTGCGCGCCCAGGGTTTCACGCTGGGCCCCGGCGCGGTGGAGGAAGCGGTCTCACGCCTGGGCAGTGACCGCGGCGTCACACGGCGCGAGCTGGAAAAGCTGGCGCTCTATGCCCATGGCGCCAAGCAGATCACGGCCGAAGATGTGCGCGCCGTGATGGGCGATGAATCCCAGGCCCGCAGCGAAAGCGCTTTCGATGCCGCCGGCAGCGGCGATCATGCCCGGCTCGACCTGGAGCTGGAACGGCTCTGGATCGCCGATATCCAGCCGGCGCAGGTGATCCGCGGCGCCATGGGCCATTTCCAGCGCCTGATGCTGGCCAAGGAAGGCGTGGCGCGGGGCGAACCCATCGACAATGTGATGCGCAAATTCTTTCCGCCGATCCATTTCTCCCGCGCCGACAGCTTCAAGGCCCAGGCCCGCAACTGGAATGCCGAACGCCTGGCCGATGCGCTGGATATCCTCTTGGAAGCCGAAGCCCAGAGCCGCACCACCGCCATGCCGGCCCATGCCGTTACCGGCCGAGCCCTGCTCAACATTGCGGCGCTGGCGAAAGCACGGTAGCAACGCGCCATGCTGAAGGTCCGGATCATCCCCTGCCTGGACGTGAAGGACGGCCGCGTCGTCAAGGGCATCAATTTCGAGTCCCTGCGCGACGCGGGCGATCCGGTGGAGCAGGCCATCATCTATGACGCCGCCGGGGCCGATGAACTCTGCTTCCTGGACATCACCGCCTCCCACGAAAATCGCGGCACCATCCTGGATGTGGTACGGCGCACCGCCGAAGTCTGCTTTATGCCGCTGACCGTGGGCGGCGGCGTCCGCACCCTGCCGGATATTCGCGCCTTGCTGCTGGCCGGCGCCGACAAGGTTTCGATCAACACCGCCGCGGTGACGCGGCCGGAATTCGTGGCGGAAGCGGCGGAGAAATTCGGCAGCCAGTGCATTGTCGCCGCCATCGATGCCAAGATGGCTCCGAGCGGGCGTTATGAAATCTACACCCATGGTGGCCGCAAGGAGACCGGCATCGATGCGGTCGAGCATGCCCGCAAGCTGGTGGGCTATGGCGCCGGCGAAGTACTGCTGACCTCGATGGACCGCGACGGCGTCAAATCCGGCTATGACCTGGTGCTGACCCGTGCCGTCGCCGATGCCGTGCCGGTGCCGGTGATCGCCTCGGGCGGCGTCGGCAATGTCCAGGACCTGATCGACGGTGTCACCAAGGGACATGCCAGCGCCGTGCTGGCCGCGTCGATCTTCCATTTCGGCGAAGTCAGCCTCGGCCAGGCAAAAGCCGCGCTGGCCGCTGCTGGAATCCCTACCCGGCCGACCTCATAATTTCACCATGGCCGGGTCAAGCCCGCCATGGAGAAATATTTATGTGACAGTGATTGGCACCTTCTCGTGCGCGTAGCGAGTTGATAGCTTCCGCCCATGGGAGATCTCGTCGCTCTTCGCCATTCCAGCGCCCGCGCCAATAGCGGCGCGCAACGGCTGTTGCGCAATGCCGCGCGGGGCAAGCCCAAGCGGCTGAAGCTCAATCGCGCCATGAAGGCCGATGACGCCTTTCGTGCCATCCTGGCCGATGCCCTGAGTGCCGTGGCCGCACAGGCCAGCGTGCTGCGCGCCGGCCGTTCGGTAGAGGCGCTGCATCACCTGAGAGTGGCGCTGCGCCGGCTGGAAGTGATGCTGAATGCCTTTGGCAAGGCTTTCGACCAGGACTGGTTTGCCGAGTTGCGCGGCCGCGCCAAGGCGATTTCGGCCCGACTGGGCCCGGCCCGCGACCTGGACGTCTTTCTGGTCGATCTCTGGCCGGAAGGCATCCGCGATGGCGGCGAATTCGCACCCCTGCGCCGGGCGGCGGAAGACGCGCGCAGTATTGCCTGGGAAGGGGTGGAGACCTGCATCGTCTCCGAGGATTTCACTCACTTCCTGGACGATATCGCCGCCTTGTCGCAATCGCGCCTGCCCATGGGCCATGGCAAGGGTATCCGCCGCGTCGCCAGAATCCTGCTCAAGCAGGCGGCGGCGCAGGTGCAAAGGCGCGGCCGCAAAGCGCGGGGGCTGGAAGAGGGCGACCTCCACCGCCTGCGCATCGGGCTGAAAAAGCTGCGCTATCTGTCCCAGACCTTTGCCACCCTCTATCCGGCAAAAGCCCGGCCCTATCTCAGATCGCTCAAGCGGCTGCAGGAAGAACTAGGCCATCTCAACGATATCGCCCATGTCCGCGCCACTATCGGCGAATTGATGCGGGGCGAAGACGCCGCTGCCATCGGTTATGGCGCCGGCCTGGTGGTGGGCCATTACGGCGCCGATCGCGACCGCTCGGCGAAAAAAGCGATGCGGCGCTATCGCGATTTCAAGAAACTCAAAGCTTTTTGGAAGAGTGAGCGGCGGCGCGCGTAAGCGCGCGAGCGTGTCCAGTGGTGAGGAGCGGTTCGCCGCTAGGCGAACGAAACGGTCCAGTGGACCGTTTCGAGCGACGAACGCCCTGAGCGCAAGCGAGGGGCCGCGCGGCACCTCGCGCCTCGCTACGCTCGGCTAGGGCAAGCTTTTCTAGGCTCGCTGGCTCGCCAAGAAAAGCTAAGCCAACGCCGCGAGCTAAAGCGAGCGGCCGCGGCCATCCTGCGCGACAAACGGAGCATTTAGCTGGTGGATGGCCGGTGTGCCGTCCTCTGCCAGCGCCAGCACCAGGATTTTCGCCACGTCCAGCTCTTGCGGCATGATGGTTTCCATCGCCCAGCCGGTCGCCAGCGTATAGGCGGCGCGCAGCACGCCGAAATGCGCCACCGCCACCGCGTCTTTCCGTGTCCGCGCCGTATCCGTCAGGAAAGCCGCCACCCGCGCCATCAGTTCGGCGGTGGATTCGCCGCCCGGCGGACGGAATTCCTGTTTGAGGCCGGCGCGCGCGAAACAATCCGCGCCGTCCCGGGCCCGGATCGCATCCGTGGTCAGGCCTTCCCAGCGGCCCCAATTCTGTTCCATCAGCCGCGCATCCAGCGCCGGTTCGATCAAGCCCAGCGCCGCCGCGGTCTGGCGCGCCCGTATCGACGGACTGGCGAAGAGGCGCGCCCCGGCAAATTCCGGCGGCAGGCGCAGGCCGGACATTTTCGCCCGGCCGGCTTCGCTCAAGGGAGTATCGGTATGACCCTGGATGCGGCCTTGCGCATTCCAGTCGGTCGGACCGTGGCGAAGGAGAGCAATTCTCACAGATCCAGCTCAACCATCACGGGCACATGATCCGACGCCTTCTGCCAGCCGCGCATCTTCTTGAAGATCACCTGGCTTTTCAGCGCGCCTTTCAGGCCGGGGCTGGCCCAGACATGATCCAGCCGCCGCCCGCGATCGGAAGCTTCCCAGTCGGCGGCACGATAGCTCCACCAACTGTATACTTTCTCGTTCGGTGGCACGAAATGGCGCGTGATGTCGGTCCAATCGAAGGCGGCCTGCGCTTCGCCCAAGAGGCGCGTTTCCACCGGCGTATGGGAAACCACGTCCAGTAATTGCTTGTGTGACCAGACGTCGGTCTCCAGCGGCGCGACATTGAGATCGCCCAGCAGCAGGACGGGATCGCCGCGCTTGGCCTTTCGCTTTGCGAAGCAGCTTTCCATTGCTTCCAGGAAGTGCAGCTTGTGGGCGAATTTATCGTTGCGCCTGGGATCGGGAATGTCGCCGCCCGCGGGGACATAGAAATTGTGCAGCTCCAATCCATTCGCCAGTGTCACGCCCATATGGCGGGCATGACCCTCACGGCAGAAATCCTGGCTGCCGGTTTTCCGGAAGGGCAGGCGGGAGAGCACCGCCACCCCGTGATAGGCCTTTTGCCCATGGATGGCCTGGTGGGTGTAGCCCAGCTTGGCCAGGGCCTCGCCGGGAAAGAGCTCGTTGATGACCTTGGTCTCCTGCAGGCAGAGCACATCTGGCTGCTTTTCCCGCAAAAACCGGGTCACCAGGCCGATCCGGTGGCGCACGGAATTGATGTTCCAGGTGGCGATTTTCATTCTGCGCAGCTCTCCCATGCTGCAATTGCACATTAGGTAAATATTTTCCTAATTCAGTAATATATATAATAATTTCAACAAGTTATAGTATTAGTCATGCGTTTTACACAATTGAAATCATACTTGCAACGCACGGCATGGGGGTATATATTGCAGTGCAACAAACGAAGGAGAATTGCATGTCTCAGTTCACACGCTTCAGCCAGTTCTCGACCCGTTCGGAGAGCGTTTCCGAGGTCCTCACCGCCGCTGCCGCCGTCATCAGCACCGGCCTCCTCTACGTCGCGGTCGCCCTGGCCTTTTAAGCCGGTCTGAGCGGACGGCACCAGCCGTCCCTCAGCCCGTGCTGGCTAAAGGCCAGCGGGCTCGTGGCGAAGTGCCGAGCGTATCGGTTTCCCCCGTGGCCAGCCGTTCCAGTCCCGCCCAGGCGATCATCGCCGCATTGTCGGTGCATAGGCCCGGTGGGGGCACGGCAAGCGTAAAATTCTCTTCGGCGCAGAGCTGCGCCAGCGCCGCACCGATGGCGCGATTGGCGGCCACGCCGCCGGCGACAACCAGCCGCCGCTCTCGCCCCTGCGGGAAATCCCTCCGAAACATTTCCATCGCCTTCGCCGTACGGTCGGCCAGGATATCGATCACCGCCGCCTGAAAGCTGGCGCAGACATCTTCTGTGCGTGGCTGTTGCCGCTCGGTCAGAAGCCGCACGGCGGTCTTCAGACCTGAAAAGGAAAAATCGGCGCCGTCTCGGCCGGCCTTGTTTTTTGCCAGCCCCACCTTTTTCGTTATCAACGGCCGCGGCAGCTCGAACGCGCGCGGATTGCCGCTGGCCGCCAGGGTCTCCACCTGCGGCCCGCCGGGATAGGGCAGGCCCAGCAGCTTCGCCACCTTGTCGAAGGCTTCGCCCACCGCATCGTCGATGGTGGTGCCGTAGAGCCGGAAATCCTCCAGTCCGCCCACGCCCAAGAGCTGGCAATGGCCGCCCGACACCAGCAGCAGCAGGAACGGAAATTCCGTGGCTGCCGTCAGCCGCGCCGTCAGCGCATGCCCCATCAGATGATTGATCGCGATCAGCGGCTTGCCCAGGCCCAGCGCCACGCCCTTGGCGGTGGTCAGCCCGACCATGACGCCGCCGATCAGGCCGGGCCCGGCCGTGGCGGCCACGCCATCGATCTCATCGCGTCGGACCTTGGCCTCTTCCAGGGCGCGCGCAATCACGCCGTCCAGTATCTCCAGATGGGCGCGGCTGGCGATTTCCGGCACCACGCCGCCATAAGGCGCATGCGCACCGATCTGGCTGGCCACCACATTGGAGAGGATCTCGCCCGGCCCGGGCGGCAGCCCACGCACCACGGACGCCGCGGTTTCATCGCAGCTGGTTTCGATGCCCAATATGGTGAGGGGCTTGCCTGTCATGGGGGGCTGCTCTACTCCAAAAAGTCCTTGAACCAAAGGGAGCGTCCGCGGGAGCGGGAGCGACCAATTCAGGAGCGTCCGCGAGAGCGACCAACTAAAAATGCGTGTTCTCATCACCCGCCCGCGCGAAGACGGCGAAGCCATCGCCGCCACGCTGGCCGCAACGGGACACCAGCCCTTGCTGGCGCCGGTGCTGGCGACACGCTGGTTCGATGGACCGGCGCTGGATCTTTCGGGCATTGCCGCCATTCTCGCCACCTCCGCCAACGGGGTACGGGCGCTGAGCCGCCGCACGGCGCGTCGCGATGTGCCCATTTTCGCGGTCGGCCCGCAAACCACGGCGGAAGCGGAAAAGGCCGGGTTTGTCCGTATCGAAAATGCCGATGGCGATGCCAAAGCGCTGGCGGACGCCGTGCCGCGCTGGCTGCAGCCGAAGGCGGGCACGCTGCTGCATGTCTGTGGCGAGCAGAATCCGCCCGCAAGCAGCGAAGCGGCAGGGCAACCGAATGTCGCGCTGGCCAAGACGCTTGGCGCCCGGGGCTATGACGTTCGCCGCGAAATTCTCTATGCCGTCGAGGCGCAGCCCTTGCCGCCTGAGGCCATCACCGCCTTGGCCGCGAAGGCGGTCGATGCCGCGCTGTTCTTTTCGCCGCGCAGCGCCCGCATCTTTGTCGAACAGGCCCAAGGCCTGCCGCTGGAAGGCGTGACGGCCCTTTGCATCAGTCCGGCCACGGCCACGGCCCTGCCCGGGGGCCGCTTTGCCGCTGTCCGGATCGCCTCCAGGCCCAATCAGGACGCTTTGCTGGCGCTGCTCCAATAACAACTTTAAGTTGTTATCCTCCATTTTTGCGGGAATGGGCTGCTGGTGTCAGCATCCGGGTCGCATTCGGCAAAAACCCTGAAACGCCTTGGCTTTCCAGCCCCAGCGCGCCCTTGACGAATGTGATTCGGGAACGTCACTCTTCGCGTATGCAGCAAGAGGCATTTGCCAGCACCGAGGATTTTGGGGGCCCGGACATTGTTGCCACCCCCGGCCGCCTTGCCCGTCCCGGCCAGGATGCGCCCTACGCCCATTACGAACTTGCCCGCGCCTATGACGAGATGTTCGCGCCCGATGGCGTTGTGCGCCCGCCTTATGCGGCGCTGGATTCGCGCCTCTCCACCCTGTCGCTGGATGAACTGAGCCGCCGCCAGCAGGCCTGCGAGCAAAGCTTCCTGCACCAGGGCATCACATTCACCGTCTATAACGACAATCGCGCCACCGAACGGATCATTCCCACCGATCTTTTGCCGCGCATCGTCACCCATGCCGAATGGAGCCGCATCGAAGCGGGGCTGACCCAGCGCATCCTGGCGCTCAATCTTTTCCTGCGCGACATCTACAGCGATGGGCGGGTGCTGAAGGACGGCGTGGTGCCGCGCTCGATGATCTTCGGCTCCAAGCATTACCGGCGTGAGATGCGCGGGCTCCCGGTGCCGCACGGCGCTTACGTCAATATCTGTGGCAGCGACCTGATCCGCAACGAGCGCGGCGAATTCGTGGTGCTGGAAGACAATCTGCGCGTCCCCTCCGGCGTCAGCTATATGCTGGCCAACCGCGATGTCGCGCGCCGCGCCTTCCCGGCCGTATTCCGTTCCATGAATGTGCGCCCGATCGAGCAATATCCGCTGGAATTGCTGGCGACGTTGCGCAGCCTGGCGCCGTTCCATGAAGACGTCTCCATCGCGGTGCTGACGCCCGGCGTCTTCAACTCGGCCTATTTCGAGCATGCCTTCCTGGCCCGCCAGATGGGCGTGGAGCTGGTGGAAGGCCGCGACCTGCTGATCAACGACAATGTTGTCTATACCCGCACCACCTCGGGCCTGAAGCGCATCGATGTCATTTATCGCCGCATCGACGACGATTTCGTCGACCCCTTGATCTTCCGCGAGGATTCCTCGCTGGGCGTGCCCGGCCTGTTCAATGCCTATCGCGCCGGCAATGTCATGATCGCCAATGCGCTGGGCACCGGCGTGGCCGACGACAAGGCGGTCTATGCCTACGTCCCGCGCCTGATCCGCTATTACCTTTCCGAAGAGCCCATCCTGGACAATGTCGAGACGTTCCTCTGCCGCGAGGAAAAATCGCTCAGCCATGTGCTGGCCAATCTCGACAAGCTGGTGGTGAAGGCGGTCGGCGAAAGCGGCGGCTATGGCATGCTGGTGGGACCGCATGCCGCCCAAGCCGAGCGCGACGACTTTGCGCAGAAGCTCAAATCCGATCCCGACAATTACATCGCCCAGCCCACCATCCAGCTTTCCACCGCCCCGACTTTCGTCGGCAATGGTGTCGAGGCGCGGCATGTCGATCTGCGGCCCTTTATCCTGCATGGCGCCGAAACCAAGATCGTGCCCGGCGCGCTCACCCGCGTCGCGCTCAAGCGGGGCAGCCTGGTGGTGAATTCGAGTCAGGGGGGCGGCTCGAAAGACACCTGGGTTTTGAGCCAATGAGGGAGGCGGGGGGCTCGTGCTAAGCCGCGTCGCGGATTCGCTCTACTGGATGGCGCGCTATACCGAGCGTGCCGAGCACACGGCCAGGCTGCTGGCGGTGAAGCTGGAATCCATGGTCGAGCAGACTCCCGACGACGCCTCCGCCGCCTGGGCCCGGGTGGTCGAGGCGCTCACCGGCGAAGCCGCGCCGGTCCATCACCATGACGCCTTCACCATCACCCGCCGCCTGGCTTTCGACCGCGAGAATGAATCCTCCCTGGTCGCGTCACTGGGATTTGCCCGCGACAATGCCCGCCAGGTGCGAGAGGCCCTGTCGAACGAAGTCTGGGAAAATCTCAATCGCCTCTATCTGCGCCTTTCTCCCGTGACGATGGATTCCATCTGGGTCCACACCCCCGCGCGCCTTTTCCGCGAGGCGCTGGAAGAAATGCACGCCCTGGAAGGCGTCACCTATTCGACCCTGTCCCATGGCGAAGGCTGGTACTTCCTGGAACTGGGCCGGCACATCGAGCGCGTGCAATTGATCGGCCGGTTGCTGGACGTGCATTTCCGCGCCGCCGGCGATCCGGCGCGCGGGCCGAAATATTTCGACTGGCTGGTGCTGCTGAAATTCTGCACCGCCTGGGAGCCCTATACCAAGCAATATACCGCTTCGATCCGGCCGCAGAAGATCGCCGAATTCCTGCTCTTCGACGCCGAATTTCCCCATTCCA
>DATFFI010000036.1:0-20647 GCA_035250225.1 Rhizomicrobium sp. | reverse complement strand
GTGGTCAGCGCCATGCTGGCCTACGCCTCGCAGATCCTGCTGGCGCGCTGGATGGGCGGCTCGGATTACGGCGTCTATGTCTATGTCTGGACCTGGGTGCTGCTGCTGGTGCCGCTGCTGGCGGGCCTCTATGTCTGGCTGCTGCAGCGGCGCAAGCATGGCGCGCTGCGCTACGGCAATATGGGCATCCTCAAGCAGGCGATGGGCCCGTCCAACTGGCGCCGGCATTTGCCGCCGGCCCTGATGCTGGCGGCGCTGACCCTGCTGCTGCTGGCGGTGGCGCGGCCCAGCGCCATGGTCAGCCTGCCCTCGAACCGCGCCACGGTGATGATGGCGATGGACGTGTCGGGTTCGATGCGGGCCGGCGACATCAAGCCCAGCCGCATCGAAGCCTCGCAGAAGGCCGCCAAGGAATATATCGCCGGCCAGCCCAAGGATGTGGTGATCGGCATGGTCGCCTTCGCCGGCGCCGCCTTCGTGGTGCAGAATCCCACCACCGACCGCACCGCCCTGCGGGCGGCGATCGACAATTTCGAGCTGCAACGCGGCACTGCCGTGGGCAACGGCATCCTGGTGTCGCTGCAGACCCTGTTCCCGCAGGAAAATCTGCCGATCAGCAATTTCAACAATGGCGGCGGCTGGGGCAATAGCGGCGGTTTCGGCTTCAACCGGCGTAGCGGCGGCGGCTGCGGCCGCGCCGATGACGGCAGCTCGGCCAATTTCGGCCGGCGCCTGGGCGAAGCCGGGGGGACGCCGCCCAAGAAGCATGTCCCGGTCGAAGCCGGCTCCTACAAGAATGCCGTCATCATCCTGATGACCGACGGCCAGACCACCACGGGCTGCGATCCCATCGAGGCGGCGCGGCTGGCGTCCGAGTATGGCGTGCGGGTCTACACCATCGGCTTCGGCACGCCGCGCGGCAACAATGTCAGCTTCGGCGGCTTCTCGATGCGCACCCAGCTCGACGAGGAATCGCTGAAGAAGATCGCCGATATGACCAAAGGGAAATATTACCGCGCTTCCAGCTCGGATGACCTCAAGCAGGTCTATAACCTGCTCACCAAGCAGTTCGTGGTCGAGGTCAAGGAGATGGAAGTCTCCAGCTTCTTCGCCGCCGGCGCCGCCCTGCTGATGATAATCGCGGCGGGGCTGTCCGTGGCGTGGTTCGGAAGGATTTTTTAGAACCCCCTCCGGCCTTCGCAACTTTGCCGTGGTGCTGGGCTCTCGCCTGCGCTCCACGGCGTTGCTACGGCCACCTCCCCCTCTAGGTGCGCTACGCGCACAAGGGGGAGGCGGGCCTTTAGTTTGCCGTCAGGACTTTTAGTTTGCCCTACTTGGCGGTCCAGCCGCCGTCGATGAGATAGTCCGTACCGGTGATGAAGCCGGCCTGCTCCGAGCAGAGGAAGCAGGCAATGGCGCCGACCTCTTCCACCTTGCCCCAGCGGCCGAGCGGGATGGCTTCCAGGAATTGCTTGTTCTTGACCGGATCGTTCATCAGCACCGTGTTCATCGGCGTGGCGAAGGGCCCGGGCGACAGGCCGTTGACGGTGATGCCGTCATTGGCCAACTCCAGCGCCAAAGCGCGGGTAAAGCCCAAAAGCGCGGTCTTGGCCGAGGAATAGGCGGTACGGCCCGGCAGCGAGACATGCGCCATGATCGAGGTCAGGTTGATGATGCGGCCATAGCCGGTGCTTTTCATGCCCGGCACGAAAGCGCGGCAGCCCAGAAATGTGCTGATGATGCTGGAATCCAGCACGCTGCGGAATTCGGTCAGGGTGAAATCCACCAGATACTTGCGGATATTGGTGCCGGCGCTGTTGATCAGTATCTGGGGCCTCGGGAAGCGGGCATCGACCTCCTTCTGCATCCGGGCGACCTGGGCTTCGTCGGTCATCTCGGCGGTGAAGGTAGCCACCGTGCCGCCCTTGGCGCTGAGGGTCTGGGCGACTTCGTCCAGCTTGGCCTTGTTGCGGCCGACCAGGGCGATATTGGCGCCAGCCCCCGACAGGGTCTCGGCCATGGCTCCGCCCAACCCGCCGCTGCCGCCGATAATCACCGCGGTCTTGCCGCTGAGATCGATCTTCATAGGTCCCCAATCCTCAATTCTGGTCGCGCGGGCCGGACCATAGGAGGCGCGGTCCAAAAGCAAAAGAGCCGGCATTTCTGCCGGCTCTCGCACGAATTGTCGGTGTTCCGTCTCAGCCGCCGCCGGTGGAGGCGACCAGCTGGAAGGTGGGACTGGCGGAATTCGGCATCGTGAAGTTGGAGTTCAACACCGTCGTGTTGACCAGGCTGGACGGCCCACCCAGCAGGGTGGCGCGGGTGTTGCCGGTCGCCGGGTCGTTCCAGATCACGTCGCTATAGCCGTTGCCGTCGACATCCAGGGCGCCGGAGACGCCAAGGGCCGCAATCGCACCGGGCTTGCCGATGGTCTTGGTGCCGGTATGGATATCGCCATACATGAACCAGAGCACCGCCTGGCCGGCGACATTCTTGAACAGAAGGTCGCTGTTGCCGTCGCCGTTGAAATCACCGGTGCCGATAGCGGTGAGGCCCGCGGCGGCCTGCGTCAGCGGCGTATTGGTGACGTTGGAGCCGTTCATCAGGTGAATCTGGACCTGCTTGGTGGCGGTGTTCTGCCAGAAGATGTCGCTCTTGCCGTCGCCGTTGAAATCGCCGGCGGCCATCGCCCGCCAGTTGGCGCCGGGGCTGGTCAACGCCACGGTGTCGGCGACCGTACCGACCGGATCGGTGGACTCGGTGTTGAGGAACATGATCTCGGTGGCCTGGGTCGCCGAGTTCCGCAACAGGATATCGGACGCCGCGTCACCGTTGAAATCACCCGTGCCGACCACAACCCATTGCGGGCTGCCCGGCTGGGTGTCGAGCAGGGTCTGGGTGTTCGCCCCACCCACTTCGGTGAGCACCTTCAGATCGCCGGTGATCTGGTCCTGCAGCAGGATATCCGCCGTGCGGTCGAGATCCGGATCGAACTGGCCGGTACCGGCAACGCGCCAGTTGTTGCCGCCGATGCCGCCAACGCTGATCAGCGACGCCGGTGACTCGCGGATTTCCAGATTGCCGGTGACGGCGTTCCGGAAGATGAGGTTGCCGAGGCCGTTGCTGTCCACGTCCGAGACATGGCTGGGCGAGAGGAACTTGAGACGTTCCATATCCACCAGGATGTCGCTGACGCTTTCCGGACCGCCGGTCACCCCGAAGATGCTGGGGGCGACATAGTCGGTTTCCAGGCCGGCATAATAGGCCACGTCGGTGCCGTTGCCGCCCAGCAGCACATTCAAGCCGGTGGCGCCATGACCGTAGAGAACGTCATTGCCGTCGTCGCCGGAGAGCAGATTGTCGGCGGCATCGCCGACCAGCGTGTCGTTGTAGATCGAGCCATAGACCTGGTCGATATTGTAGAGCGTGTCATTGCCCAGGCCGCCGCCGCTGGAGGTGCCGGCGGTCAGGTCGACGACCAGGCCATCCTCGGTGGCGTCGGAATAGTTCGCCGCATCGGTACCGTCGCTGCCGCCGTCCAGCGTGTCATCGTCTTCGCCGCCGACGAAGATGTCATTGCCGGTGCCGCCGAGCAGATAGTCGTTGCCGGCAAAACCGTAGAACACGATCGGACCGGACGAAACCGCGGTCTGGGCCGACTGGTAGGTGTCGTCGCCGGACGTGCCGTTGACCGTCATCAGCGACTGGGTGTGGTTGTCGATCTGGCCGTGATTGGGGTCCGCGATATTGTTGACGATCTCGACATCGTCGATCGTCACCGCCGGGCCGGTCACATTGTCCGCGGGCGTGGCCTTGTTGGCTTCGCCGGCGCGGATGCCGGTGGAGGTGCCGTCGATGCTGCCGTCCTGGATCGTCACGGTCAGGCCGCTGACATCGGCCGGGTTCGCGCCATAGGTCGGATGGCCGGGGTCGTCACGCCCCTTGATCGCGATCGCCGCCGCGTTGACATGCGGCGTGCCCAGGCCAGTCGAGCTGCCGACATCGTCAAAGTCGAAGTCGGAGATCGTCAGGCTGCCGGTATAGGTATTGAACTTCAGGTTGGCGTCGATGCCGGCGCCGTGGGCGCCGTTGGCGCCGAAGGCCACGCCGCCGCCATACTCGCCGACATTGTTCATCGTCAGGCCGTCGAACAGGGTGTTGCCCTGCAGCGTCTCCGCATAGATGCCCTTCTGGGTGATGTCCTGGAAGAGACTATCCGTGATGCTGCTGTTGATCGCGTCGCTGGCGGCCGCCGTCGCGAAGGCGTTATTGTAGAAATAGACGCCGATATAAGAGTCGCTGAAGGTGCTGCCGTCGATGCTCAGGCCGGTCAGCTCGCTGCTGTTCGGCTTGGCGAAGCCGAAGACCGAATGCTGCAGGATCATGCCATCCAGCGTCAGGCCGGAGTAGCTGCCGACACCCGTCTCCACCGCGTTGAGGAAATATTCCACCGTCAGGTTCGACAGCGTCACATTGTTGGCCGAGACCAGGATGCCGCTGCCGGATGCGCCCGAATAGGCATTGGTGCGCAGGAACTCGTTCACCGGCGTGGCGCCGAGCGTGGGATTGTCGGTGGCGAAGCTGCCCTGAATCACCACGCTGCCCGGAGCGCCCAGGCCCTGGAGCGTCACTTCCTTGTTGACGACCACATTCTCAGCGTAGGTGCCCGGCGCGATCAGGATGGTGTCGCCGTTGCTGGCCGCCGCGATGGCGGCGTTGATGGTGGCATAGCCGCCGCCGCCGACCAGCAGGATCCTGGAACCCAGGCCCGGATCGTCGATCTGCTCTACATTGGTCAGCGTGTCGGTGCCGTCCGGACCGGTGACGACGAAGGCCGAGCCGTTCCAGCTCACATCGCCCGCGGCCGGCTGGGTCGAGAATACTGCCGTGTCGATGCCGCTGCCGCCATTCAGCGTGTCATCGCCCAGGCCGCCGGTCAGCGTATCGGCGCCGCCGCCGCCATTCAGCACATTGTTGTTGCCGTCGCCGGTCAGGCTGTCGGCGAAATTGGTGCCGGTCAGGTTTTCGATGCCGCTCAGCGTGACGCTGCCGAAATCGGCGCCGCTC
The DNA here is from genome assembly GCA_035250225.1 of Rhizomicrobium sp. GTDB lineage: Bacteria > Pseudomonadota > Alphaproteobacteria > Micropepsales > Micropepsaceae > Rhizomicrobium. The sequence goes on along the minus strand of DATFFI010000036.1, from coordinate 15,580 downwards.
GCGGTGCCGGCAAAGAGGTCGGCCGTCACGCCATTGGTGGCGGCGCCCGAGAAGTCGGCGGTGTCGCCGACAATTGTGTTGGCGCCGCCGATCAGCGTGTCGCCACCCGCGGTGCCGACCAGCACGTCATCGCCGCCGCTGCCGTCGATGGTGTTGGTCAGGGCGTCGCCGGTGAGGATATCGTCCAGGCTCGAGCCGGTCAGATGCTCGAAATTGACGGCGTTGGTCTGGCCGAAGCCGCCGGCGGTCTCATAGATGCCGCTCAGCGTGTTGATGGTGTAGTTGACGCCGTTGTTGATGACGGTGTCGAAGGTCAGCGTGTCGCCCAGGATGTGGCCGGCGCCGTCCAGGATGTCGGTGGTGGTGCTGGCGCTGACATGCATGATGTCGTCGAACGCCGTGCCGGTGTGATTGTCGTCACCATTGGTGCCGAAATAATTCTCGCCGCCATTGATGGTGATGCTGGCCGTGTCGGTCACGCTCGAGAAGGCCGTCGTGCCGCCATTGACGCTGGTGTCGGCCAGGCTGCCATTGACGCCGCTGGTCTGGTCCCAGGCGCGGAAGGTGATGCCATTGGGCACCGGGCCGCTGAAGCCCATGTTCGGCTGGAAATAGAGCCTGGTATTGGCGTCGGCCGCCAGCAGCCGGGCGCTGTTGTTGGCGACCGCGCCGACCATGTTCCAGGTCGTGCCGTTATTCGTGGAATACCACCAGGTGCCGTTGGCCGAATCCGTGGCGGTGATGGCAATGCCGGTCACCGCGCCGGTATCGACGTCGGTGACATTGTCCAGGCCGCCGCCACCGGGCAGATCCACCAGGCTGGAGACCAGGCTGCCGACCGCGCCGACCGGGGCGGGATTGTTCTGCAACCCGTCCGCCAGCGCCGGCGACGCCGCCGCGTTCAGCACAGGGGCATCGTTCACCGCCGTGACGCTGATGCTGGCGGTGTCGTTGGCCGTGGAGAAGGCGGTCGTGCCGCCATTGATCGAGGCGTCGGCGGTGCCGCCATTGACGCCGCTGGTCTGGTCCCAGGCGCGGAAGGTGATGCCGGCCGGCACCGCGCCGTTGAAGTCGGCGTTGGGCTGGAAGTAGAGGCGGGTGTTGGCATCCGCCGCCAGCAGCAGCGCGGTCGCATCCGACACCGCGCCCACCAGGTTCCAGCTGGTGCCGTTGTCGGTGGAATAGTGCCAGACGCCGTTGGCGGAGTCGGTCCCGGTCAGGGCAATACCGAGCAAGGCGCCGGCATCCACGTCCGTGACATTGTCCAGGCCGCCGCCACCGGGGAAGTCCACCAGGCTGGAAATCAGCGTGCCCACAGCGCCGACCGGCGCGCCGGCATCTTCCACCACCGACGTCAGCGCGGGCGACGCCGCCGCGTTCAGCACCGGCGCGTCATTCACCGCCGTGACGGTGATGGCGGCCGTGTCGGTCGCGGTCGAGAAGGCGGTCGCGCCGCCATTCATGGTGGTGTTGGCCGTGCCGCCATTGACGCCACTGGTCTGGTCCCAGGCGCGGAAGGTGATGCCGCTGGGCACCGTACCGTTGAAATCGGCGTTGGGCTGGAAGGCGAGCCGTGTGTTGGCGTCGGCGCTCAGCAGCAGCGCGGTGGCATCCGTCCGCAGACCGACGGCGGTCCAACTGTTGCCGCCATTAAGCGAATAGTACCACAGGCCGTTGCTCTCGTCCGTGGCCGTCACGGCAATGCCCAGCACCGCGCCGGAGTCGGGGTCGGTGACATTGTCCACCTGACCTGAGGGCGAGGCGAAGTCCACCAGGGCCGAGATCAGCGTTCCGCTCCCAAGGCCGGGCGGGGCGGCATCCTCCGGCACCGACGCAAAGGCCGGAGTCGCGGCCGCGTTCAGCACCGGCGCGTCATTCACCGGGGTGACGGTGACGTTGGCCGTGTCGCTGGCCGCCGAGAAGGCGGTGGTGCCGCCATTGAGCGTGGCGTTGCCCAGCCCGCCATTGACGCCGCTGGTCTGGTCCCAGGCGCGGAAGGTGACGTTGCTGGAGCCGTCGAAATCGGCGTTGGGCTGGAAATAGATGCGCGAATTGGCGTCCGCCGCCAGCAGGCGGGCGGAGGCGTCCGACACCGCACCCACCAGGTTCCAGCTGGTGCCGTTGTCGGTGGAGTAATACCAGGTGCCGTTGGCGCCCGTGCCGGTCAGGGCAATGCCGAGCTGCGCGCCCATGTCGGGATCGGTGACGTTGTCGACCTGGCCCGGCGGAACCGCGAAATCGACCAGGCTGGAGACCAGGGTGCCGACCGCGCCGACGGGCACGCCGGCATCTTCCGTCACCGCCGCCAGCACCGGCGTCTGGGCCGCGTTCAGCACCGGCGCGGTGTTGACCGGGCCGTTGGGCACGAAGGTCTGGGTGGCGGTGTTGAAGGTACCGTTGGCGAATTCGATGAATTCAATGCTGCTCAGCGTGTCGGCGCCGTCCGGGCTGCCCATGCGGGTGTCGGTGACCGTGCCGTTGCCGCTATTGTTGACGGCGACCGTATAGTCGATGCCGTAATTGCCGCTATAGACCGCGGTGTCGGTGTTGGCATCGCCGTTCAGCGTGTCATTGCCGCCGACGCCGATCAGCCGGTCGTCGCCATTGCCGCCCGCCAGGTAATTGCCGACACCGTCGCCGGTCAGGATATCGTTGTAGTTCGAACCGATCAGGTTCTGGATGTTCAGCAGCGTCACCAGGCCCAGGCCCTGGGCGGTGAAATCCTGCTGGGCGTTGCCGTTATTGGCGTTCACGCCGGCCGTGGCGTTGATGAAGCTGGCGGTGTCGCCCAGCGGATCGGTCATGCCGTCCAGCACGTCGGTGCCGCCGCTCACCAGCAGGATGTCGTCGCCGGCGCCGCCGAACAGCAGGTCATCGCCGAGGCCGCCATCCAGGATGTCGTTGCCGTCATTGCCGTGCAGCTCGTCATTGCCCTGGCCGCCGGTCAGGGTGTCCTGGCCCAGGCCGCCATAGATGATATCGTTGCCGCCGCCGCCGTCGATGACGTCGTCGCCGTCGCTGCCGTACAGGATGTTGTCGTTGCCATCGCCGGTCAGGGTGGCCGAGACGTTGCCCAGCACGGTGACCGAATTGAAGCCCATCAGGATGTTGCTCTGGCCGTTGAAGACAAAGGTCTGGTTGGCCAGGTTGATCGACACCGTGTCGGTGTGCGGACCGGGGAAGGCATAGTCGGCAAAGGTGAAGGCGTTGAGGCCGGTGCCCTTGAACTCGTTGTTCTGGATGGTGGTGTCATAGGGCGCGTTGTTGTTGATCGTCAGGGTCAGCGATTGCAGGCCGAGCTGGACCTTGTTGTTGGTGATGACGATCTTGTTGCCCGTGGCTTCCAGGTTCACCGCGCCGGTATTGCTGGCATTGGTCTGGATGATGTTGCCGTTGAGGTTGGCGGTGCCGTTGGAATAGTAGGCATCGGCAGAGACGGTGACGTTGTTGATATTGCCCTGGACGATATTGCCGTTCACCGTGGCGGTCTTGGTGCCGAAATTCAGATTGCCGTGGTTGGCGACAGCGTCGGCGCCGTGCGTAAAGGCCTGGGCCTGGAGAACCACCGCACTGGTGAGCTTGCTGTTCTGGATGATGTTGCCGTTCAGCGTGGCGGTGGCATTGCCCTTGACGGTGCCGTTGCCGCTATGCGCCCGGGCCTTCAGCTCGATCAGGGTCATGATCTTGTTGGGCTGGATGATGTTGCCGTTCGCCGTGACGGTGGAATTGCCGCCATTGCCCATCTGGCCGTTGGGCGTGCCGGTGCCACCAAGGCCGCCGGCGCCGCCATTGCCGTGCAGGTCGATCGTCAGGGTGGTGCCGGGGGCGCCGTTGATGATGTTGCCGTTGACGGTGATCGAGGCATTGCCGCCATTGCCGCCATTGGCGCCCGGTACGCCGGCGCCGTTGCCGCCATCGCCGCCTTCGCCACCCTCGGTGGTGATAAAGATGGAATCCGCCATGATGGCGCCGCTCTGGGTGTTGGTGGCGGCAAGACCGTTGGCGCCGTTGGTCGGGTTGGCGCCGCTGGTTCCGTTGGCAGCCTTGGGCTTGATGTTGTTGATGATGATGGCCATGGCGACGATCCCCTTAATTCAAGCGGCGGCCCAGACGCTTGTCCGGCCCCTTTCGAGTTACGGGGAGTCTCATAATGAAACAGTTTTCATGGCAAGGGGCTTGTTGACCCTGGCGCGATGACAGATCGGCAACAGCAGTGGAAAAGACAGGGAAACCGCCGCGTTAGGCAATTTACCATGTTTGGAGAAAGTTGGGCGTCATTCCCCGATCAGGGTTCGCATAGTTTCATCATGGGAACTCGAGCGCCGCCTTCGAGACGCGACAATCAAGCGCAACTGTCGCGGCTCAGGGTTCGCGCAGGCTTTCGTCGGCGATCTTGAGCACCGGGTCCAGGACATAGGACGCAATCGTACGGTCGCCGGTCTTGATCTCGGCAGTGGCCACCAGGCCGGGCTTGAGCCGGATGCCGCGGGTCAGGGTATCGGACGGCCTGGCGTCCAGCTGCACCTGGACGCGATAGACCAGGCGCGCGGGGGCGTTTTCGCCCTGCTTCTGGCTGATGGAATCCGGGCTGATCTCGGCCAGCTTGCCGTCCAGGGTGCCGAAACGCTGGAAGGGATAGGATTCCAGCTTCACCCGCACCGTGTCGCCCAGCTTGAGATAGCTGACATCGCGGGACTGCACCATCGCCTCGACATAAAGATCGGCATTGTCCGGAACCAGCGTCATCAGGGTTTCGGCTTCGCGCAGCACCGAACCGATCGAGCGGTCGGCCACTTCCAGCACGGTGCCGTCCACCGGCGCGGTGATCTCGGTGAATTCGCGCATGCGGGTAGCCTTGGTCAGCGTCTCCGCCGCCTCGGCGATCTGGCGGCGCGTATCCACCAGCTGCTGCGTGCGTTCGCTGCGCCATTTGTCGAGATAGGCCTGGCGCTCATGCACGGATTCGGCGCGCTGGTTGGTCAGGCGCTGCACCTCGCCCTGGGTGTTGCGCAGCTTCATGCTGGAATCGATCTGGCTGCTCTGGGCCCGCAGCACATCGAGCGTCGCGGCGGCCTGTTCGCGCTGCAGCCTTTGCTGCATCGACATCACCTGGTTGGCGACGCCGACCTGCTGCTGAATATTGGGAAGCGCGGCCTGGTTGGACCGCAATTCGGACTCGATCTGCCCGATGCGGCTGGCGCGCTGGTTGAGCTGGGCCTGATAGTCCCCCGCTTCCTGGGCATAGATCTGCGCCTGGGAAATCCGCTCGGGATCGGCATTGGGACCGGCGACGAAAGGCCGGCCCGAAAGCTGGGCCTCCAGCCGCTCGGCCTGCACGGTGAGCGACATCACTTTCTGCTGCAGGGTGGCGACATCGGCCTGGGCGAAGGCAGGATCGAACCGTGCCAGCACCTGGCCCTTGGTGACATGGTCGCCGGCCTGGACTTCGATCGAGACGATGCGCGAGGTGGTGAAGGGCTGCATCACCAACATGGGGGTGCGGGTGGCGATCTTGCCTTCGCCGATCACGATGCGGTCGACCCGGCCGACAAAAGCCCAGACCACGGCGATGAAGATCAGCGCCAGCGCGACATAGAGCGCCGCATGGCTGGCAATAGGCACCCGCGACTCCTCGATGCCGAGCGCGTCCGGCTTGAACTCGTTGGCGAGCCGGTCAAATTTCTCGCTCATGCACTCCTCGAATGCTGCTGGGTCCAGAGCTGGTGATAGACGAAGTTGCGGCTGATCAGTTCGTCATGACGGCCGACATCGTTGATGGCGCCATTGTCGAGCACGATGATGGCGTCGGCGTCGCGGATGGTCTGCAGGCGGTGGCTGATCACGATGCAGGTGCGGCCCTTGGCGATTTCCTTGAGATTTTTCACCACCACGGCTTCGCTTTCGGGATCGAGCGAGCTGGTAGCCTCGTCGAAGATGATGATGCGGGGCTGGCGCATCAGGGCGCGGGCGATGGAGAGGCGCTGCTTCTGGCCGCCGGACAGATTGACGGCGCCTTCTTCCAGCTCGGTGTCATAGCGCTGCGGCAGCTGCTGGATGAACTCGTCGGCGCCGGCCATGCGGGCGGCCCGCACCACATCCTCGAAACTGGCGGTGGGATCGCCCATGCGGATATTGTCCTTGACCGAGCCGCGGAACAGAAAGGGCTCCTGGGGCACGACGCCGTTCTGGGCGCGCAGATGCGCCAGGTCGATGTCCCGGATATTGTGGCCGTCGATGCGGATGGCGCCTTCGGACGTCTGGTGCAGGCCCTGCAGCAGCGCCGAGAAGGTGGTCTTGCCCGAGCCGCTGCGGCCGACCAGGCCGACCATGGCGCCGGCGGGAATCTTGAGACTGATGTCGCGCAGGGCGGGCCGTTCCACGCCCGGATAGCGGAAGGTGACGCGTTCGAACTCGATGGCACCGGAGATGACGGGGGTCAGGCCGCGATGGCCGCTATGCTCGGTGGGACGGTTCATCACCTCGCCCAGCATGTCCACGGCCATGCGGGTTTCCTGGTAGTTGTTGAGCAGGCCGATCATCTGCAGCACCGGCGAGATCACGCGCGCCGAGAGCATGTTGAAGGCGACCAGGCCGCCCACCGTCAGGCTGCCGTCGAACACCAGGAAGGCGCCCACCACCACAACGGTGATGGAAAGCGCCTTTTCCATGAAGGTGGAGAAGGTGTTGGCGGCCAGGCTGATCTTGCCCACCTTGACATAGGTGTTGATCGCGTCGGCAGCGGCATTGTCCCATTCTTCCTCGCGGCGCGATTCCAGATTGAGCGATTTGATGGTGCGCATGCCGTGCACGCTTTCCACCAGCATCGACTGGCGCTGCGCTTCGGCTTCGTAGAGATGGCGCAGGCGGCGGCGATAGGGTCCCAGCATGGCGGCAATCGCCAGGCCCAGGACCGCGGTAACGCCCAGCACCACCAAAGTAAGCTTGACGCTGTACCAGAGCAGCAGCGGCAGGAAGACGACCAGCGCCGGCAGGTCGAGCAGCGTGCCCAGAAGGCGGCCGGTGAGGAATTCGCGGATCTGCTGGCCTTGCTGCATATGCTTGGTGACCACGCCGGTGCGGGCCTGGTCGAAGAAGCTGATCGGCAGCCGCATCAGATGGCGGAAGGTGACCTGGGCCAGGCGGATATCGATGCGGCTGGCTGCGGTGAGCACGAAATAGCTGCGTAGCGCGTTGAACAGCGCGTCGAACAGGATCGCGGCGGCAACGCCGATGCCGATCACGGTCAGGGTGGAGATGGCGAGATAGACCAGGACGCGGTCGATCACGATCTGGAAGAAGATCGGCACCGCCAGGGCCAGAATATGCATGGCCAGCGCCGCGCCGATGATATTCATCATCAGGCCGCGCTGGCGCCAGAATTCCGGCTTGAACCAGGCAAGGCCGAACTTGCCCTGTTCGCCCTTCTTGTAGATGCGCTTGAGCAGCACCACCTCGCCGTCCCAGTGGCTGAGGAACTTGTCCTTGGGGATGGCGAAGAGATTGGCTTCCGGCACCAGCGGATTGAAGAGGATGATCTGCTCGGGCTCGCCTTCCTTGCGCGCGGCGTCGCCCACCTTGACCACCACGAACCAGGCACCGGTGTTGAGACGTACCAGGAAAGGCGTGAGCTTCTGGGAGGACGAGACTTCCTTCCAGTTGGATTTGTGCAGCGCCGCCTTCATGCCTTCGGCCTTGGCAATGCGCACCAGGGCGCGGGCGTCGAGTTCCTTGTCCTTGCCGTAGAGATGCAGCAGCCGCGTCAGGCTCCAGTCCAGGCCCATATGGCGCGCCACCGAGGCGAGCGCGCGCAGGCCGCTATGGCTGGGCGCAGCGGCTTCGGTCTCGCTTACGGCAGGTTCGTTTCCCGCGGGGGCGGGTTCGATCCTGGGCTTTTCCGGTGTCTTGTCGGCCATGGGTTCTTCTTCTTTTTACGGGAAAGGCGGTTTGGCGGGTGGTGCCTGATTGGCGGCTGCCGGCTGCGGCTGAGGTTGCGGCGGCGGCGGGGCCGGCACAGGTTGCGCCGCTTGTTGCTGTGGAGGCTGGGCCGGCCGCGGCGCGGCTTGCGGTTGCGGCGCCATTTGTCCAGCTCCCTGCTGTGCACCTTGGGCGCGGTTGATCTGCTGCATCGCGTCCAGCACCTTTTCCGAGGAGCGGACAAAGCCTTCCATGCCCATCACGATGCGATGGCTCAAAATGGGACGCGGTTGGCCGTTGGCGTCGGTTTCACTGGGCGAATAGGTGAAGAGGTCCAGCCTCACCACCCCGCCAATGACCGAAATACGGCCGATTCCGTCGCAAAAAATCTGATGTTCCATAGCGCCTCGGCCCCGAAACGGGACAGTTCCATACAGGATGGTTCAAAAGGCGGGCCAAGCGGCCCCGCACCCGCGCGCTGTGACTAATAGAGCGAGCCGCGCGGCTGGGCGACTCTAGTGCCCAGAGGAACCGCGGGAAAGGTGGCGCTGAGGAAACTCATCAGCTTTTCCATGGCCACCCGCTGGGCGGCGGCGTCGCTGGCGCCTTGTCTGGCAAAATTGTGTCCCACATTGGGATAGGTAATCAGTTCGGCGGGAACACCGGCCTTGCGCAGGGCCTCATGCAGCCTTTGCGACTGACGCGGGGCGATCACTTTGTCGGCTTCGCCATGCTGGATCAGGAATGGCGGACTGGTGGCGCTGATGAAAGCCAGCGGACTGGCCAGCCGCGCCGCCATGGGCGGGCAAAGGGCGGGCTCGCAGCCCAGGAAGCTGCCGGCATCGGAACTCGGCGGCGGCTGGAATTCGCCGGCCGCGGCAGGTTTGAAGCCGGCCGCATCGGGCTGACCCAGATTGTCGGCGGCCAGGTTCTGCAGATCGGTGGCGCCATACCAGTCGATCACCGCCTGGACGCAGACCGAAGCTGCTTCGTCCTGCCCGCCCTTTGCGGCGGGTGGTTCAAAAGGCGCGACGCCGCAGGTAACACCCGTCAGCGCGGCGAGCTGGCCGCCCGCGCCTTCGCCCCACACCGCCGCGCGGGTAATATCGATGTTGAAATCGCGCGCCCGGCCGCGCAGCCAGCGGATGGCGGATTTCACGTCCTGCACAGCGGCGGGGAAACGCGCCTCGCCGGACAGGCGGTAACTGACGCTGGCGACGACATAGCCCTGCGCCGCCAGGTTCGCGAGTTCACGCGGAAAATCGGCGAAGCCTGCCGCCTGCCGTGTATCGCCGCCATTCCAGCCGCCCCCATGCACGAACACCACCAGCGGCATCGCCATGCCGCGGGGTGCGGGCCGATAAAGATCCAGCGTCAGGGGACGGAAGCCGCGCAGATTGGCATAGACCATATCGAAGGTGGCGTTGACGCCGCCGGGAAAAATCAGCTGACGCGGTCCATAGGCGGAAGCGGGCGCGGACGGTTGCGGCACCGGCATTGGTACAGGCGGAGCGGCGGAGACCGGCGGCGCGGAGACTTGAGGCGTGGAGAGGGGTGGTGGCAGACGCAAGGGCTCGGCCGGCCCGGGCGGAACGGGTTCGAAGGACGGGGTCAGCCGCAGGGCGGCTTCGGGCGCGCCAGACTGAGCAAACGTCGTCTGGGCAAATGTCGTCTGGGCAAGCGCCGTCGCCGCCAGCAGCGCCAAGCTCAACCTCAGGCCCAACGCCAGAATTCCCCTTAACTGCGACCGCATCCCGTCTTCCCTGGGCCTTCGCCCCCGCGAATCAGGAAAATACTATGTTTTCCCGGCACTTCCCATGCGGAGCTTGCCGCCACGAACGGGACCTGCATTAAGTGCTCCACCTTAGAGATACGGCGGTTAACGCCGGTTAGCTGGCGGACACGCCTTGAATACGACCAATTCCGCCGACCGCCTGCGCCAGGGCCATGCGCTGCAGATGCAGGGCAAGCTGGCCGAAGCCGCCGCCCTCTATCGCGAGGTCCTGGACAAGGAGCCGCGCAACGCCCCCGCCCTCAACCTGATGGGAACGCTGGCGCTGCAATCGGGCCAGATCGAACCGGGCATCGACATGCTGCGCCAGGCGCTCACGATCATGCCCGGCTTTGCTCCCGCGCATGACAATCTGGGCAAGGGCCTGGAGCAGTTGGGAAAGCTGGAAGACGCCGCGGCCTCTTTTGGCCGCGTCATCGCATTGGCGCCCCATTTCGGCGAAGGCTATGCCCATCGCGCCCGGGTGCTGGAAAAACTGGGCCGCCCGGACGCGGCGCTGAAGGATCTGGACAAGGCGCTCTCGCTCAAAGGCGATCCGGAACTGGCGCTCAATCGCGGCGCCGTCCTGTTGCAGCTGAAGCGCCATGAAGAGGCGCTGACCGCGTTCGACAAGTCGATCGCGATGGGGCTGACCCATCCCGTCGGCCGCTTCAATCGCGGCGTCGCGCTGATGGCGCTGAACCGTCCGCAAGAGGCGCTGGCGGCTTACGATGACGCCATCGCGCGCCAGCCGGAATATGCCGACGCCTATTGCAATCGCGGCTTCGCGCTGGAAGCACTGGGCCGGCCCGAGGATGCGCTGGCCAGCCATGAAGAGGCGCTGGCGATCAATCCCGACCTGCGGGACGGCTATCTCAATCGCGGCGCCCTGCTGATCAAGCTGGGGCGGACCCAGGAAGCCGCCGCCGCCTATGACGCCATGCTCAGCCGCTGGCCCGACTATGCGCCCGGCTACAATAATCGCGGCAGCGCGATGAAGTCGCTGGGCGCGCCGGACAAGGCGCTGGCGGATTTCCGCCGCGCCGCCAGCCTGGCGCCGGGCGACGTCAGTATTCTCTATAATCTCGGCTCGACCCAGCAGGGGCTGGGACGCTTCGACGAAGCGATGCAGACCTATGACGGCGCGCTGGCGATCGAGCCGATGCACCAGCTGGTCAATTTCAGCAAATCCACCCTGCTGCTGCAATTGGGCCGCTTCGCCGAAGGCTGGGCGCTGTATCAAAGCCGCGAATACACTCTCATTCCCTCTGGCATTCCCTCTGGCATTCCCTCCGGCCTGGATGTGGAGAAGCGCTGGCGCGATCCGCGCCAGGATATCGCCGGCAAGACCGTGGCTCTGTTCGACGACCAGGGCATGGGCGACGCCATCCAGTTCTCCCGCTTCCTGGCAGAGGTCGAGGCGCGCGGCGCCCATCCCGTCCTGATGATGCGCCCGCCGATGCTGCGGCTGATGCAAGGGCTGGACCCGGCCGTCCCGCTTTCGCCCCTGGACACGGTACCGGCGCATGACCTGCATGCGCCGCTGGCCAGCCTGCCCTTCCTGCTGGGCATCGGTGACGCCATTCCGGCGGCGGCGCCTTACCTGTCGGCCGAAGACGCGCGCATCGCCAAGTGGAAGAAGAAAATCGGCGCCAAGGGGTTCCGCATCGGCATCTGCTGGCAGGGCAAGACGCAAGGGCGCAACGATCCCGAACGTTCCTTCCCGCTCGCCGCGCTGGCGCCGCTGGCCGCCCTGCCCGGCGTGCGCCTGATCAGCCTGCAGAAAGGCGATGGCGAGGAGCAGATCGCCGAACTGCCGGCGGCGATGACGGTGGAAGAACTCAGCACCGATTTCGACGCCGGCGCCGATGCCTTTATCGACAGCGCGGCGGTGATGCAGTCGCTCGACCTGGTGGTGACGTGCGATACCGCCATCGCCCATCTGGCCGGCGCGCTGGGGCGTCCCGTCTGGACGGCGCTGAAGCAGGTACCGGAATGGCGCTGGCAGATCGATCGCCGGGACAGCCCCTGGTATCCGACCATGAATCTTTTCCGCCAGCCGCGCCGCGGCGACTGGGAAAGCGTTTTCATGGACATGGCGGACAGGTTGAAGACCAAGATTGCGCCGCGCGGCTGATCCCAGCTATGCGCTGGGCCGCCCGCAGCACCGGTCAGCCGGCAAAGCCGCCTTGCGCCAGATAGGAAGTTTCCGCGGGAGACGAGAGGCGCCCCATCACCTTGTTGCGATGGGGGAAGCGGCCGAAGCGGCCGATCAGGTCGGCATGCAGCCGGGCATAGTTCAGACCTTCGACATCGCCGCCATCCGCCACCAGCCTCTCATAGAGGATGACGGCGCGCAGCTGCGAGGCCATGTCTTCGTGATGCATGAAGGGCAGATAAAAGAAGGAGCGCAGCGACGGATCGAAGTTGCGGTCGAACGCCTTTTCGATCCCGCGTTCGGCAATGGCACGCGCCAGCCTGTCGGTGGCGAAGGCATGGGCGCTGCCGCGATAGAGATTGCGGGGAAACTGATCGGTGAGCAGCAGCAGCGCCAGGGTTCCGCCGGCATCGGCCTCCCAGGCCGCCAGCAGACCCTGCGACGCCAGCATATGGAGCTTTTCAAAACGCTCGCGGATGGCGTGGTCGAACTCCGGATCGGCCGCGAACCAGCGTTGCGGTCCGGCCTGACGCCAGAAATCGATGATGGTGTGGGGTTCGCTCAAAAGCTTCCTCCATGGCCGCGGAATATAAACAATCTTCGCCGGGGGCCGGTTTCCCGGCGCTTCCGCCGATTCCCCGGGAGGACTAACCGGCCGCCGGCCTCTCATAGGCGGCGGAAAGCAGGCGGTAAGAGCGCGAGTACATCGCCAGGACCGTGACAACAAGCCCGGAAAACCCGGCGAGGATGAAGGCAAGCGCCATGCCGCGCCCATCCCCTGTGCCGAACCAGCCGCCAATGAGCGTCACGCCCGAACCGGTGGTCATGAAGGGAATGAGTAAGAAGTGTGCGAGGGGGCCGATGAGGAAGGCGGTGATGGGAGACGCCGCCGTCTCGATGCTCTGCGCAAATCCGAACACGCGCCCCTGGCGCTCGAGCGGCACGACTTTCTGGACGATGGTGTGCTCGGTGGCCTCTATGAAAGGCATCAGCAGGGTCCATACCAGGGTACCGCTGGCGAGCAGGAGAATGGACGGTTGCATGGGAAAGATGATCGTCGCAGTCCACAGGGTGATGTTCACGGCAAACAGGGTTTTGAGCGGATGCTTTCCCAGGCCTTTGCGCGTGATGTAGAGGCCGCCCACGACGAACCCGAGACTCAACACGCCCCAGAGCGCGCCCCAGGCCTGAACCGACATGAGCGACAGGCCGTACGGATCCATCAGCGCCATGAAGACGCCGCCGAGGAAATTGTTGAAGGTGGTGAAGAAAATCAGCGCGAAGAGGCCCGGGATGCCCGCGACGATGGCGATGGTTCCCTTGATGTCGAGGTTTTTCGAATTCTCCTGGGTATGGATGATTTCCGGCTCGGGAATGGAGAGGAAGGCAAGATGGATGAGCGCGAGAATGGTGATGATAACGCTCGCAAGGACGATGTAGGGCATGCCCAGATAGGCAAGCGCCAGGCCCGACGCGACGCCCGCGCCCGACGAGGACAGGCCCATGATCATGCCGCTCACCCCGTTGGCGCGGTCCCGGCGATCCTCCGGCACCAGGATGGTGACTATCACCGGCAGCGCGATGGTGCGCAGGTTGCTCATCACGACGCCAAGAAGCACGGTGATCACAAAGGCCCAGAGGCTGAGGCTGCCGGCATCGGCCAAGGCACCGGGCGGCGCGAAAACATAAATGACGCCCGAGACGGCGAAGAAGAAAAGCGTCAGCCCGCTGGAAAGCAGCATGGCGGTCTTTTTCTTGTGACGATCGACAATGCCGCCGAACAGAAACCCCGACAGGCTCGCAATGACCATGTAGGCGCCGGCGATGATGGAGCTTGCCAGCACCGAACGCGTCTCGAGATAGACCCAGAAAATCAGGGCAAACCAGAGAAAAAAGTTCCCGAGGGTGATGATCAGCGAATTCGCCGCGACCTGGTAAAATGTTTTCATGGGACGCGCGCAGGACATCGTGAAAGGCACCGATGTCATACGCTGCCGCGTCAGGGCAGCAAAGGATTTTCGGGCCAATTGTGCTTGGGATAGCGGCCGCGCATGTCCCGCCGCGCATCGGCCCAGGCGCCGCGCCAGAAGCCCGCGATATCGGCGGTCAGCGCAATGGGTCGCCCCGCCGGCGAAAGCAACGCCAACCTGAGCGGCACGCGCCCACCCGCAAGCCTGGGTGTTTCGGCCAGGCCATAGAAATGCTGGGCGCGCGCGGCGGCGATCGGCACCGGCTGGGTGTAATCCACCGCCGCCAGTCCGCCCGGAAGCGGCAGATGCGTCGGCAATTCCTTGTCGAGCCGGTTTTTGAGTGACCAGTCCAGCCGCCCCAACAGAAGAGCGGCAAGATCCAGACCCGCCACATCGCCAAGCCGCGTCAGTCCGTGCAGATGCGGCCCCAGCCAGTCTTCCAGACTTGCGATCAGGCTCTGGTCATCGGCGGCGGGCCAGATCTCGGCTTCCAGGCCATGCATCAGCTTGAGGCGCGCCTGGAGATTGCGCGCATTCTCCGACCAGGATAATCGCGACGGATCGCTTCGCACTGCTTCCAGTAGGGCCGCAGCCGCATCGGCTGCATCGGGCGGCGCGGACCGTTCTTCCAGCACCAGCGCGCCAAGCCGCTTGCGCCGCCGCGCCAGGATGCTGCCGGAGACGGGATCAATACTGGTTTCCACCGTCTCCTTAGTCCGCGCGGTGAGCGCGGCCGGCAGGTCGGCGACAGAAAGCGGCGCCGCCATGCGGATAAGCGGCGAAGTTTTCATCTCCAGCGCCGCCACCGCGAGCAAATCGGCTTTGGCGAGCGGATCGGTGACGCCAAGCCGGGCGCCGCCGCCGCCCGAAAGGCGAAAGCTGCCCGGCTCGCTGCGGCGTTGCGCCAGCCGATCCGGAAATGCCGCCGCGATCAGCGGCGCCGGATCGCCGGTTGCCGTCCGCTCGCCGCCAATGCCCAACCTCGAACGATATTGCCGCGCCGCCTGGCGAATGCCATGCACGGCGTTGCGGTCGGCGCCCGCCGCGGCGGGATCGGCCAGCGCTTCCAGCCGCGCCATGATGTCGGCCGGCGTTTCCGGCCCGCTGCGCCAGGGCCCGCTGCGCAAGGGATCACGTCCTTCCAGCAGCGCCGCGAGATCACAGGCGCGTGCGGCCTCGCCGCCCCCTTCCGCCGCCAGCATCATCGCGGCCAGGCGCGGATGGGCGCCCAGCATGCTCATGCGCTTTCCCAGCGGCGTGATGGCGCCGGCCTCATCCATCGCGCCAAGTTCGACAAGCAGCGCGCGCGCCGCGGCCAGCGGGCCATCCGGCGGCATGTCCGGAAAAATGAGCTTGTCCGGCGGCGTGCCCCAGGCGGCGCAATCCAGCACCAGGCCGGACAATTCGGCCTCCAGGATTTCCGGCCGGTCATGGGCGCGCAGACCGCGCTGCAAAGCACTGGTCCAGAGCCGGACGGCAAGACCGGGCGCTTCGCGTCCGGCGCGGCCGGCGCGCTGATCGGCGGCCGCGCGGCTGACCCGTTCGGTCGCCAATTGGGTCAGGCCGCTCGCAGGATTGAAGCGCGGCGCGCGGCGAAAACCGCCATCGATGACGATCCGCACCCCGGGCACCGTGAGTGAGGTTTCGGCAATCGCGGTGGCCAGCACCACGCGTCTTCCGTCGGCGGGCCGCAGCGCCAGATCCTGCGCCGCCGGCGGCAGATCGCCATGCAGCGGCAGCACCGCGGCTTGAAGTCCCTCAAGTGCG
>DATFFI010000035.1:0-29760 GCA_035250225.1 Rhizomicrobium sp. | reverse complement strand
TGGGAAAACTGGAGGTCATCTCCGATGACGCCATGGAGACGGATGAAGCAGCGCTTTTTCCGCAGGGTGCGCGTATTGCGGCGAACCTGCCCTACAATGTCGGCACGGCCTTGTTGATCAAATGGCTGACCAGCGAATCCTGGCCGCCCTTCTGGCAAAGCTGCACCCTGATGTTCCAGAAGGAAGTGGCGCAGCGCATCGTGGCCAGACCCGGCAGCGAGCATTACGGCCGATTGTCGGTGCTGGCGGGCTGGCGCGCCACCGCGAAGATCCTGTTCGACGTGCCGGCCCGCGCCTTCGTGCCGCCGCCCAGGATCACCTCCTCCATTGTGCAACTCATCCCCCGGGCCACACCGCTGGCGCCTTGTACCCTGGAAAGCCTGGAGCGCCTGACCGCCGCCGCCTTCAACCAGCGGCGCAAGATGCTGCGGCAAAGCCTGAAGGTGCTGGCGCCGGACGCCGAAGCGCGGATCGCGGCAGCCGGCATCGATCCGACAATGCGGCCGGAAGAACTTGCGATCGAGGAGTTCGCGGCCCTGGCACGCGCCTTTGCACGCTAAACGAGACGCGCGGCAAACTCGGATATGCCGATCTGGCGCGCGCGCTTCAGGCGCTCCGCATTCAGGATCGCCTGGACATCCGCCAAAGCCTTGTCCAGGTCGGTATTGACGATGACGTAGTCATATTCGGGCCAGTGGCTGATCTCATCCGCCGCCTTGGCCATGCGGCCCGCCACCACCTCTTCGCTGTCGGAGGCGCGGGTGCGCAAACGCCGTTCCAATTCGTCATGGCTGGGCGGCAGGATGAAGATGCTGACCAGGTCGTCGCGCATCTTTTCCTTCAGCTGCTGGGTGCCCTGCCAGTCGATGTCGAACAGGACATCGCGGCCTTCCGTCAGCGCCTCGTTCACCAGATGCGCCGGCGTGCCGTAGCGGTTGCCGAACACCGTGGCGTGCTCCAGGAACTTGCCGTCCGCCACCCAGGCGGCGAAATCGTCCTGGCCGATAAAGTGATAATCCCTGCCATGCTCCTCGCCCGGACGCATGGCGCGGGTGGTGGCCGAGACCGACAGGCTGATCTTGCTGTCAATCTCCAGCAAACGCCGCGACAGGGTGGTCTTGCCTGCACCCGAAGGTGAAGACAGCACCAGCATCAATCCCCGGCGCTTGATGCTCTCATTCGACATTCTGGGATTGCTCCCTGAACTGGTCGATCACCGCTTTCAGCGCCAGTCCGACCCGCGTCAGCGCGATGTCGGAAGATTTGGAGCAGAGTGTGTTGGCCTCGCGGTTGAATTCCTGGGCGAGAAAATCGAGCTTGCGGCCGACTCCCTGCCCGTCCGCCAGCATGGCGCGGGCATCCTCGACATGGGCGGCCAGCCGGTCCAGTTCCTCGCGCACATCCGCCTTGGCCGCCAACAGCGCCGCTTCCTGCGCCAGCCGCTCCTGCGGCAGCGCATTGCCCGCCAGCAGATCCTGCAACTGGCTTTCCAGCCTTTCCTTCAGGGCGGCAGGCTGGGTCGCGGCCAGCGCTCCGGCCTCCTGCGTCAGACGCGCAATCTCATTCAGCTGCGAGCTGAGCAGCGCCGCCAGTTTGGCGCCCTCATTCAGCCGCTCCTTGACCAGCGCATCGAAGGCCATGGCGAGGGTTTCCAGGATGGCGGCATCGCGCAGGGCGCGCGCCATTGGATCGGACGGCGCGCTTTCCTCGGCCACGATGACACCTTTCAGCGCCAGGATGCCGTCGACCCGCGCCGGCGCCAGCCCGGTCTCGGCGGCAATTTCCCGCGCCAGCTTGACGGCGCTGGCCAGCGCTGCCGCATCGATGCTGAGACCGCGCGCGCTTTCCTGCGGCTCGAGGCTGAGCGAGACCTGCAGGGAACCGCGCTGGAAACGGGCGCCGGCCAGCTTGCGGGCCGGCGCTTCGATCCCATCCAGCCCCGGCGGCGTGCGCAGGCGCAAATCCAGTCCGCGGCCATTGACGCTCTTGGCTTCCCAGCGCCAGGCAAGCCCGCCCTGGGCGCCCGCGCTTTCGGCAAATCCCGTCATGCTGGAGAGAGGCATCATCCGACTCCGAAAGGCGCAGAACTTAGCCCGCGCCCGCTGGCGCGTCACGCTGACTGTTTCGGGTTATGGGGGCTATTTCGGGCGCTGGCCCGGCAGGCTGGGGATGGATTTGGCGATGGGATCGGTATCGATCCGCAACTGGCCCTTCACCAGCGCCTGGCGCCGCTCCCAGGCACGCAGGGCGAGCACATTGCGGGTATGCGCGTCCAGGGTCGGCGCAAAGACGCTGCGGCCTGAGCCATCGGCCACGAAATAGATGTCATTGGTATCCGGCGGATTCATCACCGCCGCCAGCGCGTCCTTGCCCGGATTGGCGATGGGACCGGGCGGCAGGCCGGCGATCACATAGGTGTTGTAAGGCGTGGCGGCTTCCAGCTCGCTGAGGCGAATGCCGCGCCCCAGGGGATAGCCCTTGGTCAGGTCGTAGATGATGGTGGGGTCGGATTGCAGCCGCATGCCCTGGCGCAGGCGATTGACGAAGACGGCGGCGACGCGGCGGCGCTCTTCGGCAAGGGCGGTTTCCTTCTCGACGATGGAAGCCAGGATCACGGCCTGCTCCACCGTGCCATAGGGAAGGCCCGGGCTGCGGTTTGGCCAATGCTCGGCGATGAAGTTCCGCTGCGCTTGCGCCATCTGGCGCAGCATCTCGCGGCGGGTCATGCCGCGAGTGAAGAGGTAGGTCTCGGGCAGCAGCGTGCCCTCCGCAGGTGCCGGGCCGGCATCGCCTGTCAGCACCTTGTCGGCCTGC
The DNA here is from genome assembly GCA_035250225.1 of Rhizomicrobium sp. Taxonomy (GTDB): domain Bacteria; phylum Pseudomonadota; class Alphaproteobacteria; order Micropepsales; family Micropepsaceae; genus Rhizomicrobium. The sequence continues at coordinate 26,946 of DATFFI010000035.1, read as the reverse complement.
ACCAGCTTCCAGATCATGTCCGAGGTCAGCCCCTCGGCCACGGTGAGGCGGTGCTGGATCGACTTGCCCGCGATCAGGATGGCGGCGATATCGGCCATCGAGGCAAGGGCGGGAATGGCATATTCGCCGGCCTTGAGCTGGCCCGCCTGGTCACGCAGGCGCAGCTCGATCTCGAACAGCCGCTTCCAGGAAATGGCGCCGGCCTCTTCCAGCTGCTGGGCGATGCGCGACAAGCCAGAGCCCGGCGCGATCATCACCACCGTCTCGGCGGTGGCCGGGCCCGCCGCGGTCCAGGCATGGAAATACCATTGCGCCGCGCCTGCCCCGATCACCAGCAGCGTGAGCAGGATCAGCAGGAAGCGCTTCATAGCCTGCCCCTGTGCCTATGAGGCCTTGGTCATGATCAGGCAGGCATTGGTGCCACCGAAGCCGAAGCTGTTCGACATCGCGACATCGACCTGGCGTTTCTGGGCCTTGAGCGGCACCAGGTCGATCGCGGTGGTGACGTCCGGATCTTCCAGGTTGATGGTGGGCGGCACGATACCGTCGCGCATCGCCAGCAGGCAGAAGATCGCTTCCACCGCGCCCGCCGCGCCCAAAAGATGGCCGATGGAGGATTTGGTCGAAGACATGGCGGTCTTGGCGGCGGCATTGCCCAGGAAGCGTTCGACCGCGCCCAGCTCGATGCCGTCGGCCATGGTCGAGGTGCCGTGCGCATTCACATAATCGATGTCGCCGGGCGAGATGCCGGCGCGCTTGGCCGCCATCTGCATGGCGCGGAAGCCGCCATCGCCGTCTTCCGACGGGGCGGTGATGTGATAGGCGTCGCCCGAAAGGCCATAACCCTTGATCTCGCCATAGATCCTCGCGCCGCGCGCCTTGGCGTGCTCATACTCTTCCAGCACCAGCATGCCGGCGCCCTCGCCCATCACGAAGCCGTCACGGCCCTTGTCATAGGGACGCGAGGCCTTTTCCGGCGTGTCGTTATAGGCGGTCGACAAAGCGCGGCAGGCATTGAAGCCGGCAATGCCGATACGGCAGATGGCACATTCGGCGCCGCCCGCGATCATCACATCGGCATCGTCCAGCGCGATCATGCGGGCCGCGTCGCCGATGGCATGGGCGCCGGTGGCGCAGGCCGTAACCACCGCCGAGTTCGGGCCCTTGTAGCCATGCTCGATCGAGACATAGCCCGAGATCAAATTGATCAGGCGGCCGGGAATGAAGAAAGGCGACAGCCGGCGCGGTCCCTTTTCCTCGATCAGCAGCGAACCTTCCTCGATGCCCGGCAGGCCGCCGATGCCCGAGCCGGTCATCACGCCGGAGCGGGCGCGGTCTTCGTCACTCTGCGGCACCCAGCCGGAATCGACCACCGCCTGCTTGGCGGCCGCCAGCCCATAGATGATGAAATCATCCATACGCCGCTGTTCCTTGGGATCAACCCACTGGTCGGGATTGAAGGTGCCGCCCGTGCCGTCACCGCGCGGCACCTGGCAGGCGATTTTTGTCGCCAGGTCGTCGGTGCGGAAGCGGGTGATGGCGCTGGCGCCGGACTTGCCGGCCAGCAGCGCCGCCCAGCTTTCCTCAACGCCGCAGGCCAGCGGTGTGACCAGCCCCAGCCCGGTGACTACGACCCTGCGCATGCGCGCGCTGTCTGAATCAGGAAGCGTTGGCTTTGTCGATATACTTGACGGCGTCGCCGACGGTCACAATGGACTCCGCCGCGTCATCGGGAATTTCGATGCCGAATTCTTCTTCGAACGCCATGACGAGCTCGACCGTGTCGAGGCTGTCGGCGCCCAGGTCCTCGATGAAGGATGCGCTGTCGGTGACTTTCTCGGCGTCGACGTTCAGGTGCTCGACGACGATCTTCTTCACGCGCTCTGCGGTATCGCTCATTGACTTAAAAGCCTCTCCTAGTTTGCGCGCCGGCCCGGGGGCGGGCGGCGCCTCACAGTAACTGTTTCAGGTTGGAAACGTCTCGCGAGGCGCGCTTGGTAACACAATCGGCGCGCCGCCGCCAAATTAAGGGTTAAGCCCTTGAAAGGGCTGTAAAAAGACCTGTCAGATCATGGCCATCCCGCCATTGACCTGAAGGGTTTCGCCGGTGACATAGGCTGCTTCGTTCGAGGCCAGATAGACCACCGCGGCGGCAATTTCCGCCCCCGTGCCCATGCGGCCGGCCGGGATTCGGGTGGCGATGGTTTCCTTTTGCTGGTCGTTCAGCACATCGGTCATGGCGGTCTGGATGAAGCCCGGGGCGACGCAATTGACCGTGATGTTACGGCTGGCGACTTCGGCCGCAAGGCTTTTGCTCATGCCCACCAGGCCGGCCTTGGCGGCGGCGTAATTGCCCTGGCCGGGATTGCCGGTTTCGCCCACCACCGAAGTGATCTGGATGATGCGGCCCCAGCGCTTCTTCATCATGCCGCGCAGCACGGCACGGGAGAGGCGGAAGCAGGCGGTCAAATTGACCGCGATCACCTGGTCCCACTCTTCATCCTTCATGCGCATGAAGAGATTGTCTTTGGTAATGCCGGCATTATTCACCAGGATATCGATCGGTCCGCCCGCCGCCTCTTCCGCCGCCTTGGGCAAGGCCTCGACCGAAGCCGGATCCGAAAGATTGGCGATGACGGTGAAGGTGCGCGAACCTAGTTCGGCTTTCACGGCATCCAGCGCTTCCTGGCGCGTGCCCGACAGCACCACGCTGGCGCCTTGGGCATGCAGGGCGCGGGCGACGGCGCCGCCGATACCACCAGAGGCGCCGGTTACCAGCGCGACTTTGCCTGTGAGATCGAACATCACTTTTTTTCCTTCGTTCGCGCGACCGGACGGAAAACCGCCCCTTTTAATTGAAGTAGGGCCACTTTTCCGGGCCGACGCTCACAGTGCCTTCCCAAAAGCTTCGAGATCCGCCGGCGTATCCAGCGTGATATTCTGCAAATCCTTGTCGATACGCTTGACCATGCCCGTCAGCACCTTGTTGCCGCCGAACTCGACGGTGGTTTCCACACTAAGGCCACGCAGCGCCAGGATCGATTCGCGCCAGCGCACACGGCCTGTCACCTGTTGCACCAGAAGCCGGCGCACCGCGTCAGGTTCGCTGACAGGCTCGGCCGTGACATTGGCGATCACCGGCACCGCCAAAGGCCGCACCGTCATCGCCGCCAGCGCCTCGGCCATGCGGTCGGCTGCCGGCTGCATCAGCGGGCAATGGAAAGGCGCGGACACCGCCAGCGGCAGGGCGCGCTTGATGCCTTTCGCCTTGGCAATGTCGGGGACAAGGCCCAGCGCGTCATTGCTGCCGGAAATCACCACCTGGCCCGGCGCATTGTCATTGGCGACGACGCAGGTGCCGCCTGCCGCGGCGGCTTCCTTGGCCACCTCTTCGGCCTGGTCGATCTCGGCGCCGATCAGGGCGATCATGCCGCCCTCGCCCACCGGCACCGCCGATTGCATCGCGGTCCCACGAATCTTGAGCAGCCGCGCCGTGTCGGCCAGGGTGAAAGCACCGGCGGCGCAGAGCGCCGAATATTCACCCAAACTGTGGCCGGCGGCGAATTTGGCGTGGGCGCCGATATTGAGGCCCATCTCCTTTTCCAGCACCCGCACCACCGCGATAGAGGCGGCCATGATCGCGGGCTGGGCATTTTCGGTCAGGGTGAGATCGGCTTCCGGCCCGTCCCACATCAATTTGGAGAGTTTCTGGGAGAGCGCGTCGTCCACTTCCTGGAAGACATCGCGCGCGGCGGCGAACGCGCCCGCGAGTTCGCCGCCCATACCGACTTTCTGGCTGCCCTGACCGGGGAAAAGGAAGGCTCGAGTCATGTTGGAGGCAGACAAATCAAGAGGGTCAGGCCAAGTCAAGCGGCGGTGTGTAGTGCGCGGTGCAACCCATCGAGAATGGCGGTTTCCAGGATCACTTGCCGGCGATCAACGCTTCGGCGGCACGGCGCGAGGCCGCCTGCAGGCGCGAACCCCAGACATAGCGGCAGAAGAAGCTGAACAGGATCACGCCCGCGATCCAGCCCAGCGCCAGGTTGCCGGTGGACTGGGCGATCCAGTAACCCGCCCCGAACGTAACGCCGATGCCGAAGGCCCAGGGCGCGCAAAGCACCGCCAGCGCCAAGGCAATGATGAAAAGACTGACGATCTCCGCCCCGATGGCGGCAAAGACCAGGTCGAGCCGCCGCCAGCGCTGCTGGACGCGCGCGGCCCGGACCTGTTCCTCGATATTTTCCGGTTTCAGTCTGGGCCTACTTCTTGGACGGGTTCACGATCACGGTGGCAATGAGATGACGCATGAACGGCTCTCCTCCCCGGATGTGATGTTGTCCGATGATCGCCGGTTTCGCCCGGCTTCTCAAGCCGCCGTTTTGAGCCGCGGGAAAAAAGCGCGGCCGATCAGCAGCACGGCAATCGCCGCAATGCCCAGCATTCCCGCCATCACTTCCAGTCCCAGCACGTAATTTCCCGTCAGATCCTTGAGCCAGCCGGTGATGGACGGGCCGAAAAATCCCCCCAGGTTGGCGAAGCTGTTGATCAGCGCAAGACCAGCCGCGGCCGCCGTGCCGCGCAGCAGCGCGGTCGGCAAGGTCCAGAACACCGCCAGGGCGGCATAGATGCCGCTGGCCGCGAGACAGAAGGAGGCGATCACCAGCACCGGATCGGACAGCAGCGCCGCGCCGATCAGGCCAGCCGCGCCGGCCAACGCCGCGATGGCGACATGGCCGACGCGCTCCCCCTTCCGGTCGCTGGAGAGACCCCACAGCACCATGGCGGCGATGGCCGTGAAATAGGCCAGCGCCACCAGCCAGCCGGTTTCGATGTTGGTGTAGCCCATGGCCTTGACCATCTGCGGCATCCACAACCCCAGAGCATATAGACCGATGACGATGCCGAAATCGGGGATCATCAGGATCCAGACGCGCTTGTCCTTCAGCATGTCCCAGAAGCCGTGCACGGTCCCCAGCGCGGTGTCGTGTTTTTTGTCGGCGGCCAGGCGCGTCTCGATAATTTCCTTTTCTTCGGTTGTCAGCCATCTGGCGGCGCGCGGATTGTCGGGCAGCAGGAATAGCACCGCGATGCCCAACAGCACCGACGGGACACCTTCGATCAGCAGCATGTTCTGCCAGCCGCGGAAATAACCTTCAAAACCCAGCAGCCAGCCCGACAGCGGCGCGCCGATCACATTGGAGAGCGGCACCGCGGCCAGGAAAAGCGCGATGAAGCGCGCCCGCGTCGCCTGCGGAAACCAGTAGGTCATGTAGAGGATCATGCCCGGATAAAGGCCGGCTTCGGCCGCGCCCAGCAGGAAGCGGATGGCGAAGAAGGAGGCGGGACCGGTGACGAAGGCGGTGGCCATGGAGAGCAGGCCCCAGGTCACCATGATGCGGCACATCCAGATGCGCGCGCCCACCTTTTCCAGCATCAGGTTGGAGGGGACCTCGAAGAGGAAATAGCCCCAGAAGAAGATGCCGGCGCCCAGGCCATAGATCTGGGCCGAGAAACCGAGATCCTCGTTCATCTGCAGGGCGGCAAAGCCGATATTCACCCGGTCGAGGAAGCTGGCGACATACATCAGCATCATCAGCGGGATCAGCCGCCAGGCGGCCTTGCGCAGTATGATGTCTGACCTGTCCACCGGATTCCCCGCCCCAACCTTTCCGAACCTAGACGAAAATCACCCCCCGGATAGGCCCGACGTTGTTTTGCCTGGATTTTTTGGGGGGTTTGGCTGGTTTTTTGGGGCCGGAGGGCCTTTTTCCGGGGTTTTCCTTGCCATTTCAGGGGCTTTTGCCTATACGCGCGCCTTCAAACGGCTGCGGTCGTTGGACGCCTCTTGTAAGGGTCGCGCCGCCTGGCGCTAACGATCGGTTTTTCCGGACCGATCTGCTGGGTGGTCGCTCACAAGAGGATGCGCATGGTGCGCGGGTCCGGCGAGCCAAAACGGTGACGGGTGTCCGCCCCGATCCGCTCCGCCTCCGAACATAAGGAACGGACATGGCTCTTTACGAGCATCTCCTGATCGCGCGCCAGGACATCAGCGCGCAGCAGGTAGACGCGCTGGCGACCCACCTCAAAACCATCGTCGAAGGCGAAGGCGGCAAGGTCGAGAAGCAGGAATATTGGGGCCTGCGCGGACTTGCCTATCGCATCAAGAAGAACCGCAAGGGGCATTATGTGCTCCTGAACATCAACGCCCCGTCCAAGGCGGTCTTCGAGCTGGAACGCCAGCTCAAGATCAACGAGGACGTGCTGCGTTATCTCACCGTCAAGGTCGACGCGTTCGACGTTTCGTCGAACAAGAACCGCCGTGACGACAACAAGCCGGAAGGCGAGACCACTGAGGAGACCGCGCAATGAGCTATGGCGGCAATCGTGAAGGCGGCGGCTATGGCCGCAGCGGCGGCGGCGACCGCGAAGGCGGACGTGGCGGCGATCGCGGCGGTGACGGCGCGCGCCGTCCCTTCTTCCGTCGCAAGAAGACCTGCCCCTTCTCCGGCGATAGCGCGCCGAAGATCGACTACAAGGATGTGAAGCTGCTGCAGCGCTTCATTTCCGAACGCGGCAAGATCGTCCCGGCCCGCATCACCGCGGTGTCGAACAAGAAGCAGCGCATCCTGGCGAACGCGATCAAGCGCGCACGCTTCATGGCCCTGCTTCCCTATGTCGTGAAGTAAGAGGAGCGGAAACCATGCAAGTCATTCTGCTCGAAAGGGTCGAAAAGCTCGGCCAGATGGGCGACGAGGTCCGCGTCAAGGACGGCTTCGCCCGCAACTTCCTGCTGCCCAAAAAGAAGGCCCTGCGCGCCACCAAGGCAAACCGGGAATATTTCCAGGCGCAGAAAGCCCAGCTCGAAGCCCGCAATCTCGCGGCCAAGGGTGAAGCCGAGAAGATCGCCAGGAAGCTGGACGGCCAGAAGTTCGTGCTGATCCGCCAGGCCGGCGACCGTGGCCAGCTCTATGGCTCGGTTTCACCGCGCGATGTCGCCGACGCGATGGAGAAAAGCGGCTTCAAGGTCGACCGCCATCAGGTCAATATCAGCGTCGCGATCAAGGCCATCGGCCTGTTCACCATCCCGGTTGTCCTGCATCCGGAAGTGAAGGTGAACATCACGATCAATGTTGCCCGCAGCGAGGATGAAGCCGAGCGCCAAGCGCGCGGCGAGGATGTGCTGGCGGCGAAGACCGAGGCCGAAGAAGCCAAGATCGCCGCCGAGGAAATCTTCGAGGAAGGCGCCGCACCCGTCGAGACGACGGAAGAAGCGGCCGAGACCGAGGCATAAGCTCCTTTTTCGGCAAATCGATACGCAAAGGCCCGGCAGCGATGCCGGGCCTTTTCATTTTTGTCGCGACCCACCACCAATACTCAGGTCCTGCGTGGAGCAGAAACCCGAGCAAAACGAGGGCCTTCCGGCGCGACCAACAAAAAAAGGGCGCGGACCAAACGTGAGCCCAGCGAATGCTTACCGGCCGCGGCGCTTGGATAATTTTTCCGCCAGAATCTTGTCGACGCGGCGTCCGTCCAGGTCCAGCACCTCGAAGCGCCAGCCCTGGGTCTCGAAACGGTCGCCCACGTCCGGCAGGTGCCCGAAGCCCTGCACCACGAAGCCCGCCACGGTATGGGACTGGTTGTCGTCGCCGATATCGATGCCAGTCAGGTCGCGCAATTCGTCCAGCGGCATCCAGCCGGCGACCAGCAGCGAGCCGTCCTCTCGCCGGACATAGGCCGGTTCGGCCGGCGCATCCTCGCCGGAGAATTCGCCGACGATGGAGCCCAATATGTCGGCGGTGGTGACCAGGCCGCGGAAATGCCCGTATTCGTCATGCACCAGCCCGACATGGATGGGGCTGTCGCGCAGGGCGATGATCACGTCGCGGGCGTCGGCGCTGTCCGGGATCACCGGCGCCTGGCGGATAAAATCGCGGATTTCCGGCGTGCGGCCCTGCAGATAGGCGTTCAGCAATTCCTTGGCCTGGACCACGCCGACCATCTCGTCCAGGTCGCGGTCATAGACCGGCAGGCGCGAATGCGGGCTGGCGACCAGGGCGGCGCGCACCGACGCCGGATCGTCGCCCAGCTTGATGGCGTCGACATCGTGGCGCGGCGTCATCACCACCTTCACATTGCGATCCCCTAAGCGCAGCACGCCGGCGATCATTTCCTTCTCGCCCGGCTCCAGCACGCCCGAGCTTTCGGCTTCCGCCACCAGCGCCTTGATCTCCTCCTCGGTGACGCTTTCCGTGGAGGCTTTTTTCTGGCCCAGCAGCGCCAGCACCAGACGGCCCGAGGCATCGAGCAGCCAGACCATCGGCCAGGTGATCTTGGCGATGATGGTCATGGCCGGGGCGACGCGCACCGCCACCTTTTCCGGATTGCGCAGGGCGATCTGCTTGGGCACCAGCTCGCCGATGATCAGCGAAGCATACGTGATCGCCACCACCACCAGGCCGACGCCGGCGGTTTCCGCGATCTCGTTGGAGAGGCCCTGGGCTTCCAGCCAGGTCCCCACGCGCAGACCCAGCGTCGCGCCGGAGAAGGCGCCCGAAAGGATGCCGACCAGAGTGATGCCGATCTGCACGGCGGAGAGGAAGTGACCGGGGTTCGAGGCCAGCGCCAGAGCACGGCGCGCACCGATGACGTCGCGTTCCGCCATCGTCCTAAGGCGGCTGGGGCGGGAGGAGACGATTGCCATCTCCGAAAGCGCGAGCAGGCCGTTGACGACGATGAGGAAAATGACCGCCGACAGTTCGAGGAATAACATGGGTTTGGGGAGGAATCCTTTGCTGGCGTCAGCATATCAGGAATCCGATGGGGTCACGGCGGGATTTAACGCATTGTCACGGCCCGGAATCCGGGCCGCCCAGGGTGCCACCGGCAAATATTCCGGGGATTTCGCTCCTTTTTGGGGGATTGAGCGGATGTCAGTCCGGGCAGCCCGCCTTCGCGGGCCATGACAATTGTGCTCAGCCCGCTCCACACTGTTCCGCGAACTGGCGCCGCGTCAGGGCGCCCGGCGGGTCGCCGAAAAACACCGTCACCGCTTTGAGCTTGCCGTCCTGGAAAAGGTGGCATTCGGCGTTGCGAAATTGCGCGGTGGGATGCACCGGATTTCCCGTCGCCATATTGGCCCGATAGACCACCATCACCTTGTCGCCATCCTGGGCCAGCGCCTCGATCTCGAAATGGCGATGATTGCTGTGGTTGGGCCAGCAGCGGCGGAAATAGTCCTCGCGTCCGATGGCGTCGTCGAAGGGGCTGGTGAAGGTGAAACCTTCGGCCATGTTATCTTCGATGAAGGCGCGGTCGCCGGTTTCATAGGCGCGGAAATAACCGCGCGTGATGTCGGTGAGCGGCATGGCTATTCTCCCAGCGATTTGGCCAGCGCATCCATCAGCAGATTGGTGCCCTGCTCGCGGCTGCCATTGTCGTCATAGCCGTCGAGATAGTCGCCATATTCGGTGAGGATGAATTTGGTGCCGCTGCCGTCCGGCTTCAGCTCGATACAGGCCTGGCTGGCCGAAATCTTGCGGTCGTCCAGATGCATCACATAGCTGTAGATGATGCGTTCATCCGGAATGATATCGAGATAGATGCAGTCGAAGCTGGAGACGATGCCTGTCTGTTTGAAGCGGCCGGCCTCCTGTTCCTTGCCGCCGACCCGGAAGTCGAAGCTGTGGCCCAGCGGCTCCCAGGCATCGCCGCCGCCGAACCAGGCCTTCTTTTTCTGCTCGTCGGCAAAGGCCTGAAAAACGCGCGCGGGCGACGCCTTCCAGTGACGGGTGATACTGAAGCTGGCATGGACGACGGAACGGCCAGGGCTGGTCATGGTGTACTTCCTGCTCAGGCTTTGCGGTAGTTGAGGCGGATAACGCCATTGTCGAAGACCCGCTGGCTTTGCAGCGTCAATTTTGTCTTCACCGTCTGGTCGAGATAGCGGATCCCGCCGCCCACCAGCACCGGATTGAGGTTGATCCAGAATTCATCGATGACGTCCAACGCCAGGAAAGCGTGGCACAAGCCGGGGCTTCCGAAAATCAGCAGGTCGCCGCCCGGCTTCTGCTTCAGTTCCAGAATTTCCTTCGCGTGCATATGCAGATGAACATTGTTCCAGTCGCTGCTTTCCAGGGTGCGGCTGAAAGTGTGTTTCTCGATCTTCTCCACCCATTGCGCATGGGCGAGTTCGCGCGCCCCCGCACCCTGCCGCGTCAGCACCGCGGGCCAATAGCCGCGCATCATCCCGTAGGTGGTGCGGCCATAGACGGCGGCGCCGCTGCGCTCCACCAGCGTTTCGACATCGGCAAAGATGGTGTCGTTCAGTCCGATCCAATCCATCTCGCCCTTGGGACCGGCGCAAAAGCCGTCCAGCGAGACATGCATCAGGGAAATCAGCTTTCTCATTTTCCGTTCTCCGTTTCGTCGAGAAAGGCGCCCAACCGGTCCAGGCGCCGCTCCCACACCTGGCGGCGTTCGCTGACCCAGCGTTCGGCCAAAGAGAGCTTCATGGGGTCGATGCGGCAGGTCCGGACCCTGCCCTGCTTCTCGCTTACCACCAGGCCAGACTTCTCCAGCACCTTCAGGTGCAGCATCACCGCCGGCAGCGACATGGGCAGCGGGGCCGCCAATTCGCTGACCGTGGCTGGACCGGCCGTCAGGCGCTCAATGATGGCCCGGCGGGTGGGGTCGCCCAGGGCCTGAAAGGTACGGTCCAGTTCAGCTTGATAGTTAATCACATACTTAAGTATAAGCCGGTATGCCTTTCCGTCAAGGGCCCGAACACCAATATTCCGCTATAAGTTCGCCACCCCTTCGGGAGCGCCGCCCATGTCCGTCCATTCCCAGACCCGCCGGGTCACCGTTCCGGAGATCAAGGCGCATAAGGGCCAGCAGCCCGTCGTCTGCCTCACTTGCTATCACGCCCATACCGCCCGCCTGCTCGACACCCATGTCGATGTGATGCTGGTCGGCGACAGTCTGGGCATGGTGATGCACGGGTTGGAAAACACCCTGGGCGTGACGCTGGAAATGATGATCACCCATGGCAAGGCGGTGATGCGCGGCTCGTCCCGCGCCCTGGTGGTGGTCGACATGCCGTTCGGCTCCTATGAGGAATCCCCCTCCGTTGCCTTCCGCAATGCCGCGCGCATCATCCAGGAAACCGGCTGCACCGCCGTGAAGATGGAAGGCGGCACGCGCATCGCCGAAACCGTGAAATACCTGACCCAGCGCGGCATTCCGGTGATGGGCCATATCGGCCTGACGCCCCAGGGCATCCATGTCGCCGGCGGCTTCAAGACCGTCGGCCGCAGCCTCGAAGAGTGGCCGGCGATCGAGGCCGACGCCAAGACCCTGGCCGAGGCCGGCGCCTTCGCCATCGTGCTGGAAGGCATGGCCGAACCCCTGGCCGCCAAGATCACCGCCGAGATCCCGATTCCCACCATCGGCATCGGCGCCTCGGCCGCCTGCGACGGGCAGGTCCTGGTGATGGAGGACATGCTGGGTCTCAACCCCAACCCGCCCCGCTTCGTGCGCGAATACGCCAAGCTGGGCCCGGCGATCGAGGGCGCGGTAAAGGCCTATGCCGAGGATGTGCGGTCCCGGGCCTTTCCGGGGGTGGAAAATGTCTACCCCATGAAGAAAGCCCAATAAAAGCCACCGCCAGGGCCAAAACGGCCCCCAGGGACGCATTGCCCGGCGCGCGCCGCGCGCCAAATTATTTAATTGGTGCAATGGGTCCGGCCGGGCCGGAAACATTGCACCCAAGCGTGGCGCGGGCTAAGGAAAACACCGCCCCGGCAAGGCTTGGTCCTGAACGACCGTCAGCCACGGGACGCCAAAAGGATACCGGCCTTTGAGTGACATCTTCCGCGAGGTTGAAGAGGACGTTCGGCGCGACCGCCTCGAAAAAATCTGGAAGCGGTATGGCTATGCCCTGATCGCGGCTGCCGTGCTGGTGCTCGCGGGCGTGGGCGGCTGGGTGTTCTGGCAGCAGCAGCAGGCGGCGGCCAATGCCCGGCTGGGCGACAGCTTCGCCGCCGCGCAGCGCATCTCCGATCCCGGCAAGGCGGCCACCGCCTTCGCCGAAATCGCCCGCATCGGCAAGGGCAGCTATGCGCTGCTGGCCAAGCTTTCGCAGGCCAATGCGCTCAACGCCGCGGGCCAGCCCGGCACTGCGGTGACGCTCTACAAGGCAGTTGCCGCCGCCGCTGATGACGAGATCGGCGCCGTTGCGCGCCTGCGCGCCGCCTGGATCATGGCCGCGACCGTCCCGCGCAAGGAACTGGAAGAACTGCTGGCGCCGCTCAACACCGATCAAAGCGCCTGGCAGCCGCTGGCGCGCGAAGTGCTGGCCTTCGCCGATTATCGCGGCGCCCGCGTCCGGCAGGCGACCGACGCCTATCGCGCGTTGTCGGAAGATGCCAAAGCGCCGGAAGGCCTGCGCGTCCGCGCCCGCGCCATGGTGACGTTCCTGGACAATGGCGCCGGCAGCGATTTCGGCACGGTGCCCGCCGAAGCCGCGGCTCCCCTGCCGCCCGCGCTTGCCCTTCCGCCGCAGCCGGCGGCGCCCGGCCAATGATGCGCAACCTTTCCAAAACGGCCGCCTTGCTGGTGGCGGCGCTGGCCCTGTCGGGCTGCGGCCAGCAATTCTGGGACATGGCCGGCGACTGGTTCTCGACCACGCAGAGCAGCAATTTGCGCGGCATGCGCGTCTCGCTGGCGGGCACGGATGAATCGCTGCAGGTCGACCCGGCCCTGGCCGCCACGCCGGTGCTGCTGCCGGCGCCGTTCCGCAATGCCGACTGGCCCCAGCCCGGCGGCTATTCCTCCAACGCCATGCATCACCTGGAAGCGCCGGGCCCCCTGCGCCAGGTCTGGTCGCGCAGCGCAGGCAAGGGCAATGACGATGCCAGCGTGGTCACCGCCAGTCCGGTGGTGGCGGCAGGCCGCATCTATGTCCTGGACTCCGAAGCCCATGTCTATGTCCTGCGCCTCGCCGACGGGCGGCCGGTCTGGGACAAGCGGCTGACGCCGAAGGACGGCACCGACTGGCCGACGCTGTGGGGCCTGCTGGGCAAGCGCAACACCTTCGATCCGCCCGCCGGCATGGGCGGCGGCGTCGCCTTCAATGACGGCAAGCTCTATGTCACCTCGGGCTGGGGTTTCCTGGTCTGCATGGATGCCGCGACGGGCCGCGAATTGTGGCGCCGCGATTTCGGCATTCCCATCGTCAATGCCCCGGTCGTGACCGGCGGCCGCATCTTCGTGACCACCACCGACAATCATTTTTACGCCCTGGCGGAGAATGACGGCCGCTCGCTGTGGGAAAACCAGGCGATCACCGAATCCGCCAACCTGCTGACTTCGACCAGCGCCGCGGTCGCGGGCGATGTGGTGGTGGCGCCGTTCAGCTCGGGCGAACTCAACGCCTATCGCGTCCAGAACGGCCAGAATATGTGGAGCGACGTGCTTTCGCGGTCCGGCACCGTGACGCAATTGTCCGAGATCGACGCCATCGCCGGACGGCCGGTGATCGATCGCGACATGGTCTTCGCCATGAGCCAGTCGGGCGTGGTGGTGGGCATCCACCTCTCCACCGGCGACCGCGCCTGGAGCAAGCAGGTCGGCGGCATCCAGACCCCCTGGGTCGCGGGCGACTATGTCTATGTCATCACCAACAATGCCGAGCTGCTCTGCCTGACCCGCAAGGAAGGCAAGGTGCGCTGGGTGCATCAGCTGCCGCAATATGGCGATCCCGACAACAAACGCTATCCGATCATCTGGAGCGGCCCGGTGCTGGTCTCCAACCGGCTGGTGATGGTGTCGAATGACGGCTATGCCCAGGCCTTCTCGCCTTATACGGGCAAGTTCCTGGCGCGCATGGAATTGCCCGACGGCGCCAATATCGCGCCGGTCGTCGCCAACGGCATCATGTATCTCTACACCAACGACGCCGAGATCGTTGCCCTGCGTTGACGGGTAAGGTCCGATGTTCACACTCGCCATCGTCGGACGCCCCAATGTCGGCAAGTCGCGCCTGTTCAACCGGCTGGCGGGTCGCCATGCCGCCATCGTCCATGACACGCCCGGCGTCACCCGCGACCGCCAGGCAGTCGAGGTAGAGTTCGACGGCCTCGCCTTCCGCCTGATCGATACCGCCGGCTTCGAGGAGGCCCAATCCGGCACCCTGACGGCGCGCATGACCGAGCAGACTTTGGCGGCCATCGCCGAGGCCGATGCCCTGCTCTTCATCATCGATGCCCGCGACGGCGTCACCGCCGGCGACGAGATCATCGCCCAGGCCCTGCGCCGCTCGGGCAAACCCGTGATCTTCGCCGCCAACAAATGCGAAGGACGCACCGCCCTGGACGATGTCTACGTCCTGGGCTTTGGCGAGCCGATCCGGCTGTCGGCCGAGCATGCAATCGGCATGGGCGAATTGTCCGAGGCGCTGGAAGAGCATATTCCCCGCATCGCCTATTCCGAAACGGAAGAAGAGACAGACGAGACCGAAGAAGACATCGCCCAGGAAGAAAGCGAAGACGAGAATTACGACTGGCGCGACAAGCCGCTGCGCCTGGCGCTGGTGGGACGGCCCAATGTCGGCAAATCCAGCCTCTTCAATCTGCTGCTGGGCGAGGAACGCTCCCTCACCGGGCCGGAAGCCGGACTGACGCGCGACGCCATCACCGCGCCGTGGAATCTGCCAGGAGAAAACGACCAAAAAGTCCGCGAGGTGCTGCTGCACGACACCGCCGGCCTGCGCAAGAAAGCGCGGGTGGCGGGCGAGGTGCTGGAAGAAATGTCGGTGGGCTCCACCCTGTCCGCCATCCGGTTCGCCGATTGCGTCATCGTGATGATCGACGCCACCCAACCCTTCGAGAAACAGGACCTGGCCATCGCCGACCTGATCGCGCGCGAAGGCCGCGCCATCGTCTTTGCCCTCAACAAATGGGACCTGGTGGAACAGAAGGCCGGCGCCATCTCGCGCTTTGCGGAAATGCGCGACCGGCTGCTGCCGCAAGTGGCCGGCGCGCCGCTGGTGGCGGTCTCGGCCAGGACCAACGAAGGTATTGACCGGCTCAAGCCCGCCATCATCGCCGCGGACGCCGCCTGGAACCGGCGCATCTCGACCTCCGCCCTCAACCGTTTCCTGGAAGAGGCGCTGCGGCGCCACGCCACCCCCGCTGTGTCGGGTCGGCGTATACGCATCCGCTACATGACCCAGCCCAAGGCGCGGCCGCCCAGCTTCGCCCTGTTCGGCAACCAGCTCGATGCCCTGCCGGAAGCCTATCTGCGCTACTTGCAGAACGGCCTGCGGGAAGCTTTCGACCTGAAAGGCACCCCGCTGCGGTTCACCATGCGCGGCAGCCGCAATCCCTACGATCCGAAAAAATAACGGAGGAAGAGCGAGACCCTTCCTCCGTTTCAGGTCTTAACGACGAGGGAATTACAGGGCGACGCGGGCGCCCAGCGTGAAATGGTGCTCCAGACCGTCGTCCACACCGATGCGTGCACCGTAACCGGCCCACCATTTGATATTGCCGGTGCCGGTGAAGGTCAGCGACGGTTCCAGATGCGCCTGGCCCAGGCCGGGCAGTGCCACACTCTGCGTCCCCATGGCATTGGCGGCGCTGAGCAGCGAGAAGCTGGCCGGTCCGGTCTGGTAGCTATCCTCGGTGCTGTAGGTGAAGCGCAGGATGCCGCGCACCCAATCGTCCAGCAGCATCGAGCCTTCCGCGCCGAAGAAGCCGGAGACGCCATTGTTGCTGATGCCGGGCATCACGATATTGCCGCCCGAGGCGTTGGTCTCGGTATAACCGTCGATATCGATGCTGAGCCAGCGGAAGCCCGCCACCGGACCGAGGCGGAAGCCTTCGCCTTCCAGCATATAGCCCGCCTGGCCGGTGACGGCGAAGCCGGTGCCGTCCGTCGCGCCGGTGCCGGTCAGGCCATAGGCGCCGGGACGGTCGATCTGGCGGAAATCCTGGGCGCTGTAGGTACCGCTGAGATCGGCGAAGAAGCCGGCGCTCTGGAAGGCGCCATAGAGCGAGGCCTGCACCGCCGAATGGCTGGCATGGAAACCGCCGGTGGCATTGGAGTGGCCCGCCTGGTAGCCCAGCGCCGCGCCGACGGTGAATTCAGGGCTGAGCATGGCGTCGAGGCCGAAGGTACCGCCGGCGATCTGGGCTGCGGTGGTCATGGTGGATTCCTCGCGATTGAGGACATGCACCCCGCCCCAGAAGCCCAGATCGAGCCCGGCAAGCTGGGCCGGACGGATATCGCCCATGCCCTGGCGCCGGTTGCCGAGATGATCCATCAGGCCGCTCGAAACCGCCAGGTCATGCGCCGCCATCTGGGTCATGCCCAGCACCACCGGTCCGGTGGTGATCATGGAATTCAGATAGCCGGGATCGACATAGGTCGGCAGGGTCAGGCGATACACCAGCACCACCGCATCGCTGTTGATGCTCTGGGCGCAGTTCACGCCGCCTGTGCTGCAGGTGGAAGAGAGGAAGTCATTGTCGTTGCCGACCAGCAGGAAATAGTCGCGCGGCGCACTTTCATCCAGGGTCGGGACCAGCGCCATGCCTTCCCACTTCTCGCTGATGGTGGTGCTGGTGGCCTGGCCGACGGCGTTGTTGATGTTGATGCCGAACTTGGAGAGCTGGGTGGTGTTCAGCATATTGACCAGTTCGGTCTGCTGCACCGGGGTGATGGTCGAAGCCAGCACGCCCGCGGGCGCGACCGGGGTATAACCGGTCTCGAATGGCGTGCCGGCGATATTGGTGGCGCCGGTAATGTCCACCAGCAGGACGCTCTTATAGGTGGGCGGCGTGTTCGCCTGACCCAACCCGCTGCCGTCGCGCGACAGAACCAGGAACTGGGTATCGTTCAGGGCCAGGATTTCCGACTGGGCGGCGGTGCGGTTGGCGGCGGCGCCATTGGCGTTCAAGGTGTAGATCGGCAGTTGCAGCACATAGTCACCCACCGGGGCCATCGGCGCCTTGTTGGCGGCAATGTCATAGATCATCAGGCGCGTGTTGGTGCGGGTCTGCTGCTGCGTGCCGTTGGTGTCCTGGTAAGTGGCGCTCTGCAGCAATGTCACCAGCTTCTTCTGGTCCGGCGTCACCGCCATGCCTTCGATGCCCTGGTTGAGGCGGCGGCCCACGGCGGCATCCGCCTGTGAGGTGTAGGACAGGGTTTCCGGCGTGGTGCCGGCGGCGCTGGTGCGCGGGATCAGCGCCGGCGGCGGCTGCACCACGCCGACCATCTGGCCGGCCCGGTTGAAGTAGTAGACATTGGCGCCATACTCGTCGCCGACATAGAAGCTGCCGTCATTGAGGAAGCGCAGGGCTTCGGCGTCCAGGCTGACCTTGCCGGCGGCACTGCCCACCTTGGAGCCCGGCAGATTGTAACCGCCCTGGGTGACGAAGGCGTTGGCGCCCGGCAGGCCGGGATCGAAACCGGTGGTGACGTTATTGTTGAAGTCCTTGAAGAAGAACCCGCCCTTTTGGGCGAGTTGCAGCACATTGGCATTGGCGGCAATGGCGGCGCTGCCCGTATAGGGCGTGAAATTCATGTCGAAGCTGTTGACGCGGCCGGCATAGTCGCTGAAACCGACACTGCCGACGCCGTTGGGGCCGCGGTCGGGCAGCGAATAAAGCACGCCGGTATAGGCGCCGGTCGCGGTCTTGCGCCAGCTGCCGGGCAGGACATCCAGGCCGGAATAAGCGCCGAAGGTGTCGCCGTTGAAATCCTTGGTCGTGGTGGCCGACAGGCGATTGACGCCCTGCAGACCCTGATTGACGAAGGTCTGACCGCCCAGGGTGGTGCTGGTGGCGCCGGCCACCGCTATGGTGTTGGGGGTTGTATAGACGGTGGGCGCGGCCAGCGCGCCGGTCGCCAGGAACGCGCCCAGCGCGGTACCGGAGACGAGGACGGACTTCAAAGCGGAATGGAACGGCATCAAAACCCCCGGATGAAAAAAGACCGCCGGCTGTGACGGTGGTTGATCCGGACCTAGGAGAGGTTTGTGACGTTCGCATGTGCGTTATATTTCATGCCGATAACGCCTGTGCATGAAGCGGCAGACCCGTTCGCGGCGGACGCCCCCAAGCCCCTGACAAGCCGTTTCCTGGACTGGTTTTTGGGCTCTTATGGCGGGGTCACAAATCCCCGACGCGGCTGGCGGCAAAGATGAATAGTTTTTATGGTTGGCGCGTATGAGCGCCATCAAGCAACTGCGCCGGCAGGCCGCCGAGCACATGGCCGCCCGCCGCCTGAACGAGGCGATGGCAGCCTATGGCGAAGTGCTGGCCCGGGCGCCGCGGGATGTCGATGCCCTGCACAGCCTGGGCATGCTCAAGCTCCAGACCGGCGCGACCGAGGAAGGACGCCAGTTGCTGGAGAAGGCGGTCACGCTGGATCCCGGGTGCGCCGAAGCGCGGCTGCATCTGGGCATGGCATTGCAGAATCTGGGACGCAGAGACGACGCGGCGGCGGCGTATGGCGCCGCCATCGCCCTCAAGCCCGACTATGCCGAAGCCCTGTTCCAGCTCGGCCTGCTCCAGCGCCAGCTCGGGCGCCTGCCTGAGGCCCTGTCCTGCTTCCAGCGCTGTGCCGTGCTGGCGCCGCGCGAACCGCATGTCTTCCTGCAGCGGGCCGAACTCCATTTCCTGCTGAACGACTTTGCCCCCGCGCTGGCCGATTTCGAGCTGGTGCTGGTGCTGCAACGCGAAGCCAACGCCGCAGGCCGCCCGACGCCGGCGATCAAGCTTGCCAGCCTATTGTTCAACCGGGCCGTGGCGCTGGAGAATCTTGGCCGTTTCGACGAAGCGCTCGCCGCCTATGAGCAGCTTGTCGCCATGGCCCCCGGCAATCCCGACGCCTGGACCAATCGCGGCAATTTGCTGCGCCAGGAAGCCAGGCTGGGGGACGCCGAAGCCAGCTATCGCCGCGCCCTGGCGCTGGATCCGGGCCATATCGTCGCCCGCATCAATCGCGGCACGGTGCGCGGCATGCTGGGCAAGGAGAGCGAGGCGCTGGCAGATTGGCGCAAACTGCTGGAACTGGCGCCCCATGACCGCAATGTCCTGGGCGGGCTGCTGTCATCGGCGGGCGCGCTCTGCGACTGGGACACAATCGACGCCCTGCGTCCGCGCCTGGAAGCGGAGATTCCGGATGGCCGCGCCCTGGTCGCGCCCTTTCCCATGGCGCTGAGCTTTTCCGATCCGAAGCTGCTGCACACGGCGATTTCCCGGTTCCGCCGCGAGTCGCTGCCGCCGGCCGGCCCGCGCCCTGCCCTGCGCGCCGATCTGGATTCTGGAGGCGGCCGCATCCGCCTCGCTTATCTTTCGGCCGATTTCTTCACCCATGCCACCGCGCATCTGATGGCGGATCTGTTCGAGCGCCATGACCGTGCGCGTTTCGAAGTGATCGGCATTTCCTATGGCGCGGAATCCCCGGACCCGGTGCGCGAAAGGCTGAAAAAGGCGTTTGACCGCTTCATCGATGTGCAGACCCTGCCGGACGCGAAGGTCGCCGCGCTGCTGCGGCAGATGCAGGTGGACATCGCCGTCGATCTCAAGGGCTATACGCTATGGTCGCGCTCGCAGATCATGGCCTATGGCTGCGCCCCGGTGCAGGTGAGCTATCTGGGCTGGCCCGGTACGGTCGGACCGGATTTGTGCGACTATGTCCTGGCCGATCCCGTCGTGCTGCCGCATGACCAGCAGCCTTACTGGGACGAGAAGATCGTCCATTTGCCCGACACCTATCAGGTCAATGATCCCAGCCGGCCGCATGACCCGCCGATGACGCGCGGCGAAGCCGGCCTGCCGGAAAACACCTTCATCTTCGCCAGCTTCAACAGTCACCGCAAGATCCGCCGGGGCAATTTCGATGTCTGGATGCGCCTGCTGGCGGCCGTGCCGGGCAGCGTGCTCTGGCTGCTGGATGACAGCGCCAACGAGCGGCTGCGCGAGCATGCCAGGATGCGCGGCGTCGATCCCGCCCGGCTGATCTTCGCGCCGCGCATGGATTCACGGCTGCATCTTCAGCGCCTGCCTAACGCCGACCTGATGTTGGACAATCTGCCTTACGGCGCCCACACCACCGCCAGCGATGCGCTCTGGATGGGGGTGCCCATCGTCACCTGCCAGGGCACCGCCTTTGCCGGCCGGGTGGGCGCCAGCCTGCTCACCGCCATCTCCTGTCCCGAACTGATCACCCACAGCATGGCCGAGTATGAAGCCCTGGCGCTGGAACTGGCGCGCGATGGCGAAAGGCTGGCGGCGTTGCGGCGGAAGCTGGCCGACAACCGCCTGACCGCGCCGCTGTTCGACGCGGCGCGCTTCTGCCGCCATATCGAGCAGGCCTATGTCACCATGATGGAAATCGCCCGGGCCGGGGAAGCGCCAAGGCCTTTCGACGTTCCGGTGATCGAATAGCACTATTTATCATGGCCCTCCCCTCTTCAATAGATAGAGGGCCGGGCCTTGACACCGCGTTTATGAGAAGCGTCGCGACTTAGGCGGAATAACTGAACAACTGCCCGTTGGCGGTGTTGGCCGGTGACAGCAGGGTCACGATCTGCGGCGCGACATCTTCCGGCGTTTTGAGAACGGCCGGATCCTCGCCCGGCATCGCTTTTTTGCGCATCACGGTGCGGGTGGCGCCGGGATTGAAGAGATTGACCTTCAATCGTGTGCCCTCGCTTTCGGCGGCATAGGTCAGCGCCAGCGATTCCAGCGCCGCCTTGGTCATGGCATAGCCGCCCCAGAACGGCGTGTGCTTGCCCGCCGCGCCCGAGGTCATGAACAGCGCCCGGCCGGCATCGGACTGGCGCAGCAGGGGATCAAGCGAACGGATCAGGCGATAATTGGCGGTGAGATTGACCTCGACCAGCTCGGCGAACAACTTGGGTTCGATATGGGCGACCGGCGTCAGCGCTCCCAGCAAGCCGGCATTGGCCATGAACGCGTCCAGGCGGCCCCAGCGTTCGAAGATCGAACCGCCCAGCCGGTCGATGCCGTCGCCATCCTTGAGACTGAAGGGCACCAGGGTGGCGGTGCCGCCGAGCTTGCGAATCTCGTCGTCCGTCTCTTCCAGCCCACCCACGGTGCGGGCCGTGCAGATGACATGCGCCCCGGCAGCCGCCAGCGCGATGGCGGCGGCGCGGCCGATGCCGCGGGATGCGCCGGTGACGAGCGCGATCCTGTTTTCGAGAGGCTTACTCATGGCCGCCTTTTAAACTTTTTTGTCATGCCCGCGGAAGCGGGCATCCAGGAAAACATGCGCTGATGCCGCGGCATCTTGGTGGGAGGCCTGGATTCCCGCTTTCGCGGGAATGACAGATTGAGAGGGTTACGCCACGTCGGCGAGCAACGACAATTGCCGCTTCTGGTTGCCGCCGGTGAGATCGGTCAGCGAGATGGGATAATCGCCCGAGAAGCAGGCGTCGCAGAAGCGCGGGTTGGAGGCCTTGCGGTCCGCCTCGCCCATGGCGCGGTAGAGCCCGTTCATCGAGATGAAGGCCAGGCTGTCGGCGCCGACGAACTGGCGCATCTGCTCGACATCCATCCTGTGGGCCAGGAGGTCGTCGGTATTGGGCGTGTCGACGCCATAGAAGCAGGAATGGGTGGTGGGCGGCGAAGCGACGCGGAAATGCACTTCGGTGGCGCCGGCTTCGCGCATCATCTCCACGATCTTGCGCGAGGTGGTGCCGCGCACGATGGAGTCGTCGACCAGCACCACGCGCTTGCCCTTGATCTTGGCGCGGTTGGGGCTGTGCTTCAGCCGCACGCCGAGATGGCGGATATGGTCGGAGGGCTCAATAAAAGTACGGCCGACATAATGGTTGCGGATGATGCCCAGCTCGAACGGAAGCCTGGCGGCATTGGCGAAGCCCAGCGCGGCGGGGACGCCGGAGTCCGGCACCGGAATCACCATGTCGGCAACGACCGGCGCTTCCGCCGCCAGCACTTCGCCGATGGCCTTGCGCGCCTCATAGACGCTGCGACCTTCGACGACGGAGTCGGGACGGGCGAAATAGATGTATTCGAAGACGCAGAAGCGGCTCTGTTGCGGCTTCTTGAAGGGGAAATGGGATGCGATGCCGTCTTCGCTGATCACCACCAGCTCGCCCGGCTCGATGTCGCGGACGAAAGTGGCGCCGATGATATCCAGGGCGCAGGTTTCGGAAGCCAGGATCGGCGAGCCGTCGAGATCGCCCAGCACCAGGGGACGGACGCCGAAGGGATCGCGCGCACCCACCAGCTTCTTGGAGGTCAGCGCCACCAGCGAATAGGCGCCTTCCACCTGGCAGAGCGCATCGACCAGCTTGTCGACGATGCGGGTCTTGGACGAACGGGCGGCGAGATGGACGATGGTCTCGGTGTCGGAGGTCGACTGGAAGATGGCGCCCTGCTCCACCAGCTCGGTGCGCAGGGTCGAGGCGTTGGTGAGATTGCCGTTATGGGCGATGGCGAGGCCGCCCCCCGCCAGGTCGGCGAAGATGGGCTGGATGTTGCGGACATTGGAGCCGCCGGCGGTGGAATAACGGACATGGCCGACGGCGTAGCGGCCCTTGAGATTGGTGGCGGCCGGAGAATTGCGGCCGAAAATATCACCCACCAGGCCCTGGTGACGCTCGGCGATGAACTGGCCATTGTCGTAGGTGACGATGCCCGCGGCTTCCTGGCCGCGATGCTGCAGGGCGTGCAGGCCCAGCACAGCCAGGGCGCCGGCATCGGCATGCCCAAAAATGCCAAACACGCCGCACTCCTCATGCAGAGCGTCGTCGTCTAGGTGGGCCCGGTCAAACCCCGGATTTAGCTCGGTCATCTACGATTTCCGCCACCATCTTGGAGCAGGGTGTCTAGCGCGCGGCGGTCGGTGGCGCCATAGCCTCTCTGCGCGTTATTCGCAGGCCTGCCCTGCGGCGAATTATCGTTACCGCGCGGGGCCGCCCGTTCCCCATAGGAACCGCCGGAATTGCCCCTGGACGTATCGGTTCCGGCCCGGTTGGCCGCGCCATTGTCCCGAATCAGATTGCCGATGGCGTCGTCCCCGCTGTCATCGCGTTCCAGCCTGAAATTTCCCCGCGTCCGGCTGGGCACCAGCGAGACCAGCACATCGGCGGTAGACTGGATCATGGGCAGGGTATTGGCCTCCTTGATCCAGCGCGGCTGCTCGGGAACCGGGACGAAGTAGGTATAGGCGAGATAGGCCAGCCCCACCGCCACTAGCCCGCGCACCACGCCGAAGGCGATTCCCAGCGCCCGGTCGAGCGGACCGATGGGCGAGTGTTTGACGGTTTCCGAGAAGCGATGGCTGAGGAAGGACAGCGGAATGAAGATGATCAGGAAGACCACGGCATAGGCGAGCAGGCCCGCGACCCAGGGCGTCGTCACCAGCCCGCGCATCATCGGAATGAGATAGGGCCCGAAATAGAGGCAGCCGAAAGCGGCGGCGGCCCAGTCAAAGATGGTCAGCGTCTCGGAGAGAAAGCCTTTCCAGGCCGCATAGCCGGCGGAAGCCAGGATCAGCAGAATCACAGCTGCGTCCAGGACGGTAATGGGCAGGTTCATGAATCAACTTTAGCACGATCCGCCTCCATACGGGATGATGGTGGACGGGACGCCTGGGAGCGTGCCCCCTCCCTGGAAGAAGGGGCGCGCGCCGGAACCAGGGACGCCAGCTCTGCGACATTGGCGATTTCCGTGAGATTAACACCTGTGGCACCCTTTCCCCGACCAAGCGTTCCGGCCGGAACAAAGGCGCGGGAAAAGCCCAGCTTGGCCGCTTCCTTGAGGCGGGCCTCGGCCTGCGGCACCGGACGGATATCGCCGGAGAGCGAGATTTCCCCGAAAAACGCGGTATCGCGCGGCAAGGACGTGCCGGTCAGCGACGACACCAGGGCGGCGGCGGTGGCGAGGTCGGCCGCCGGCTCGGTGATCTTCAGCCCGCCCGCCACATTCAGATAGACATCGGCGGCGCCGATGCCGAGGCCCGCCCGCGCATCCAGCACCGCCAGTATCATCGCCAGGCGGCCGGAATCCCAGCCCACCACGGCCCGGCGGGGTGTTCCGTAGGCGGAGGGACTGACCAGCGCCTGGATTTCGCACAACAGAGGCCGCGTCCCTTCCAGCCCGGCGAACACCGCCGTGCCCGGCGCGGCGGAGCTGCGATCCCCTAAGAACAGCGCCGACGGATTGGCGACTTCCGACAGGCCGGCGCCGGTCATTTCGAAAACACCGATTTCGTCGGTGGCGCCGAAGCGGTTCTTCACCGCCCGCAGGATGCGGAAATGATGGCCGCGCTCGCCCTCGAAATAGAGCACGGCGTCGACCAGATGCTCGATCGCTTTGGGGCCGGCGATCTGACCGTCCTTGGTGACATGGCCGACCAGCAGCAGCGCCGCGCCAGAAGATTTGGCGTAACGCACCAGATCGAAACTGGCGGTGCGCAATTGCGCCACCGTGCCGGGCGCCGCGTCCAGCGCCCCGGTCCACAGCGTCTGGATGGAATCGATGGCGACGATGCCGGGCGGCGGCCCGGATTCCAGTGTCGCCAGAATATCCTCGACACAGGTGGCCGAGCCCAGATGCAGCGGCGCCTCGGAAAGGCCCAGCCGGCTGCCGCGCATGCGCACCTGCGCCAGCGCCTCTTCGCCCGAGATGTAAACCGCGCGCTTGCCGCCTTCCGCATATTTGCCCAGCGCCTGCAGGATCAGGGTCGATTTGCCGATGCCCGGATCACCGCCCACCAAAAGGGCCGAACCGGGCACCAGCCCACCGCCGGTAACCCGGTCGAATTCGGCAATGCCGGTGGAGCGGCGCTGTGGCACCGGATCGTCGGTCTTGAGGTCTTCCAGGGGAAATTTGCGGCCCTTGAGCCGGCGCGAAGCCCCCCCGCCGATAGGGGGCGGCGCCCCCTCCTCCACAATGGTGTTCCAGCCGCCGCAGGATTCGCACTTGCCCACCCATTTGGAATGGACGGAGCCACAGGACTGGCAGGTGAAGGCAGCTGATTTGGCCATAAGGCCTTATGGGTACAAAAAGGGAACAAAAAGCGCAAGGCCCAAACCAACCGGATCAATGAGGCGCGGCTTTGCCGCAGCCGGCAATGGGTGCGAATTGTCGCCCCCTCCTTTCGCCTGCGCGACCGCAGGATCACGCTTTTCCGTAGCAAAGTTCAGTGCGGAGGACATGCCGTGACGAGCAGCGCCATAAAGCCGGATATGAGCCGGCGCGATTTTCTTTACGTTTCGACCGCCGGCATGGCGGCAGTGGGCGCAGCGGCCACCACCTGGCCGCTGGTGGATCAGATGAACCCGGCTGCCCATATCGCCTCCGCTGGCACGCTCACAGTGGACTTGGCGCATATCGCACCCGGCCAGCAGGTGATCCTGAAATGGCGCGGCATGCCGATCTTCGTGGTGCGGCGCACGCAAACCATCCTGGACGAACTCAAATCGCCGCAACTGCTGAATCGGCTGCGCGATCCGGTCTCGGCCGAGATGCAACAGCCTGGTTACGCGCAAAATTGGGCGCGGGCGATCAATCCCGAGTATGTCGTGCTGGTGGGCGTCTGCACGCACCTGGCCTGCATTCCCGCCTTCTCGCCAGAACGCGGGAGCCTCGCCGCCGACATGCCTGGCGGCTATCTCTGCCACTGCCATGGTTCGCGCTATGACATGGCGGGGCGCGTCTACAAGGGTGTGCCGGCGCCCTACAATCTGCCCGTACCGCCGCACCATTTCGCCGACGCCAGAACGCTGGTGATCGGCGAAAATCCGGCGGGAGAGAATTTCGATATCGCGGAAGTAATGCAACTCTAACAACGGACATCCAGTTTTCCGCTTGCAACGAACTGGATGGCCCGGACAATCCAGGCCCTGACGATTGAGTATGTTGCACCGCCGGGCCGGCCGCTCGCTCAAGCTCGCGGCGTTCGACGCTCAAATCGATCCACTGGATCGATTTGCCCTGCTACGCGGGTCGCGCCTCACCCATCTTGATCGGCCCTTCACAGGCGGCATGGCCTACGCTTTTACGGCCATCTTTATGGGACCGTCCGCGCGACCATGGATGAACTGGTCGACATAGGGATTGCCGCTGCGGTCGATCTCGGTGGTCGGGCCCTGCCAGATGATCTTGCCGCCATAGAGCATGGCGATGCGGTCGGAGATTTTGCGGGCGCTGGCCATGTCGTGGGTGATGGACAGCGTGGTGGCGCCGACATCCTTCACCGTCGCCACGATCAGGTCATTGATGATGTCGGCCATGATGGGATCGAGGCCGGTGGTGGGCTCGTCGAAGAAGATGATCTCGGGATCGGCGGCGATGGCGCGGGCCAGGCCGACGCGCTTCTGCATGCCGCCCGACAGTTCCGAGGGTGAGAGATAGGCAACGTCGCTGGTGAGGCCGACCTTGGCCAGCTTTTCGATGGCGATGTCTTTGGCTTTCGCACGCGCCATGCCGCGGCCCTGGATCAGGCCGAAAGCGACATTTTCCCAGACCGGCAGGCTGTCGAACAAAGCGGCGCCCTGGAACAGCATGCCGAATTTGCGCATCAAGGGTTCGCGGTCGGCGCCACGCAGACGGGTGACATCCTGGCCGTCGATCAGGACGCGGCCCTCGTCCGGGGTGATGATGCCCAGGATCGACTTGATGGTGACCGACTTGCCGGTGCCCGAACCGCCGATGATGACCAGCGAGGTGCGCGGCTGAATCTCAAGATCGACCCCGTCCAGCACCTGCTTGGCGCCGAACCGCTTCTTCACGCCGATCAGTTGGATTTTTGGCGTGGTCATGCGGAGAACAGGATGGCGGTGAGGATGAAGTCGGCGGCCAGGATCAGGATACAGGACGAGACCACCGCATTGGTGGTGGCGGCGCCGACACCCTGGGCCCCGCCCTTGCTGTTGAAGCCGTT
>DATFFI010000034.1:0-37393 GCA_035250225.1 Rhizomicrobium sp. | reverse complement strand
GAGGCCGCCGCCAGGCTGGTGCGTACGATATCGGACAGGCTGCGGGCATGGAGCTTGGACATGATGTGGGCGCGGTGGATTTCCACGGTACGGGGGGAAATATCGAGGACCTTGGCAATCACCTTGTTGGCATGGCCCTTCACCAATTCTTCCAGCACGGATTTTTCCCGCGGCGTCAATTGTTCCAGCAGGTCCAGGGCCGCCCGGATTTCGGCGCCGCGGCTCTGGTTCTTCGCTCCGACCTGCATTGCTTTCTCGATACTGCCCAGAATGCGCTCGCGTTCGAAGGGCTTTTCGATGAAATCGATGGCGCCGGCGCTCATGGCCCGAACGGCGAGGGGAATGTCGCCATGGCCGGTGATGATGATGACCGGGATGTCGGCCTTGCGCCTGACCAGCTCTTCCTGCAATTCCAGGCCGCTCATCTCCGGCATGCGGATATCGGCGATCAGGCAGCCGCGATCCAGCTCGGCATCGGCGAGGAATTGGCGGGCCTGGGAGAATGTGCGGACCTGGTAACCGGCCGCCTGCAGCATCATGCGCAGGGAATCGCGCACGGCAACGTCATCGTCGACAATGTAGACCAGCTGCTCCATGCCAATTCCGCCCTGGCGGGTGTTTTTCAATTACTCCAGGCACGAATTCCTTGTACGGATAAGATACGCCCGCCGCGATGGGTATCAACTGCGAAAGTATCTCAATCCCATCTGCGGTTGCGAAGCGTCATCTGATTAGGGGGGGCGTCAGCCGCGCGGAAGGGCTTTTGCAATCCACGCCAGCAGCAGTTTGGAACTGGTCGGCTTGGTCAGCACCGCCAGCACCCCGGCCTTGTGGTAGCGCGCTTCCAGCCTTGCATAGTTGGCAGTGGCCACAATAGCCGGAATATGACAGCCGCGCGCGCGCAGCAGTTCCAGCAACTCCAGTCCGGTCAGCCCGCGCATGTTGAGATCGAGCACCAGAAGGTTTGCGTCAACGTCACGCGCGGCGAGGAAGGCTTCCGCGCTGGCAAAATCCACGACCCTGTAACCGGCGGTTTCGAGCAGAAGGCGGGTCGAGGCGCGCACGGCCTCGTCGTCTTCCACGATGCAGATGGTGCGGGTGTCCGCGGTATCCAAGTCGATCTCCACGAGCCCCGCGCAGGCCGTGACGCTAGGCTGGATGCAGCCTAGGTAGATATACGTAATACCCCGGATGGGCAGTCGCGCATGGCGCGGCCGCTCTATCCGGTCTGCGAATCCAGGGCCTGCCGGACCAGGGTCAGCAATTCGGTCTTGCCGGACGGCTTGCCGAGGATCGCAATCGCCCCGGCGCGGGTGACGAGCTCATCCAGCTGCGGATCCCTGCGGCCGCTGATCACGATGACGGGAGTCCTGACCCTGCGGGCCTGCAGCAATTCGAGCAGCTCCAACCCGCTCATGCCCGGCATATGCAGGTCCAGCAGGATCACCGCCTTGCGGCGGGGATCGAAGCTTTCCAGGAAGGCGCCCGCCGAGGCAAAGGCCACCGCGCCCAGGCCGGCCGCCTTCAGCAGCCAGACGGTGGAATCGCGGACCGCATCATCGTCATCGACGATATAGACGATGCCGGCCTGGCCGGCCGTATCCTTTTCCATCCCGGTCAGTCCGGCAGCGGCAGGAGGATGCGGAAACCGGCGCCGGGCAGGCCATCCTCAAGCACGAAAATACGCCCGCCATGCGCTTCCACGATGGACTGGCAGATGGTGAGGCCAATTCCCATTCCGGCTGCCTTGGTGGTGACAAAGGGCTGGAACAGCTTGGCCATCACCTCCGGCGACAGGCCCGGCCCGGTGTCGCGGATGGTGATCTGCAGGCTGCCGGGCTCGTCCGGTCCGGTCGCGACCGTCAGCTCGCGCTTTTCCACGCTGGCCATGGCCTCGATGCTGTTCTTGAGAAGATTGATGAGCACCTGCTGGATCTGGATACGGTCGACCTGGATGGCCGGCAGCCGGGGGTCGAGGTCCAGCTTCACCTTCACATTGGCGTGGGCGGCGCCGACAAAGGCGAGGGCGATCGATTCCTCGACGATCTTGTTGAGATTTTCGAAGGTCCGCTCGCTGTGCCGCTTTTCCACGAATTGCCGCAAGCGCTGGATGATGGCGCCGGCGCGGGCGGTCTGCTCCGCGGCCTTTTCCGTCGCTTCCTGGGCGCTCCGCAGCTTGTCATCGACATGGCCGGACGCGCCGATCAGGCACTGGGCGGCCGTGATATAGTTCAGGATGGCGGTCAGCGGCTGGTTGAGTTCATGGGCGATGGCGGCGCTCATCTGTCCCATCGCGCTGAGGCGGGAGACGTGCAGCAGCTCGCTCTGCAGTTCCTGCAGCCGCTGTTCGGTACCCCGCCTTTCGGTGATGTCGCGGACAAAGCCGGTAAACAGGCGCCGGGCGCCGCCGGTAACTTCGCCCACCGCCAGCTCCATCGGAAAGGTGCTGCCGTCGCGCCGCTGTCCGACGACAATGCGGCCCTTGCCGATGATCCGCTTTTCCCCCGTGTCGCGATAATGGGTCAGGTAGCCGTCATGCTGCTCGCGATAGGGCGATGGCATCAGCATCCGGACATTCCGGCCGGTGACCTCGGCGGGATCGTATCCGAACAGCCGCGACGCCGCGGCGCTGAAGGATACGATGCTGCCCTGTTCGTCGATGATGATGATGGCGTCCGGAACCGTGTCCAGGATCGAGCGCAGCCGCGCCTCGCGCTCCTTGACCGCATCGTCGGCCTGTTTCTGGGCCGTCAGGTCGTGAATGATGCCGACGAAAATCTTCCGGCCGCCGATATCGCCCTCGCCCACCGACAGATACATCGGAAAGGTCGAACCATCCTTGCGCTGGCCCACCACCTCGCGGCCGATGCCGATGATCTTCCGCTCATGGGTGTTGCGGTAATTGGCCAGGTAGCCGTCATGCTCCTGGTGAAAAGGCGGGGGCATCAGCAGCTTGACGTTGCGGCCGACGACCTCGTCGGAGGCATAGCCGAACAGCCTTTCGCAGGCCTGGTTATAGACCTGGATAATGCCCGCGGCGTTGATGACGACGATGCCGTCCACGGCTGTGGCGATCAGCGCGTCGAACAGCTGGTCATTTTCCAGTTTAGAAATGTTCTTGTCGGCCGAAATCACGGCCCGCCCGGTTTAAAGCGCCCGATGGGATAGTAGATCATTATGGATGGGATATGTAGAGTATTTCCACTGCGTCCCTTAACGTCAAGTTTGGTCCCGCACCAGCGCGGCGCGCTGGTGGCGGTAGCCGCGGTGCGGTCGCGCGATAGGGTCCGGCGGGGGCAAAGATGATTCAGACAGTGCGTTCGCTGTTGCGCTTTCGGGGGCGGGCGGTTCGGTTGCGCTATTGGGTCACCAGTCTTGTGGCGCTGCTGATGATCGTTTTGGCCTTCCTGCTCACGATCTGGTCAACGCGATTCACACCGGTCACGCCTCTCAATACCAGCATCTTCCTCACGCTGGCGGTCCTGGCGTTTGCGATTTTCGTCCTGATGATCTGGCTGTTTGTCTCGGTCTTGGTGCGGCGACTGCATGATCGTAACTGGTCGGGCTGGTGGGCCATTCCGGTGCTGCTGGCCAGTCTGGTGCCCAACCTGTTGGATAGAGTGGAGGATGTGCGCCTTGAGGTGGAGCTGCCGCTGCTCACGGTTTTGGCGATCATCAGCCTCTGGTCCCTGGTCGAACTGGGCTTCCTGCGGGGGACCGCAGGCGAGAACCGTTTCGGCCCTGATCCGCTGGCGCCCGCAGAGAGTGCGGCCGAGGCGTTTGGGTGAAACGCCGCTTATATCGTCAAGCGCGCGTTTACCGTGCCGTTTGTCGGACGGCCGATAGGGGCAGGGAACCCGATGTGTCCAGTGTCAGATGCGTTGTGGCCCCGTATATTTAGGTCATACTCCGACTCGCACAGCCGCAATGGGGGCACCAATGACTCCACAGGTCCTGGTCACGGACGATGAAGCGGCGCTGCGCGCCCTGATCGCGGAAAATCTTCTCGACCGGAATATCGGCGTGCTCGAGGCCGGCGACGGCGTCGAGGCGCTGGAAGTTCTGGAGAAAGAGAATGGCATCCAGCTTCTGCTTTCCGACATCCGCATGCCGCGCATGGACGGGCATCAACTGGTCGACAGGGCGGTGCAGCTCTATCCCGACCTCAAGGTGGTGATGATGACCGGCTTTGCCGCCGAGCTGCCCAGCGGCAATGCCCTGGAGGCGCGGGAAATCCGCACCCTGCGCAAGCCCCTCGATATCGACAAATTATCGGACCTGATCGGCGACATGCTGGCGCGGCCGTAAGGGTGAGGCGCGATCACGCGGAGCAAGGTGCGCGCAGTATTCTTCGCCGGCCGGCTTAAAGCCTGGCCGGCGAATCGGGCCGCTTCATACCTAATGCGGCAGCTGCTTGTGACCCGGGCCCATTAGGCTGTGATGCACCAGCTCGGCCACGTCACGCGCATTGAACACCTGGCCGCAGATCTCGCACCGCATCAGCCGGCCGCGTAAAGCCTTTTTCACGGGCGGCGCCTGGTCACGGGCGGTATTCGGGGCCAAGTCCTTCAGATCATTTGACATAAATATATAACCCGGCAGGGCCCGCCCCGTTCCGCCCCAAAACCCGGCAAAGCTTTCTGTTCCCAATGCATCCAATCAGGCCATTGGCGGCATCCATGGTTCAGCTTAGTTCATCTGGGGCACGCAGGATGACGAAAACAAGGGGGAGATCATTGCGCTGCTGACCTGTTGCCGCTGCCGGCAGATTCAGCCTGACGCTGTCGAAATGGCGCGAAGCGCCGATTACGACAGCGTCAGTCACCCGGCTTGACCGGGGACCCAGTTTCAAACTGCGTTGCGGCCATTCCCAACCGGCCCTCCGCATCCCTTGCCCGGGCGCACTTCCTTGCGCCCGGGCATTTTTTTCGTGCACGTAAGTACGCTACGCGCGCTTACGTGCACGACTTTCGCTCGTCGAAATGCTCCGCAGGAGCATTTCGTTGGCCTCCGGCCAACCCCAACTCCACCCCCGCTTTATGCGGGGGATCCAGTTTCTTAAATCTCAGTGCTCCGCTCTTGGCACGCTGTGATAGATGCAATTCAGGCCGCGCCAGACCTCGCAATCGCGCGACTCGGCGAACTGCCGCGCCGAACGGATGGCGGCGCCGTCATTGAGATATTGTTGCGCCACGATCGCCCGCGTGGAGAGATCGTCATTCAGGACGCGAATTTCATAAACCTGCATGGACTCCTCCGTAAGTCCCCGGCCGGAACCATCGTCGGCCAGGCGGGGAACAGAGTCCAGCGGTGCAATAGTCATGGCCCTGAAAAGCCCAATGATTTTGGGTGCTGAAACAATAAGTGACAGGTACCAAGCCGGCCCCAAAGGAGGTTCGGCGTGTCGGTTCCGACCGACATCTTCGCGCTGGCGATGCTTTCGAAACCGGCGTACTGAATTTGCTATTCCGAACAATTGCGCTTGTGGCCTGCCTCACTCGCCGCCTCGCGGTGCTCGGCTAGGACCAGCTTTTCCAACTCGCTTCGCTCATAAGAAAAGCTAGGTCTTCGCTCGCGAGGGGCAAGCTTTTCTAGGCTCGCTATCGCTCGCCAAAAAAAGTTAAGCCAAGCCTTTTACGGACATCCCAGTTTGCACAAGCCGGCCAGACCCCGGCCGGTGGCGCCTGTTCATCGCGCGTTCGATGACCTGAAGGCGGCGGAAGCGGAAGTGCTTCGCCAGCTCCGCTCCGGCCATGTTTTCCAGACCGACACCATCACGCTGCGCGAATATTCGCGCGAACGCTTCTGACCGTCATTTTTCCTCAAGGAGGCCCCATGGCCACGATCGATCAATGCATCCAGGCCGGACGCGGCGCCGGTTCGCGTTCCGCCGCCCGCCGCCTGGTTTCTTTCGCCGTCAGCGGCAACAGCACCGTCAAGGATGCCAGTGTCGTGCTGCCGGCGGGTTCCTGGCTGCGGGGCGTCACCCTGGATACGCCGGCTGCCATTTCCGGCTCGCCTTCCAGCGCCAATTTCCGCGCCGGCCTGAGCGATACGGGGCAGGAGATCGTCGCCGATGTCGATGCCAAGGGGCAGGGACATATCAACGCCACCATCGTGGCCGGCCTGGACAAGGTGGGCGGCTTCCTCAATGCCGACACGACGCTGTATCTGCAGCTCACCACCGCAGGCGGCACGGCCTCGGCGGGCACGGTGCATGCGATCATCGATTATGACGCGCCGCCGCGCTGAGGGCGGCGCCAAGGCGAATGGCGACAGCCCGCGCGAGGCGATCCGCACCGCCGAACTGTTGCAGCGGCTGGAAGACCATGCCCTGGGCCGCGCCGAGATGAGCAGCACCGAGGTGCGGGCCGCCGAAATCCTGCTGAAAAAGCGCCTGCCCGATCTGTCGACCGTGGCGATGACGGCCCGGGCCGGGACGCTGGAGGAAATGCTTGAAACCCTCGAAAGCGGGGGCGCTCAAGGCGCTGGCAAGGCTTAAAAACGACCTGCCGGCTTTCGCCGAAAGCTGCCTGAAGATCAAGACCAAGACCGGCGCCATCGAAAAACTGTGCTTCAACAAGGCGCAGGCCCATGTCCATGGCCGCATCGAGGAGCAGCGCCGGCGCACCGGCAAGGTGCGGGTGTTGCTGCTGAAGGCGCGGCAACAGGGTTTTTCCACCTATATCGCGGCGCGCTTCTATCACCGCACCTCGCTGTCGCAGGGATTGCAGACTTTCATCCTGAGCCACGAACAGGAAGCGACCAGCAATCTTTTCGCCATGGTGGAGCGGTTTCACCGCCATGCGCCGATCCGGCCTTCGACCGGCACCGCCAATGCGCGGGAATTGTCGTTCGACATTCTGGAAAGCGGCTATGGCGTCGGCACGGCGGGGACGCGCGCCGTCGGCCGTTCCAAGACCATCCAGCTGTTTCATGGCTCCGAGGTCGCCTTCTGGCCCAATGCCGCCGGCCATTTCGCCGGCGTGGTGCAGGCGGTGCCCGATTTGCCGGGGACCGAGATCATCCTGGAATCCACCGCCAACGGCGTCGGCGGGGAATTCCATGCTCGCTGGCAACAGGCCGAAGCCGGGATCGGCGACTATGAAGCCGTGTTCGTGCCCTGGTTCTGGTCGGCGGAGTATCGCCGAGCGGTGCCTGACGGCTTCCGCACCGATGCGGACGAGGAATCTTACGCCGTGCTGCATGGGTTGGCGCCCGAACAGATGGCCTGGCGGCGCGCCAAGCTGGCCGAGCTGAAGGACCCGATGTTGTTTGCCCAGGAATATCCCGCCACCGCTGCGGAAGCCTTTCAGGCCACCGGCCATGACAGTTTCATCAAACCGGCGGAGGTGCTGGCGGCGCGGAAGAATCGAAATGTGACCGCGCGCGGTGCGCTGGTGATCGGCGCCGATCCCGCCCGCTTCGGCGACGACCGCTTTTCGCTGGCCTGGCGCCAGGGCCGCAAAGTCCTGAAGGTGGAAAGCCGGGGCGGCCTCGATACCGTGCAGGGCGCCAACTGGCTGCGCCAGGCGATCGACCGCGACCGCCCACGGCGCGTCTTTGTCGATGTCGGCGGCAGCGGCGCGGGCGTGATCGACATATTGCACAGCTGGGGCGGAGTTTACGCCCGATGCGTGGCGGCGGTGAATTTCGGTTCGGCGCCGTTCGATCCCAACCCGCTGGACCGTGACGGCCGCGCCATGGCGGGGCCCCTGAACCGCCGGGCCGAAATGTGGAGCGCCTCACGCGACTGGTTGCGCGATCCGGCGGGGGTGTCGATCCCCGACACGGATTCGCTGCAGACCGATGCGACCGCGCCGGGCTATCGCTATGACATGAACCAGCGTCTGGTGCTGGAGGCCAAGGAGGCTATGCGGGGCCGGGGCATCCGCTCGCCCGACGAATGGGACGCGGTGGCCCTGACCTTTGCCGAGCCGGTGGCGGACACGGACGCCGGTCGCAAGCTTGAGATAGCGAAATTTGGAGCGGTTTAACCGCCCCCATCCCACCATGGCCGGCCTTGAGCCGGCCATCCAACTTTCCACCAAGCGGCACAAAGTTGGATGGCCGGGTCGCGCCCTTCGGGCTGCCCGGCCATGGTGATATTTTGAGGAAGCCATGACTCTACGCAATGACGGCCTGGCCAGCGATGCGGTGGCGGTGACGCCCAGCGACACGGCCGAGAATAACTGCCATGGCCTTTATATTGGTACCGGCGGCGATGTGGCGGTGAAGGGGATTGGCGGCGTCGCCGTGACCTTCAGGAATGTGCCCGCCGGCACCATCCTGCCCATCCTGGTCAATCGGGTGATGGCGGCCAACACCACGGCGGCCAATATCCTGGGCTTTGTCCCCTGATGCCGCTGGGCATTGCTCCGGCATTGCGGCTGGGGGCGCCGGGTGGACCGAAGGCTTACGCCGAAGCGGGCGCCTGGTTCGACTTCCAGGCCGGTTTTGTCTGGGTGAACGGCGTCGCCGGCGATATGGCATCGCTGGTGACCTGCTCCCGCGCCTCGACCGCCTTGTTCCATGGCAGCGACCTGGCTTGGCGCAGCTTCGGCAACAATGTCCTGCGCCGGACCGATTTTGGCATTCTGCGGGAAGAAGCGCGCACCAACAAATGCCGCAACGTCAATGCCAATCCGGACGGTGCGCTGACCAATATCAGCAAGTCGGGCGACACCGCCGCCACCTTGGCGGAGGTGGACGACATGGTGGCCCTTGTGGCCGCCGGCCTGCAGCATATCTGCACCAGCGGCAAAGTCTTCCTGCTGGACAACAGCGCCGGCTCCAGCAACGCCTTCGCCGTGGTGGCCGGCGAAGCGGGCAACACCAGTATCCACACCGTTTCCGGCTATGTCCGCGGTGCCGGCACCGGCATTGTCGATATTCATGTCGGAAGCGGGCCGACGGCGTCCGCGACCCTGACAGCCTCCTATCAGAGGATTTTCGCCAGCGCGGCCGTCAGCAACAGCACGGCCTCCTTGCGCGTGCGGGCCCCCGCCGGCTCCGTCGTCTATTTCATCCTCACCCAGTATGAGGAAGCGATATCGCCTTCATCGCCGATTGTGGTGGCGGGCGCTGCCGCGTCGCGCGCCGCCGACAGCATCACCGTCCCGTTGGGGTCCTGGTTCAATCAGAATGAGGGCACGTTTCTGGCCTGGGCCCGGCCGGCGCCTGGCGCAGCGGTTGCGAATGGTGCCAGTAACGTGGTTTCCACTTATGGCGCAGGTAGCGGCAATCGCGCGACGCTAGTTTTAGATAACAATGCGTCATTTGCCGGGACGCCCCGCGCTGACCTGGTTTCCAACGGCGTGACCGCGAGCAGTGCGACAAACGCCGCCGATGCGTTCGCGCTCGGTAGTACGGCCCGCAAGAAAATCGTCATGCGCTATGCCCTGAATTCCCTGGCGGTCTCGACCGATGGCGGCCCCGCCCGAACGCAGGGTGTTGCACCGCTGCCGCTTTTGGCGATGGAGACGCTCGGAATTGGGCATTTTGCCAGCACAGGGGTAAACTCATTCGCCGGCATGTCGCTGATTATCGAGCGTATTGCTTATTTTCCGCGCGCTTTCACGAATGCGGAGTTGCAGTCTCTGTCGGCGGCAGCCTGAGGGCGTCGCCTTAATAGGGCTTAATCCCCGCCCTTCCGGTGTAATCGGTGTATTGGAAAAATGGCCGGTCGCCATTTTTATCAAAGTATTCGTCGACGGATTCTGTGCGACGGACCGATGGCATAATCGTCAATTTAGAACGCGGCCTGCGCGTAGCCATGCGCCGAGTCGAACGGCAAGGGAGAGTGAATGGGACAGCTTGAAACCATAGCCTCTCACGCCGTGGGTACCTATTCTGGGCTGTCCGATCAGGAGCTGTTGAATTTCGTCCGCGCCGAAATGCAGCGGGCGGTGGGGTTTGAGAATGACCAGGAATTGTGCAGCGACCGCGAGACCGCGCTGAATTATGTCAAGGGCGTGATGCCGGATGTGCCTTCGCTGGACAACCGGTCCCGCGCCGTCTCCACCGATGTGGCCGATGCTATCGAAAGCCTGATGCCCGATTTGATGGAGATTTTCACCGGCGGCGATGATGTCGCGGCCTTCCTGCCCGTGAAGCCCGAGGATGAGGCGGCGGCGCGGCAGGAGACCGACTATCTCAATCACGTCATCTTCCAGGACAATCCGGGCTTCCTGAATCTCTATTCCGGCTTCAAGGACGCGCTGCTGCTCAAGACCGGGATCTGGAAATTCTGGTGGCAGAAGGATCTGTCCAGTTCGGACGAGGAATTCGCGGGCAAGAATATCGTCGAGGTGCAACTGGCGGCCCGCGACGGCGAGATCATCGGCCTTGCCCCCGAAAAGGCGCCGGAGGAAGGTGACGGCGAGCGCAGCTTCCGCTTCACCCTGCGCCGCACCGCCGACCGCTCCGGCGCCCGCTATATGGCGGTGCCGCCCGATGATTTCGCGGTGGCACCCGACACGATCCGCCTGGCCGACGCCACCTATTGCGTCATGCGCTCGCGGCCCCGGGCGCAGGAGCTGATCGCCGAAGGCTATGACGCGGAGAAGGTGCGCGCCCTGCCGGCACTTGGCGCCGGCGATGACAATACGATCCAGCGCGCCCGCGACACGGCCGGCGAGCATGAGAAAGCCGGTGAAGAGAGCGACAACGACCTGCGCCAGGTCGAGATCCGCGACCATTATATCCGCGTGCTGGACTCTTCGTCTGAAGGTGGGGACCGGCTGACGCTGTGGCGCGTCACCACCGATGCCGAAGCGACGGTCTTGCTGGACAAGAGCCGCGAAAGCCTGGTGCCTTTCGCCGCCGGTTCGCCTTACCTGACGGCGCATCGCTTTTACGGCGTCTCGCTGGCCGAAAAACTGTTCGAGATCCAGCGTATCAAGACGGCGCTGACCCGCGCCGTGCTGGACGGGGCCTATTTCGCGCTCAACCAGCGCTATGAAGTGGCGACCGGGGCCGGCCGCGCCGGCGACTACACCATTTCCGACCTGCTCAGGAACGAACCCGGCATGCCGGTGCGCTCCATCGACGGCAATGCCGTGCGCCCCATCAGCGCCGGGGGGCTGAATTTCGACGCCTATGGCGCGCTGGAATATTTCAGCACCGTGGCCGAGCAGCGCAGCGGCATTGTCCGCAACGCCCAGGGCCTCAATCCCGACACGCTGCATGACACGGCGCGCGGGGCCATGGCGCTGATCAATGCGGCGCAGAAGCGGGTGCGGCTGATCGCGCGCATCCTGGCCGAGACCTGTATCAAGGAACTGTATCTGGGCCTGCATGCGGTGCTGCGCGAGAATGCATCCGCAGAGCGCATCGTCCGATTGTCGGGCAAATGGGTGCCGGTCGATCCCTCGCGCTGGGGCAGCCGCAACGCCATGACCATCGAGGTCGGGCTGGGCGCCTCGGGCCGCGAGGTCGAGGTCGCGGCGCTGCGCCAGATCGGCGACATGATGCAGATGATCGTGGGCGGCCAGGGCGGCGCCATCGGCCCCATCGTCACGCCGCAGAATGTCTTTAATCTGGCCACCGACACGGCGATCCGGCTGGGCCGCCGCCGGCCGGAGCGGTATTTCACCGATCCGGGCTTGTCGCCTTTGGGGGCGCCGCTGCAGGCGCCTTCTCTTGCTGCGGACAATGGCGAAGCCGCTTGGCGCATGGCGTCGCTGGAGCAGAAGACAGCGGTGGCGCGGGAAAAGATCGCCAGCGAGGCGCAATTGAAGCGCGAACAGATGGCGGCGGAGTTCGAATTGCGCCGGTATCAGATCGATCGCCAGGCGGAGCGCAAAGCGGCGCCGGTGGAGATGGGCGGGAGTAGCGTATGAGTGCTGCTTCTGTTGTCATTCCCGCGAAAGCGGGAATCCAGAGGTCACGCACGCAATCCCTTCGGGGGTAGGCCTGGATGCCCGCTTTCGCGGGCATGACAAGAAAGGTGGAATGAATTCATGCCGGAGACGCCCACTGCCGAAGCTCTGAGTAAACGCGCGTTGACCGCAAAGAAGGAATTTCCCGCCACAGACGAAGCCTTTGCTCGTGTCCGTGCCGCCTTGGTCACACGATTGTTCGAGACGGCCCAGGGCCAGGCGCCCGAGCGTGAGCGGCTGTATCAGACGGTGCAGGTCTTGGACGCCGTGCGCGACGCCCTGCTGGCTGCCATGGGTCAGGGGCAGCAGGCGATTGATGCGTATGTGAAGGCGTTGGCTGGGAAAACGGAATAGCTCCGCTTGGAGGGCGACGGTTGAACAACGCGCGCCCTGCAGGCCATTTAGAGCTGGGACTCTTGACCGCGAGTCCAAATCGGATTCTAAAGAATCAGAAGGGCGGCCAACCTTGCGAGCGACCGCCCCTCCTTAGAAGTCTAATTACTTAGACTTCGGCTTTTCGACATATACACGTTCCTTTTCCGTAGTACGCGGGTGGTTGTCTGCGTACCTTTCGGTTACAAACTTCCCGGACTCCGAAGAACGGTACACCGTCTTCTTGTCGGCCATCTTGATCACCTTCCTTTCGTTAGATCCCCGTTGGTCTGCGGATCGGAAGAGAATCGATGGCGACAGTTCAATTTACTTGAAATTCGCTGTTATTTCGAATCATGCCCTCTGGAAACGTGGTGGGCTGTTATTCATGGGTTGCCGAGTGTAGCCACTGCGGTACCGGTGCCAGTTGCCCTGGATGGCCCACGTAAAGTGGGCCATGACAAATACGTTTAACTGACGCGACTTTTCGCGTCCTTTCCACGGACAAGCCATGACCATCGAGCCCAACGCTTCCGGCGAGGCGATCCTTTCCATTGACCAGGCGGCGGCCGAGTTGGCTGAGCCGGAGAAGAGGGAAGAGGAATCCCTGGCGCCAGAGGCCGCTCCGGCAGTACAAGACGCCGCCGCGCCGGATGAAGAAGTGGCCGCGGACGACAGCGACGCCGACATGCTGGAAGAGCCAGCGGAAGATTCCGACCCGCTCGATCCGCCGCAATTCTGGTCGGCCGCCGACAAGGAGCGTTTCGCCGAACTGCCGCGTGCGGTGCAGGATGTGATCCTGCGCCATGAGCAGCAGCGCAGCGCCGCCACCTCGCGTGCGCTGCAGG
The DNA here is from genome assembly GCA_035250225.1 of Rhizomicrobium sp. Taxonomy (GTDB): domain Bacteria; phylum Pseudomonadota; class Alphaproteobacteria; order Micropepsales; family Micropepsaceae; genus Rhizomicrobium. The sequence goes on along the minus strand of DATFFI010000034.1, from coordinate 24,291 downwards.
ACGCGGCGGAGAAGCGCAAGGCCGCCGATGGCGAAACCGCGCGGCTGTCCCAGGTGATGGGCGCGCTCGACAGCCTGGTGCCGCAGGCGGTGGAAGCCTTTCGCAACCGCTGGGAGACGATCGACTGGAACAGCGTGGTCGATCAATATGGCGCCGACACCGCCCTGAAACTAAAAAACGATATGGAGCGCGAGCAGGCGATGCTGGCGCAACTGGGCGCGGCGCGCGAGGATGCCGAACGCGTGCGCTTTACGAAATTCGTCGAGGCCGAGACCGGCAAGCTGGCCGATCTTTGTCCCGACCTGGCCGATGCCCGCCAGGGCCAGTCGCGACGGACGGCACTGGGCCGTTTCCTGGTCGAGACCGGCGTTCCACCCCATGTCATTCCCCACATGACGGCGCTGGAAGCGTCGTTGGCCTATGACGCGATGCAGTGGCGGCAGGCGAAAGCCAACGCCACCAAGCAGGCGGCAAAGGCGCACCCCACGCCCGCACGACCGAGCCTCAGGCCCACGGCCGCGCCGGCGCATCGTTATCCCCAATCCGCCAGGCTGCAGCAACTAAGAGGTAAGCACTCGCTGACCGTCGATGAAGCTGTCGAGCTGGCAAATCTGATGGAGTAGCCCATGACGGCCCCCACCAATACCGCCACCACTCTTACCACCAAGGGCATTCGCGAAGACCTGGAAGAGACGATCTATCGCGTCGCGCCCGAAAAGACCCCCTTCACCTCGGCCATCGGCACGGTGAAGGCGGAACAGACCTCCCACGAATGGCAGACGGAGACGCTGGACACGCCCAGCCACACCAATGCCCAGCTGGAAGGCGACGATGTCGGCACGCTGGATGCCGAAACCGCCGCCGCCCGCATCGGCAATATCTGCCAGATCTTCCGTAAGACCGGCGGGGTTTCGCGCACCGATGAGGTGGTGAAAAAGGCCGGCCGCAAGTCGGAGATGAACCGCCAGAAGGTGCTGAAGGGCATCGCGCTGCGCACCGACATGGAAAAGCGCTTCCTGGGCAATTACGCCAGCAACGCCGAATCCGGCGCCACGCCGCGGCGGGCCGGCGGCCTCAACGCCTTCCTCACCACCAATGTCAGCAATGGCGCCGGCGGTTCGAATGGCGGTTTCGGTTCGGGCGTGGTGGCGGCGGCGACGCCGGGCACCAGCCGCGCCTTCACCGAGGCGTTGGTCAAGAATGTGCTGGCGACGGCGTTCGGCAATGGCGCCACCCCGTCGCTCTGTTTCGTGGGCGGCACCCACAAGCAGCAGTTCAGCGCCTTCACCGGCATCGCCTCGATCCGGGCGGATGTCGCCAACAAGAAGCAGGCCACCATCTATGCCGGGGCCGATGTCTATGTCAGCGATTTCGGCGCCATCTCCATCGTGCCGCATCCTTACGGCATGGGGGCGGACGCGCTGTTCGTCGATCCCGACATGGCGGCGGTCGCCACCCTGGACGGGGTCAAGACCGAGGCCCTGGCCAAGTCGGGCGACAGCGAGAAGTTCATCATGACGGCGGAAAAGACCCTGGTCTGCCGCAATGAAAAGGCGCACGCGGTCATCCGGGCGTTGTCGTAAGGGCAGGCGGCGGCCGTCCAAAAGGGCGGCCGCTGCCTCCCTTCCTGGGGCTAGCTCAGCCACCGCAGTCGTTTCTTTTTGTACGCTCTGACTTACGCGGGTCGGGGAGGCGGACGATCCCCAACTGGCGCATTCCGGTCTATTCAGGGGGGCTCCAGGCACAAATCCTGGCCCGATGGCTTTTTCCCGGGCCGTTTTCCGAAGGCTTCCAAGGGCGTCCCCAGGGCTCGCCAGGGCGTTTCATTTGACAGAAAAAATCCAAGGAAATAGCGGCCTTTTGCCCCTTTCAGGCCCTATTTACCGGGCTTATGTAAAAGAGGAACCGCCCCCCTTAGTCCCGCGTTCCTGCCGCGGGCGTGAAGGCGGTAGGAGTACGTCATGTCCTTGCGCGCTGCATGGGAACACTTATACCCTCGCTCGCCCTCGGCTCCCGCCGGGGTGGATTCGCATCTTAAGGGAGAGGCTAACTCCCGTGACGAGTCTGGTAGCGCAACTGGGGACCATGCGCTTATGAAAGAATATCAGGAGTTTGTTGCGTGTCAGTTTAATGCGCAACGTGAGTCGGGCCGCCCCGGCGAGATTTTCCAAAACAGGAATACCGACCACGCGAAGGTTGTTATTCCGTATTTGTTCATTGGGGCCAAGAAGTGGGTTCATCTACTCACTCGAACCGCCAATGCGCAGGTGTATGCCTCGGAAGAGGTCATCACAGCGGCCAAGAACTTTCTGCAGGAATATCCTGCAAGCGAGATCAAAGTCCTCTCAGAGAAGAAGTTTGATCGCGCCGTTCATGCGTTCTTCATCGCCATCGATGAAAACGCGAGTATGCGCGATCGAACGCATCTGGCGTTTGTCCCCGAAGATGTTCAAAGGGACTACAAATGCAACTTCGGCATAAATGACTTTGGTGATTATCGTTTTGAAGCTTCTAGGAATACTGAAGAAGCAATGGTTCAATTCGGTGAGCGTGGATTTGTTGCCGAGCTAGAGCGTATCTTCCAAGACCTATTTAGCGCCTCTACTAAGAAATAGATCGCCATCTAAGCGACAACGGCTCCGGGGGCGCGGTATGGTCGATAGTGCGTATCTTGTCGCGCTGCTCGATGAGGGTAAGCTCACTGCTTTGCTGCACGTGTCGACTGTTGTTACGGTTTTGACACTGGCATTTCTTGGTTTCGATAGTGCCCATATTGATCCTCCCAACTACAAGGACGGGATGGAAAAGGCTAAGACTAAAGCGAAGGCTCTCCTTCTTCGTTTAGGTCTTAGCGGCGAGGTTCCGTTAGAGATTTTTAGTAGGAGCCTTTGGTTTCGTCTAAGAACCACGTTGCCAGCCGCCGTAATATGTCTGATCGCCGAGGAGCCGCTAAAGTTCGGCTTCGCATTCAGATGTGCTCATGTCTGTCATCGGCAACGGCACATCCCAATGTTTATGTATTTCAAGCTCTGGAACCATCAGCGAGTTGTCCGCTGGCTTGCGTACATATCGGTTGCCATTTTCATTGCCTCGGCATCTGGAATTGCCTGGGAATCCCATTTTTTGACTAGTGCGTGTTGTCGGGTGGATGATCGACAACTCTTTGACTTTGCGCCAGGTTGGCTCGTCAAGGTTTTGTTGCTGGTCGAATTTGTGGCTCTCATATTCTTGATGATAACCGGCGCTTGCATGTTTGGCCTTAGCGAGCATCAGCTTGAGAAAAAATGCGAGGAGTTGGGCAAGCGAATCACACTCTTATTCCAGGAAAATCAACGCCGTGAAAAACTTAAACTCCTTAAAGCGCGGGCGCGGCTAAAGGCCCGGCACAAGTTCTTCAAGCAAGTGTTGGAAGATACTGAGCGACGGCTTAATGCAATGCCAGATGACGACGACGAAGGTAACTCTACTCGCACCTGATCTGGTCAACCTTTGGCGGAGATGCTTCTCTGTAGATGCCCGTTTTGCAGTTTGGCGCGACTCTGGCAGATTACCCGTCATGGCCGAGAAATCCGGGAATATCCTAACGCGCTACACGCCGCCCCTGTGGGAGCTGGTGATGGCTTATTTCATCTTTGGCGTGCTGTCGGCCCTGTTCAGCTTTTACCTGGAAGCCAGCGCCTCGCCCGACTTTCTTCCGGCCAAGGGCCATGGCTATCTGGTGCGATTCGACCAGCCGTCCTGGGGGCCGGACGAGATCCTGGTCCGCTATGCCACCTATTCCCAGATGATTGTCTGGACCACCCTGCGGGTGGCGGTGGACATCACTTTGGCGCTGGGCGTGCTGGCGATGGCCTGGGCCGCGGCGGTGGCGGGCCTGCGCAAGAGTAGCTGATAAACGGGCTGATCCGGTTGCAGTTTCGCCCCGGTTGCAGTTTCCCTTAAGTCTGGCAGATTGCCGGCCATGGCCGAGAAGCGCCCCAATTTCCTGCTCAGCATCGACCCGCCGATCGGCGAGATCGTGTTCGCCTTTTTCGGCCTGGCGCTGATCAATGTGCTGTTCGGCTATTACCTGGCGCTGGACGCGACGCCGGAAATGAATGCGGCAACGCGCCAAGTCTATCTGATCCAGTTCAATCCGCCGGCCCTGGGCCCCGACCTTGTCACCACCCGTTACGGCACGTTCGTCCAGTCCGTGTTGTGGCGAACCATCGGCGTCGCGCTGGATTTGACGCTGCTGCTGGGCGTGCTGGTTTCGATCTGGGCCGCCATCCGCGCCGCCATCCTCAAGGCGATGCGCCGCTAGTTACCGGGCCGTACGCGGCCCCTGTCCAAAGGTTCTCCATGCCGAAGAAGAATGAAGCCCGCGCCGATGGCGTGCTGCTGCGCATTACCAAGTTCGGCGAGGGCAAGGTCTCGACCGGCCGCCACCAGGCCGGTGCCGGCGACGATTGCTTCGCCGCCGGCACGGTGACGGAATTGCCGCGTCCCATCGCCGAGGCGCTGGAAGCGCGCGGGTTCGGTGAGATTCAGACCCAATAGTTCACCATGGCCGGGCAGCGAGCGGAGCGAGCGCGACCCGGCCATCCAACTTCGTGCCGCGTGATGGAAAGTTGGCTGGCCGGCTCAAGGCCGGCCATGGTGAGGGTGGGGGTGGAGATGTCTCATCGTGTCCCGCTGCTCACCACCGAACAGGGCATTGTCCACACCTGGGAAGATCATGGCGACGGGACTTTCACCATCCACTCGACCCAGGATGTCGAACAGGCGCTGGAGCTGAACAAGGCGATGGCGGCGCATAATGACGGCTATTCGCCGTCGCGCGAATGGCGGCGGGCGGCGCATATTCCAGCCATCCTGCTTTTGAAATGGCGGCAGGAGATCGGTTCCGATCCGCTGCATCCCGCCAATCGCGCCTGGCTGCTGCGGCGATTGAACGATTCCGACTGGTGCCATCTGCGCACCGCATCCGGAGTTCTCTGATGGCGCTCGATACCTATGCCAATCTGAAGATGGCGGTGGGCGACTGGCTCAATCGCGCCGACTTGGGTGCCACCATTCCCGATTTCATCGCCATGGCCGAGGCGCAGCTCTCCCGCCGCCTGGTGATGGATGGGCCGGTGCGCGAGATGATGGGCCGTGCCGATGCCACCATCGACAGTGAATTCACCGCCCTGCCGGGCGATTTCCTGGGCCTGCGGGCACTGCAACTGGCCGGGGCACGGCAGCCGCTTGCTGTTGCCGAGCCGGAAGAGCTGGCGCGGCTGAAGACGCTTTATCCCTCACAAACCGGGGCGCCATCGCGTTTCGCCATCACCGGCACCACGTTGCAGGTCTGGCCCTGGGTCGAAGGCGGCTCTTATGCCGCCGAGATGACCTATTGGAAGCGAATCCCGGCCTTGTCCGAGGCGGCGCCGTCCAACTGGCTGTTGCAGCTGCATCCGGATGCGTATCTGTATGGCGCCCTGCTGCAATCGGCGCCTTACCTGAAGGACGATGTGCGCCTTGCCGTCTGGGGCCAGATCTTCGAAGCCGTGATCGGCGACATCGTCAAGGCATCGGCGATTGCCCGCACCGCGCCGCATCTGGCGTTATCGCCGGTGCCGTCCGGCACACCTTAAAACCTGTCATGGCCCGCCAGCGCGCCGACAATGACATTCTGGAAGGCGGCATTGTGCGGCACCCCTGTTCAGATGGTTGAATTCGCGTCTGGTGTGTGTATCGTTTTTCACTAAGCGCCGTGCAAAACAGGCGCGGCGAAGAATCTGTTGTGTGACCGCTAAGGCGTTGCGTATCTAGGTTGTTTTTCTTCCTCTGGTGAGATGAGGCGGCCGCTTCCGGCGGTTTCCCAATTGTGTTTTGCTATGCACGAAATGTGCGTGGGGATGAAGTCATGAGGGTACAATTGCCGATTACTCTTGCGATCATTGCGTGTGCATCGATTGTCTTCCTCGCCGCTGGCTGCGCGTCGCCGCAGCGCGAAGTCGCATGGGGATCGCCGGCCACGAGCTCCATGAACGCCTTGGAAGTTTTCACACGTCTTGTGGACATGGAGAATCGTTACGTCGCGTGCCGCCCAGCGGTGGAAGCCGAGTATCGGCGCCGTACCGGCAACGGACAAGGTAGTCTGCCATATCGGGAGCGCGATGCCCTGGCTGCGGAATTTGGCTCCTGCGCAAAGGGAGAGCCCCGGCCGACGTGTGGTGCTCCCATATCAGCCGCTCGCCATGCGCAATTCTTTTTCAACCGATACTATCGCGATATCGAGCCGAGGGCGTCGGACACGCCCCTGCAACTATGGGCTGACAGGTGTCAAAGATCTCACGACGCGCTACCGGCCTCTGAAAAAGTCGGCATCTCCAGCGCTTGCAGCCGCAGCCTTTTGCTTCTGCCATTAGCACAACCGAAAAATCCGCCGGAGATGCGCCGCTCTGCCTATCCAAGGGCTACACATCTTCCGATTGGCTGGGGTGGGTTCAATCAGGGAACCGTTACGTGTGGCGACGTGAATTTCGTCCTTATTCGGTACTACTCGACCCGCTGCCGCAACATCCAGGGGATGGCGAATCAGTGGAAAGGAATCCAGCCAAATTACAATGTTCGGGGAAATCTCGTTGGCGAATACTACGACGAGGTGGATTGGGATTTTTGCCGTGTACTGGTGTCGGGCGTAGTCGACGCGAATCTCGATCGTTTGAGGTTGTAGCCTCAGGCGTCTTGTGGTCACGAAAATTTACGGGGTGGAAATATGCTTACTGAGGAGCAGGCGACCAACAGGTTACGGGATGAGCCCCCCGCCTGCTCCCACCGGGATACTGGGTGGCACGAAATCGGCCGCGGCGGGCAAAGCGAGCGCGTGCGGGCCACGGTGATGAGCGGAACACTTAGAATGGAAAAGGCCGCGCGCTGGTCGCCAGCGCGCGGCCTGAAGGCTAGCTCGCCGGAGCGGCGGTGGTCGGCGCCGCGGGCGGCGCCGGCGGCGTGGTGCCGACCGGCACGAGATTCACGGTGGCGCTGCTGGGATATTTGTTGTCGGCGCCGGTCGCCGAGTCGATGGCCCAGCCGATGCCGCCGCCCAGGATGATGTTGCCGAACGTGCCGATGCCGTAGCCGCTTTCCAGATTGGCGCTGGCTTGCTGATAGCCGGCAAGGTTGCAGGTCAGCAGCATGTCATGCTTGGTCTTGTCCACCTTCACGGTGCCCGGCGTCTTCATCAGCGAGGCCACGGTCTGGCCTTCGCGGGTGATGCTGCACTGCGCGCCCGGCGGATTGCTGACGATGGTGATGTCCTGCGACGTGCCCTGCGTGATGGTTCCGCAGCCCGATAAAGCCGCCCCGATCGCGGTGATGGCCGCGATAGCCTGAATCTTCATTCTTGAGTTTCCCAGCCTGATGACGAGGCATCACAGTCGGGCTTGTTAAGCATCCCGGCGGATCGATGTCCGCGCCCCATGGGGAAACTACAGGGTCGGCGGAACGGCGTCCATCTCCGCGCTGCCGCTAACGTCAACCCAGCCGTGAAACCAACCGGTTCCTTGCGGCATTCCAGGGAAAAATGCCGATGGCAGCCTACAACAAGTTCAACCAGTTCGTTCAGGATCTGGGCCGGGCGGTCCATAACCTCAATGCCGACACGCTCAAGATCATGCTGAGCAACAGCGCGCCGGCCATCGGCAACGCCATCAAGAGCGACATCACCGAAATCGGCGCCGGCAATGGTTACAGCGCCGGCGGGGCCACGATTGCGGGGCGGGTTTATTCGCAAACCGGCGGCGTCGGCAAGCTGACCGGCAATGACGTGACCTGGACGGCGTCGGGCACGGTGGGGCCGTTCCGCTACGCCATCCTTTATAATGACACGCCGACCTCACCGGCCGATCCCCTGATCGGCTGGTGGGATCGGGGCACTTCGATCACGCTCGCCAGCGGCGACAGCTTCACCGTCGATCTGGATGCGGTGAACGGCATCCTGCAGGCGCAATAGTGGGGCGGGCGTTCGAAAGCGGCGCCTATGGCGGCGGCAATTTCTCGGCCTCCACCGACTATAGCGAGGCCGGGGCGCAAGGCAGCGTGGCGGTCAGCGGCCAGGCGGCGGCCACGCCGGCGGCCTTCCTGCTGGGCGGGGCGCAGGGCGGGCTGGCGCTGAGCGGCCAGGCGGCAAACATGATTGCCGCCTTCCTGGTCACCGCGGCGCAGGGCGGTTTTGCACTCAGCGGCCAGATGGCGCAGACGCTATGGGCCGCGATGCTGGGTGCCGCCTGTGGCGCTTATGCGTTTGCCGGACAGGAAGCCGCACTTGCCGCGTCTCTTCTGCTGCAAGCAGGGCAGGGCGCACTGAGCATCAGCGGGCAAGCCGCTGCTTTCCTGCGCGGCCTGGTCTGGCAACCGGAAAGCGGCGTCACCGATGTCTGGACGCCGGACAGCACACCGGCCGAAAGCTGGACGCCGCAAAGCAACGATATGACGGATTGGGAGGCGCAGTGAATGGCCGATACCTTCACCACCAATCTCAATCTGACCAAGCCCGAGCCCGGCGCCTCCATCGACACATGGGGCGGCAAGCTTAACGCCGATTTCGACACGCTGGATGGGATTTTCAAATCCGACGGCACCGGTACTTCGACCGGCCTGAATGTCGGCAGCGGCAAGACCTTGACGCTGGGCGGAACGCTCGCCGCCTGGGGCACGAACGTCACCGGCCGCACCGGCACCGGCAGTTTGGTGCTGGGCACGGCGCCCAGCATCGGCGGCAGCGCCATCTTCACCGGCGAGCTCAAATTCAACACCAATACGTCATTGAGCGCGCCCGGCACCGCGGGAAAGCAGGCCGCCACCGGCCTCAGTTTCTGGGCCGTCGCCGGCTCCATCTATGACTACACGCTGTACAATGCGGCGGGTTCCTATGCCCTGTCGATGGTGCCCGGCAGCGCCGACATGCTGTTCCACGGCAAACTCGGCATCGGCGCGGCGCCGAACGGCAATTATGCGCTGTCGGTCCTGAGCGGCTTTGAAAGCAACGCCTTTTGGAAGACCACGGACACGGACGGGCTCTATCACACCTGGGACGTCAATGGCGCGCAGATCGGCTATATGGGCTCAGCGAAGCAGACGACCAGCAGCTCGCTTTCGGCGCTGGATTTCGGCCTGCGCGCCATCGGCACCCTGACGCTGGCGGGCGACAGCGGTATCCGGGTCTTCGGCAGCGGCGCCGTCGAACTGGCCCGCGTCACCAGCGGGGGACAGTTCCTGCTGGGCGCGACATCGAGCAATTACTATCTCGCCGTCAACTACAACTATAACAACGGCAACTGGGCCCGCATCGGTTCGGGCTTCATTGCGGGCCGGGGTGTCGGAGACTATCCGTCCTTCGGCTACAATATGCGCGGCACCGGCTCGGGCAGTTTCCAGTATGAAGCCGGGGACTATGCCTCCTGGGTTCATTTCAACCAGGGCCGCGCCGATTTCCTGGTCGCCGCGCCCGGCAGTGGCGGCGCCACCATCAGCCCGACCAGCGCGCTGAGCCTGAAGAATGACGGCAAAGCCTGCTTCTACGGCGCGAGCGCCAATACCACAGTCAATATCGCCGGGCCTTACATCAGCAATCACGGCGTTTTGAGTGTCGCCGCCACCGACAGTTACGGCTATGTCGCGATGGACGGCCCCCTTGGGTCCGGCCTCTTCCTCAAGCGGGGCGGCACGCTGAAATGGGAACTTGGCACCAGCAACGGCGTCGGCGACGGCCTGACGCTCTACAACCACAATACCGGCGCCGAGGCGGCGCGGTTCGACAATTCCGGCCGGTTCGTGATCGGTACCACCGCCGCCCAGGATGGGGCCAAATTCTCGGTCCTGCGCTCGGACAATGACCGCCTGGCGAAGCTCATCGCCACCAGCAGCAGCTACAACAACCATATCCTGGATTTGGAAGCGACGCAGCAGGCGACGGCCACCAGCTTCAATTTCCTGCATTGCATCAACCAGGGCACGTCCCGTCTCGTCATCCGCGGCGACGGCAACGTCACCAATGCCAACAATTCCTATGGCGCCATTTCGATGCGGTCGCGCAAGTTCGATTTCGCGCCTGCCGGGCCGCAATGGGATGACGTCAAGCGGCTGGGGCAGGCGGCAGAGACCTATTATCTCTATGACGAGTTCCTGCGGCGCGGCGAAGGCGCCGCCCGCCAGCTCGGCCTGGTGACGGACCGCGTCAAGGCCATCAGCCCCGGCCTGGTGCAGGCCATGCCCGACGGCAGCGAAAGCATCGCCTACAGCATCGCCTATATGAAGAATCTCGTCGCGACCTCCGAATTGCTCGGATGGGCGGACGACAGCGTCAAGCCGTTCATCGCTGGCGCCGCCAAACGCCTGGCGGCCATCGAAAGCCGCCTCGCCCAAGCCGGTCTCTAAGACACGCCTTCAAGATTGGCCTTTCAGGAGAAGCATCATGGCCCTCATCAATGATTTCCCGCTGCCGCTCGGCCTGCCGCCGGCCCGGGTCTATGTCATGGTGACGCAAGCCGCCTTCCAGCGGCTGGACGAGGTGGTGGATGTGCATACCGCCACCTTTGCCAGCAGCGAGACCCGCCGCGCTTTTTCCGAGGCCAGGGCGAAGTTCCAGGTGCTGGAAGCGCAAGGCAGGATGCTCAAGGCGCAGTATGACGCGTTGCAAGGCGACCCCGGCAAGAATGGCGAGGCCGAACTCGTGCGCGCCATCAAGCTGCATCAGATCGCGTTCGAGGCGGCGGCCGAGGAATTCCGCAAGATCGTTCCCCTGGTGGAGCAGCAGCCGCGGCGCGTGCCAAAGGACAAGGTCGGCAGCGTGCTGACCGACGGGGCGCCCGATCTCGCCAAGATCTATGCCTGGCTCAAGACGCTGCCTGAATTCCGGCACGCGGCCGACGCCTGACGCCCTACCAAGCTGCCTGATCCGGAGTCCCCATGCCCGAAGCCGTGACGCCCAATTACGGTTGGGCCTATCCCACCATCAACGCCTCGGCCGACACCTGGGGCGAGACGCTCAACACCACCATCATCGCCATCGATGCGCGGGTGAAGGCCAATGCCGACGCCCTGAATGCCGGCAATCTTTCGTCGGGCACGGTGCCCGCCGGCCGTTTGTCGGGCAGTTATGGCGGCATCACCGGCCTTGGCACTCTGACGGCCGGCACCACCGGAGTGGGCTTCACGCTGGATTTCGGCGCGTCGACTCTTTCCGGCCTGGTTCCGCTCGCCAGGGGTGGCACCGGTGCGTCCGACGCCGGCGGCGCCAGGACCAGCCTGGATGTTCCTTCCCGCGGCGGCTCCGGCGCATCGGGCACCTGGGGCATCGGCATTTCCGGCAATGCCGCAACCGCAACGACGGCCGGTGCCTGCTCGGGAAATTCCGCCACCGCCACGACCGCGGCGCAACTCGCCAATGCCGTCACCTTCAACAATGGCGGCAGCGGCGGGGCCAGCGGCTCCAGCTTCAACGGCTCGGGCGCGCTGACCGTCAGCTATAATAGTGTGGGCGCGCCTTCGGCGTCGGGGGCCGGTGCGTCCGGCACCTGGGGTATCAGCATCAGCGGCAACGCGGCCAGCGCGACGACCGCCGCCGCCTGTTCCGGCAACGCCGCCACGGCGACGACCGCGTCCGCCTGTTCGGGCAACGCGGCCACGGCCACGATAGCGGGCGCCTGTTCGGGCAATGCCGCCACGGCGACCTCCGCCGGTGCCGTCGCCAGCGCGCTGACCTTCAGCAATGGCGGCTCGGGCGCCGCCAGCGGTTCGACCTTCGATGGCAGCGCCGCGCGGACCATCAGCTACAACAGTGTCGGCGCGCCTTCGGCCAGCGGCGCCGGCGCCTCGGGCACCTGGGGCATCAGCATTTCCGGCAATGCCGCCACGTCGTCTTCCTGCTCTGGCAATGCGGCGACGGCGACGAGCGCCACCAGCGCCTCAAGCGCCGGCCAAGTGTCGAACTCGGTAACGTTCAACAATGGCGGCAGCGGCGGCGCCAGCGGTTCGACGTTCAACGGCTCGGGTGCGTTGACGGTGAGCTATAACACTGTTGGCGCTCCCAAGGCTGACGGAACAGGCGCGAGCGGCACCTGGGGTATCAATGTCACCGGCAACGCCGCTACCTCTTCATCCTGTTCCGGCAACGCCGCCACGGCGACCAGCGCCACTACGGCGGGCACCGCCAATGCGCTCAATACCGGCAACAGCTATACGGCGGTCGGTTTTACCGCGACTTCGGATCGGACGAAAAAGACGGATATTGTGCCGGTTGTGCCAACGGTCGCCCACCTGCTGGCGATTTCCGGTTATCGCTTCAACTGGAAAAACAGCGGCAGGCCGTCCATTGGCGTCATGGCGCAAGAGGTTGAAGCGGTATTCCCGGAACTTGTTGAGACTGGCCCGGATGGCATCAAATCCGTCAACTATAACGGCCTGGTCGCGGTGCTTTGGGAAATCGTCAAGGGCTTGTCCAAGTGACGCTGGCGGCTTCCGGTACGCTCACTCTTACTGGGGGTTCGGCTCCGCGCGATGTCGCGACTGAGTTGGGTAGACCCGGTACGCAAGTGATTATCGCAGGCGCAGCTTCTGACGCCGACGTAAAGACCCTCATCCTTTATTCCGGGTCTGGCTCTGTGGTCTTTCCTGCAGATTTCTACGGGAAGACGGCCTTTTCACCTGTCACGCGCAACTACGATAGTGGAAGCGGTAATGACACCATCCCCTCAGGAGCCAGCCAGGTTGTCATCAGTGCATGGGGCGCGGGCGGAGATGGTGGATTGCCTAATGGTGACCAGATTGGCGGGGGTGGTGGGGGTGGCGGCCAGGCTATTAAGACAATGGCTGTCAGTCCTTCGGACTGGGGTGGGACCTTAGCCTACGCAGCTATTGGTGTTGGCAGCAGTAGCACTTCCAGCGGCACCGTTGCGGCGGGGTCTTACAGTATAGCCGGTAATGTCGGTTCAAACGGCGGCAATGCGAGTGCTGGCTCTCCCGGGTCAGGAGGTGCAGGTGGCTCAGGATCAGGTGGTGACACCAACACCAGTGGTGACAATGGGCAAGATGGCGGGGATGGGGGCAGCGGTGCGAATGGTGGTGGCGGAGGTGGCTTGAGCGGGAATGGTACGGCCCCCGGTGGTGGCGGCGGCGGCGGATCAAATGAACATACTGGCTTCGGCGGCTTTGGAGCTGTCGGCCGCGTTCAATTCCACTATACGTGATTTTCGATTGGATCTGACGCATGGCGCTTGTTCCCATCCGTTTGCCGCCGGGAATCTATCGCGCCGGCACCGCGTATCAGAGCAAAGGCCGCTGGCATGACGGCAATCTGGTGCGCTTTATCGCCGGCACCATCCAGCCGGTGGGCGGCTGGCGCAGCAAGGCGGCGCTGCCCTCCGATCCCGGAAAAGCCCGCGCCATCCTGACCTGGACCGCCAACAACAGCACCGCCTGGACCGCGATCGGCACGCATGCGCGCCTGTTCGCCATGACGCGCGGCGGCACGGTCAGCGACATCACCCCCGACGGTTTCACCGCGGGCCGGGCGGATGCGCAAGCGGCGGGCGGCTATGGCGGTGGCGCGTATGGCGAGGATGAGTACGGCGTGCCGCGCCCCGACACCAGCCAGGTGCAGGAAGCCAGCATGTGGAGCCTGGACAGCTGGGGCGAGAAGCTGATCGGCGTCATGGCGCAGGACGGCATTATATATGAGTGGGCGCTGGACCCGGACGAACCGGCGGCGGCGGTGGAGAATGCGCCCAGCGCCGCGGCGTTGCTGGTGACGCAGGAAGGCATCCTGATGGCGCTGGCGGCGGAACTGAATCCGCGCCGCGTCAAATGGAGCGACCAGCGCGACAATACAGTCTGGACGCCTGACGCCACCAACCAGGCCGGCGATTTCGATTTGCAGACCAATGGCAGGCTGTTGCAGGGGCTCAAGGTACGCGGCGGCAATATCCTTTTGACCGATCTGGGCGCCTGGCTGGCCAGCTATACCGGCGACGAGCTGGTCTATCGCTTCGACAAGCTGGCCGATGGCTGCGGCGCGGTCTCCAGAGGTGCCGCCATCGCCATCGATGCCCAGGCGGTGTGGATGGGGGCGAACAATTTCTGGCTCTATAACGGCTTTGTCGCACCCTTGCCCTGCGAGGTCTGGGACCATGTCTTTGCCGACATCAACCGGCAGCAATTGTCGAAAGTGACCTGCGAACTCAGCGCCGCTTTCGGCGAAGTCACCTGGCGTTATCCGTCCGGCGGCAGCCTGGAAATCGACCGCTTCGTCACCTGGAGCTTCCGCGAGAACCACTGGACCATCGGCAGCATGGCGCGGCTGTGCGGCATCGATGCCGGGGTGATGCAGTATCCCTTGCGGGTCGATGCGGCCGGCGCCGTCCATGAGCATGAAGTCGGCTATGCCTATGACGGCGTCATGCCCTTCCTGGAAGGTGGGCCGCTCGAGCTGGGCAATGGCGATAGCATCGCCTATGCGCAGGCGCTGTTGCCGGACGACCGTACTTTGGGCGAGGTCAGCGCCAGCTTTCGCATCAAATTCGAGCCCGATGGCGAAGAAACCAGCTTCGGGCCTTACACGCTGGCGCGGCGCACCGACCTCAGGTTTGGTGGCCGGCAGATCAAGATTCGCTTCGACGGCGTCGCCAACGCGCCCTGGCGCATCGGCGAGCCGCGGCTGGAGCTGGTGACGGGAGGGCTTCGGTGATCCTGCCCAAGCCGATGCCGGCTTATGACTTTCGCAACGAAGCCGAATTGCGCGCCGCGCTGGAGCGCGAGGACCGCAACAACCAGAAACTGACGCGCGATGTGGTGATCGAAGGGCGGCGGCTGGTGCTGGTCTCGCCCGACGGCACGCGCTTTGCGCTGACGGTCAGCAATGCCGGCGTGCTGGCGGCGGTGGCCTTGTAGCGCTCACTCTTCCAGCCAGGCCGATATCACCACGCCAGCCGCCCCCGCGACGAACGCCAGGCCGACGGCATAATTCAGGTAAACCGCGATCTTGAACATGGCGGGATTGTCGGCCCGGTCGATCCGCAGGTCCCGGACCTCGAGATAGCCCTGCCGGGGCGCGCGCCAGGAACGGCGAAAGAACATCCACGCTATCGCCAGCAACATGGGAGGTAGAAGGACCACGTCAGCCCTGGGCAAAGGTCTTTCCTCCCGAACACAGCGCAAGAAATTGAGCAGAGCCGCAAGATGAAATCAATTCCGTTGACCGCGTTGCCGCTGTCCAGCCTGACTTTTGTCCATAACGGCGGCTCCGAGGCGGCTTTCGTCTTTCCGGCCTTGGGCGAGGATGCACCCCGCATGGTGACGGTGCGCACCGACGGCACGATGTTGCGCTTCTTTCCCGAGCGTTCGGCCGGGCATCGCGATGTGCTGCAGGCGCTGGGGTTGTAGTTCACGAATAAACACAAGGTGTCATGGCCCACTTTACGTGGGCCATCCAGGGCAACCAGCGTCGGTGCTCGTGGCCCTGAATGGCCCGGGCAAGCCGGGCCATGACAGGTAGTATGTGTGGGCACACAAGAAAGCTGGTCCCGCTGCCGCCCCTGGATCGAAGCCGCCATCGCCACCGGGCCGGGTGTCGAGACGATTGACGATGTCGAGCGGCTGCTCGCCTGCGGCCGCTACCAGTTCTGGGCCGGCCGCGCCGCCGCCGCCATTACCGAGATCACCGAATTCCAGCGGCGCAAGATTCTCACCGTCATGCATGGCGGCGGCGATCTTGCCGAATTGCTGGACGAGATCGAGCCGGCGCTGTGTGCCTTCGCCCGCGAACAGGGCTGTGACGGCATCATGGGCCTGGGCCGCAAGGGCTGGGAGCGGGTGACGCAACCCCGCGGCTATCGCCTGGCCTATATCGCCATGATCAAGGACCTGGACATCTGACCGTTTCGGAAAGCTCTATGACGGCAGGGCGCGGCATGTGAACAAATACATGGCCAAGGACAAGGACTTGCCGAGCCTGCTGAACCGCTACCGTTTGGAGCGCAAGGACGCTCGTGCTAAGCTGAACCAGCGATAAAATTTGAGGGCGGATATGATCGCGCGGGTGCTGTGCATGGCGTTGCTGGCAGTGGTGGTTTCGGCATCCGGTGCGACCGCCCAGGGCCGCAAGCCCGCAAAACCCAAGACCGCCTATGAAATCTGCATCGAGAAGGCCCGAATGGTGGACCGCGCGATGGCGATATGTGGCAACGAAGAAACGGCGCGGAGAGATCGGCAGGTTAATGCCGTCTACAAGCAGCTGTTGGCCAAATCCGAGGAGCCGGCCAAGTCGTTTCTCGTGAAGTCGCAACGCGACTATCTGGCATTTCGCGAATCGCGCTGTGATTACTTTGCGGCGGAATGGGGCGGCACGGAGGCGTATCTCCTCGCCTCCGACTGCAGTTCGCGGATGACGGAAGAAAGGCTGAAAGAACTCAACGAATTCTGGGAAATTGTGCGGGATCGCGAACCCGCCCGCTAGGTTCATCCATAAATCCTGCGCCGCCCGATCCCGGCTGCGCGGCCCGTATTTCTGCCCATATCCGCTTGTGCCGCCTTTCGATCACGAAACCCGATGTCAGTGCGCCCAGAAGCCAGCCCAGGGCAAGCCCGCCGAAATGGATCGTCACTTCCTCGTGCATTCGGTCCAGCAGGTTGCTGACCAATTGCATCGCCAGCACCGCGGCGAGTAACAGCAGAAGAAGCCAGAGAAAGAAAAGCGGGCCCTGCAAGGGGCGCGGCGCCCAGTTGACGCGGCGGCCATAGCCGGGATCTGGCTTGCCAAACTCCTTTGGCTCCAGGGCTTTCCAGATATCGTCGCGGGCGCTGTCCCATTTCTTCTTTTTGGGTTTCAACTTTACCGCTGTGATCGCCGCCGCCACTTCCGGCGGGTTTATCTTCCCCGCCGCGATCAGTTCCCGGTAATTGTCTTGCCGGGTGACATAGAAGAAATGAAACCAGGCCGCCAGCAGCAAAAGGCCGGCCGCCATAAGCAGGCCCCACCAGCCGGGATCGCCTTGTACGCCGATGGTGTGAACCCAGCCCGTGCGCCAGACGAGGTCGCATAGCAGCAGCGGCGTTCCCCACAACAGGATCGCCACGCGATTGCGCCATAGTTTCGCGGGCAGGCTTTCGCGCCGCTTCGGCGCCGTGACCGGACCATTTTCCCCCATGCGGCCAGCCTAGCCAGCAGGCAGGCCCCGGGCAATCGCAACTTTTATCGCAGGAGTCGCTCAGTCCGGCGACACCACGACCAACACCAACACCCAAGAGAACAGCACCACCAGCAACCCATCGATCCGCGCCAGCTTGCCACCGCCGGCTTTGCCCCAACCCAGCTTAAGACGCACGACATCCTGGCCGGCATCGCCGCCGATGGCAGCGGCCACGCGGCGCTGCGCAATGCTTCCGGCGCGGTACAGGACATGCTGCGCCTTTTCCCGCGCACAGGGCTGTGACGGCATCATGGACCTGGGCCGCAAGGGCTGGGAGCGGGTGACGCAAAGCCACGGCTATCGCCTGGCCCATATCGCCATGATCAAGGATTTGAATTGCTAACGGGAGATGCAGATGTTCATCAGGAATATTCCGCCCATGGGACAACGCGCCGGAATCATCCCTGTGCCGCCGGACGAGGGGCCCGATCCTGCCGGCGGGCTTTTGGGTGTGGCGCCGCTCTCGCCGGTCTCGTCGCGGCCGGCCGCGCGGCTGGGGGCGCTTTCCATGAAGTATGAAACCAGCGCCAGGCCGGGGCAGGAAGCTAGGGCGGCGGCGCGAGTTTCCACCGGCAAGGACGACGAGGGCGGCGTTTCCTATGGCGCCTACCAGCTTGCCAGCAACAGGGGGCAACCCCAAAAATTCCTGCAGCATGAGGGCGCGCGCTGGGCCGACCGCTTCAAGGGGCAAGACCCCACCTTGCGCGGGGGAGACTTCGGCAAGACCTGGCAAGCCATCGCCAAGGAGGATCCGCAAGGCTTCTTCGACGCGCAGCATGCCTATATCCAGCGAACCCATTACGACCCGGTGGTGGCGCGCGTGCTGAAGCGGACGGGCGTGGACATCGACAGCCAGCCCCAGGCCATCCGGGACGCCGCCTGGTCGGCCGCGGTCAATCATGGCGGTAGTGGCGCCACGTCCATCCTGTCCGACGGAATCAACAACGCGAAAATCCTGGCCGGTCCGGGGACGCCGGATTTCAACATCGCCGCGCTCGACCTGATCTATGACCGGCGGGCGGGTTTTGTGAAGACGCTCAAGAACAAGCCGAAGAACCTGCCTTCTCTGCTCAATCGCTATCGCTTTGAGCATAAGGACGCGCGTGGTAGGCTGGGGTATCGCGAATAGGGGCGAAAAATGATCGTGCGGTTGCTGAGCGTATCCATATTGGCTATGGCGGTTTCAGCCTCTGCCCTGGCCCAGGGCAACAAGCCTGCGCCGACCCGAAAGCCTGTCAGCGCCTTTGAAGCCTGCCTGAACAAGGCCGGCGCCAACGATCAGGCCGCATCGATATGCGAGAACCAGGAGACGGCCCGAAAAGACCAGCGCGTGGCGGCGCTTTACAAGCAGCTGCTGGCCAAGTCCGAGGAGCCGGCCAGGTCGGTGCTCGTGAAATCGCAACGCGATTATCTGGCTTACAGGGATTCGCATTGCAATTATATCTTCCAGGAGTGGGGCGGTACCGAGGCGAGGACCCAGGCCTCCGCCTGCCGCGCGAAAATGACGGATGAAAGGCTGGAGCATCTCAGCGAGTTTTGGGAAATTGTGCGGGATCGCGAACCTATTCGCCCCTACGTTCCTCGATAGGTCCCGCGTGGCCATCGCGGCTTTGCGATGATTGAAGACTAACCAACACCTTGCCATCGCCGGCCGCGAGCTGGCCGTCCGACTTCGTGCCGCAGGCAGGAAGGGCGGTCGTGCTCGTATGCTCGCCGCCCGGCCATGGTCCATTGCGAGGAAGCCATGTCCGGCGGATCCACGAAAACCACGAAGCAGGAAACCAGCACCAGCAGCAACAGCATCGATCCGCGCCAGCTCGCCTTGCTGGAAGACAATTACGCGCGGGCGAAGGCGAATGCGGGCAGGCTCAAAGCCTATGACGGCACGCTCACCACCGGCTTTACGCCTACCCAGATCAAGACGCAGGAGATGCTGGCCGGCATCGCCGCCGATGGCGGCGGCCGGACGGCGCTGACCAATGCCTCCACGGCGGTGCAGGACATGCTGCGCTACCGGCCCGCTTCGCTGCCGGTTGCGAACATCGCCGCGCCGCTGGTGACGGGGGCAGCGCCGGTCGCTGCCCAGGGTGTCGCTGCCTCGCGCGTCGCCGCCCAGGCGCCGGTGCAGACCGGCGCGACCGATGTTGCCCTTGCGGCCGCCCACGGCCCGGTGACGGCGGAGCGGATGGCGGCCGCCACCATCGCGCCGCAATCGGCTTTGAATGCGCCTGTGATCGATGCCGCAAGCGCGGCGCGCGAGGCGCCGGTCAGCGCCGAACGCATCACGGCCGGGCAGTTGGCGGGCACGGACCTGTCGGCCTATGCCAATCCCTTCACCGAAGCGGTGATCGACCGCACCATCGCCGGCAATGAACGGGCCCGTCGGATCGCCCTGGCCGAGAATGCCCGCAAGGCCAGTGCCGCCAACGCCTTTGGCGGCTCGCGGTCGGCGGTGCTGGATGCTGCTACGGGCGAAGCCTATGACCGCAACACGCTGGACGCCCTTGCCGGTTTGAATCGGGAGAATTTCGTCCGGTCGCAGGATATGGCGATGGCCGATATCGACCGCCGCTTCCAAACGGACCAGTTCAACGCCGGCAATCGGTTTGCCGCCGATACGCTGAACGCCAATCTGGGGCAGCAGGTGACGCTGGCCAATCAGGCGGCGCTGAACGCTGCCCGCGAGCGCAACGCCGCCCATGACATCGCCACCGGCCAGTTCAACGCCAATCTGGGCCAGGCCGCCGCGCTGGCCAACCAGGCGGCGCAGAATGACGCCGCCCGCTTCAATGCCGAAAGCCGGCTGAGCGCCGATACGCTCAACGCCAATCTGGGGCAGCAGGTCGCGCTGGCCAACCAGGCGGCCCGCAACGAACTGGCGCGCTTCGATGCCGGCAATGCGCTGAATGCCGGCCAGTTCAATGCCAGCCTGGCGCAGGCGGCGGCGCTGGCCAACCAGGCCTCCGACAATGACGCCGCCCGCTTCAATGCGGGCAACCGGCTCAGCGCCGATACGCTCAACGCCAATCTGGGCCAGCAGGCCATGCTGGCCAACCAGAATGCCGAGATGAGTGCGCGGCAATTCAATGCCGAAGCGGCGCGGGCGGCAGCGCAGGGCGATATCGACAATGCCCTGGCGGCGTACGGTCTTGGGTTGAACGCGGCGGGGCAATTGGTCAGCCTGAACAATGCCGGCCTGTCCGACGCCGTCACCCGCGCCGGCCTGTTGGGCAGTGTCGGCGATGCGCAGCAGGCGCTGGCGCAGGCGGGCCTGAATGCCGACTACCAGGAATATCTGCGCCAGCAGCAATTCCCCATGGCCGAGCAGCAGATGCTGAATTCCGCGTTGGGACTGATCCCGGTGCAGCAGACCACCACCTCCAACACCAGCGGCAGCGGCACGGAAAAGACCGGCGGCGGCCTCATGGGCATCCTGGGCGGGCTGGGCGCGCTGGGGCAGGGGCTGGGCGCCATGGGGCTTTCCTTCTCGGATGGCGATCTGAAGACCGATGTCGAAACCCTGCGCCATGACAGCCATGGGCGGCGCTGGGTTTCGTTCCGCTATCTGTGGGAGCCGGAGGATGTGCGCCATGAAGGCGTCATCGCCCAGGAAATCCTCAAGACCGATCCGCACGCCGTCCATCTGGGACGCGACGGCTTCTATCGTGTCGACTATTCCCGTCTGGAGACTGCCTGATGTCCGATTATGGCCTGCCGCAAACCGGTATCGAGCGCGCGTCCATCCCGCTTCAACAAGGTACAAGCTGGCTGGGCGGGTTGATCAACTACAATCCGCCGCAAGGCCAGACCGCGGCCGAGCGGCTGGGCCTGTTCGGTTCGGCCTTGCGCGATGCCTCCGCTTACTTCCAGGGCCGGCCGCAACTGGCCGGCAGCCTGGACAACAGCATCGCCGAGCACCAGCGGCGGCTGCAGCTGTTGCGTGAGACGGCGCTGGCCGCGCAAAACCAGCGCGCCGCCCAGAGCGCGCTGCCTGCCCCTGATCCGCTGCAGCCGGCGGTGATCGGGCCGCAGACGCCATGGGCGCCGCAGTCCAGACGGCCGTTGACGAGCTGACAGGAATATCTACTTATACCATAACGGCAACGACTGGCGGCGCCCAAAGGCTATTGATGAAGAAGTTTCGCATCCTGGCGGTTTTGGCGATAGCCGGACTGAGCTTTGCCGCCGGCGCTTACTGCCACAAATGGCTCTTTGTCATCGATAAGTGCTACGACGCCGGCGGCATCATCAACGATCGTGGTTTCTGCGTTGGCTACCGCGAATAGCGGGCGGCGCAGCTGAAGGGCATGTCGGCGGCCTGACAGGCGGGATCGTCACTGTGGCGGTTTCGGCTGCGCCGCCCGGATCTCGGCCGGGCCTCCTGCGCGCAATTGCCGCCGCAGCCGGCGCAGTCACCAGCATCTTTTCAGGAGACGACGATGGAGATCGATTCCGATCGTAGCCGCATGTTGGCCGGCAAGGGCTTTTCCAGCATGGCGCATGACGGCGGCGGGGTGCGCGACGCCGCGAAAACCGCGGGCCGGGTTGAGGGCCTGCTGGGACGCATCGAAGCCAATGGACCGATCGCTGGCGTTCTGCCGCTGCCGTATCAGGCGTATTGATGTGGACCTACACCATTTCCACCGGCGTTATCGCCGAGAATGGCGCCTTGCGCGGTACCGGCTATAGCGGCCGCGGCGAGGGGCGCGACAATCCCGCCCTGGTGCACGCGAAAGGCAAGGGTCCCTTGCCGCCGGGAAAATATCGCTTCGGCGCGGCGTATGCGCATCCGAAGCTGGGACCGGTTTGCATGAATCTGGAACCGCTGCCCGGCACGGAGGTGTTCGGCCGTTCGTTGTTTCGCATCCATGGCGACAATGACGCCAACGACGCCAGCCATGGCTGCCTGGTCACCGGCCCCGGTGTGCGCCGCGCCATGGCGGCGGCGCGGGACCGCATTCTTGACGTAAAGGCCTGAAATCCATCGCAGCCGTTGTTGAGGCACAATATGCAGAAGACGCAACATCCCGGCGGCAAGGACGCTCTCCATCAGGCGCCCGCGCTGCCCTCCAACGGTCCGGTGGGCGGGCTGGTGCCGCTGCCGCTGTTCGACGGGCCGCCGCCCTACAAGCCCGTGTCGCGCTAGAAGTCCTTCGGTGGCACATAGCCCAGCCGCCACAGACGCCATCGTATTTCGAGCTTTGCCAGCAAGTATCCCACGCCGGTGAGCGTGATCGGCAACAAGATGTAATGGTCGAACGACCTTGGCAGGCTCTCCATCGCGGACCGGTACAGCCCGTAAGCCTGGACGACCAGCACCAGCGCCAGGGTCACCAGCAGGACAAAGGCAAGATCCTGCACGGCCAGAGGCAGGCGGTTGATGGGAAAGGGGTAGGGACGAGCCGGTTCGGCCTGCGGCGGATCCGGTTGCGGCGCGTCTTCCGGAGGCATTTCGGATGCGTGCCGGGTGGGCCATTCGATGCCGGCTGCCAGCCATCGTCCCCAGAAGACAAAGCCCCAGCCAATCAGCATCAGGCCCGAAATCACCAGGACGGGAATCTGCCAACCCGGCGGCAGGCGCCAGTTCGCATAGCCCATGCCCCAGGCGATGGCGAGGATCAGAAAGCTGGTCCCCCCGAGTAGATATTTGCGCCATTGCGTCATCGCCAAAACCTAGCATAGCCCGTAACGAGAACAACTCCATGCATGACACACCGCACAATGCCTATCAGCATGCGCGGCTTTGGCTGGGGCGGGGCGGTGCCGCCGCTCGCGCGCCTTGCGGGCAAGGCCCGCCATAGCAGCGCCGCGGCGCAGACGGAGAAATGGACCTCCGGCATCCTGGGCAATATCGATCCCAATGGCGCCATCCTGGGGCTGGTGCCGGTGCCGGGACTGGATCTGCCGCCGCGCGAGAAACCTGCCGCGGGACGCTAGAAGCCGTCCGGCGGCGCGTAACCTTGCCGTCTCAGGCGCCAGATGATTTCCAACCGGGCCAGCGCCCAACCCAGCGTCACATGCATCAATGGCGCCCAGAAATACCACAGCGTCCAATCCGGCGCGCTTTCGACAAGCTGGATGAACAGCACCAGTCCACGCACCATCAAGGCCAGCATCAGCGTCATCGACACGACAAACGCGAGATCCTGCACCGCTTCGGGCAGGCGGTTGATGGGGAAGGCATAGCCGGGATCGGGCTCAGCCGCGCGGGACGGGTCGAGCGGACCCGTGGGCGTTTTCGGTGCTTCCGTTTCGGGAGACGCCCCAGCCGGCGGAAACACGATCATGGACATCAGCCAGGGACGGCAGAGGGCGAAGCCCCATGCCACATGCGAAAGCCCGAACAGGGCCATGCCGGGCAGGCGCCATGCCTCCGGCAGCCATCCTTCGTTGGCAAGGCCCCAGCCGAGCACGAGCAGCAGGAGGCTGGTGCCCCAGAGCAGGAAGCCAAGATGCTGTCGCGTCATGACGTATTCCTAGCAAACCACCGTCTTCCGGCCAATGAGCAATCCATGACCGCCCTTGATGAGAACAATTCCATGCATGACACACAGCAAGGCTTCGATCTGGTCGGCTATCTCAACCGTCACCAGGGCGATATCGCCGCCATGCTGCTGATCGCCACGCTGGTGACGATGAGCCATTGGCGGCACTGGTTCTATCCCGATGCGCTGAAGCTGCCCGACGGCTCGCCCGATCCGCGCGCCGGCCGCTTCGATGCCAGGAAGGCGCTGAGCGATTTCTTCTGCGTCCCCGCTTTGGTGGTGGCGGGAATCCTGATCCTGGGCTTTCGCCCCGACTTCGCTTTTGCCGCCGCCTTTGTGGCGCTGGGCGCTTTCGTCGGCTCGGCCTTTATCTTCACCACCATCGAGAAGGCGCGTGACGGCGCCCTGGGCGTGGTGATGCAGGTGCTGGCGGGCTGGCTGCCGGGCGGGCGCAAGTGATGGCGTTGCTGGCGCGGCTGGTCGCCAGCCGCTGGGCGCTGCCGGCGGCGGCGCTTATCTTTGCGGCGGGGTTCGCCGCGGGCAATGGCTGGCGGGGCGTCATCGCCGCTGCTGCGCTGGCGGACGCCAAAGCGCAA
>DATFFI010000033.1:0-31254 GCA_035250225.1 Rhizomicrobium sp. | reverse complement strand
AAAGAGTCAATGGACGCTGCGGCGCAAGCGTTCCAGTTCGTCTTTTATCCGGAGTTTCTGCTTTTTCAGCGCCGCAACCCGCATCTCATCCCAGTCGGGATTGGCCAGTTCGGCGGCAATGATGTCGTCAATCTTCTTGTGCTGGTTGGACAGGTGGTCGATTTGTCCCTGTAGCGCCATGCGTTCACCTCATCGGTTGATGCCGGTCCGCTGCTCGCGGACTTGCCCGCTTCCAAGCCTCAAAATTAAAGCACCATGACCCCCGCCTGTCATCCTCAAATTCGGTTAACGATGGCGGACGGAACTTCCCCTTCGCGCGGGGCCGTAAGGATGCTAACCAGAAGCCCATGGCGGGATCAGGCACCAAAAAAGATACGACGGCCAAAGGTGTTACCCCCAAAGGCGTCACGTCAAGGCTGATCGTCGGCATGTCCGGCGCCTCGGGCGCGGCTTATGGCATCCGCCTGCTGGAAGCCTGCCGGGAGCTGGGGATAGAATCGCACCTGGTTATGACCGGACCTGCCGAAATGACCATCGGTTATGAAACCGCGCTGAAACCCAGGGCCGTCGCCGTCAAGGCAGACTATCACTACGGCGTCGACGATATCGCCGCGCCGATTTCCAGCGGCGGCTTCAAGACCATGGGCATGATCGTGGCGCCCTGTTCGGTCAAGGCGATGAGCGAGATCGCCACCGGCGTCACCACCACGCTTCTGAGCCGCGCCGCCGATGTCTGCCTGAAGGAGCGCCGCACGCTGGTGCTGATGGTGCGCGAGACGCCGCTGCATCTGGGCCATTTGCGCAACCTGACCGCGCTGGCGGAAATGGGCGCCGTGATCCTGCCGCCGGTGCCGGCTTTCTATGCCGCACCCCGCACCCTGGAAGACATTGTCGACCAGACGGTGGGGCGGGCGCTGGACCTGTTCGATTACGACTGGCCTGACGTGAAGCGCTGGGGCGAGGACATCGCAAAGTCCAGGCGCAAGAAGAAGGCCTCCCCCAGCGCGCGAAGCGCAGCGACGGGGGAGGTGGCCGTAGCTGGCTCTCGAGCCAGCGAAGGCCGGAGGGGGAAACCCTGATGGGTCTGACCGCGCCCGATGAAGTCGCCGCCCGCGCCAAGCTGGCGCAGTTGCTGCAGGAGCATCGCGACCTCGACGCCGCCATCGACGCCATGGCCCTGACCGGTGGCGGCGATCAGCTCGCCCTGTCGCGGCTGAAGAAGCGCAAGCTGCAGCTGAAGGACGAGATCACCGAGATCAACAACAGCCTGCTTCCCGACATCATCGCTTGATGCAGGCTAGGCTGGCGCCAATTCGCCCAGCTTATCCTTAATCGCCTGCAACGCCGCGTTGCTGTCGCCCGCAGGGCCACCGGCCTGGGCCATGTCGGGACGGCCGCCGCCGCCCTTGCCGCCCAGGGCTTCCGCCGCCACCCGCACCAGATCGACGGCGCTGATGCGTGCCGTCAGATCGTCGGTAACGCCGACCACGATCGACGCCTTGCCGTCGGCGGAGGCAATGAAAGCCACCACGCCGGAGCCGACCTGGGACTTGGCGCCATCGGCCAGGCTCTTGAGATCCTTGGGCGAGACGCCCTCCACCACTTTCAGCACCGTCTTGATGCCGGCAATGGTTTCGCCGTCCTCGCCGCCGTCCCTGGACGGGCCGGCCAGCGCCAGTTGCTTCTTGGCTTCCGCCAGTTCGCGTTCCAGCTTGCGGCGCTCTTCCGAAAGCTGCGTCACCCGCGCCGACAATTCGCCCAGCGGCGTCTTGATGGCGGCGGCGGCTTCGCGCGCAATGCCGGCCTGGCCCGCCAGATAGCGGCGCGCATGCTCGGAGGTCAGCGCCTCGATGCGGCGCACGCCCGCCGCCACGGCGCTTTCGCCCAAGATGGTGAAGAGCCCGATATCCCCTAAGCGATGGACATGGGTGCCGCCGCACAGTTCGACCGAATAAGGTTTGGGGTTTTCGAGATCGGCGCCCATGGTGAGCACCCGCACTTCATCGCCATATTTCTCGCCGAACAGGGCTTCGGCGCCGGCCGCGACCGCCTGGTCTGTCGGCATCAGGCGCGTGGTGGTGTCGGAATTCTGGCGAATGATGGCGTTGACCTGGGCTTCGATCTTTTCCAGCTCCTCCGGCGAGACCGGCTTGGGATGGGAGAAGTCGAAGCGCAGCCGTTCGGCGTTGACCAGTGAGCCCTTCTGGCTGACATGGTTGCCCAGCACGCGTTTGAGCGCGGCATGCAGCAGATGCGTGGCGGAGTGATTGGCGCGGGTGGCGCGGCGCCGTTCGCCGTCGATCTTCAAATCCACCGCATCGCCGGCGGCAAAGCTGCCCTCGGTGACCTTCACGACATGGACATGCAGCGCGCCCAGCTTTTTCTGGGTATCGGCCACCTGGCCCCTGGCCTTCGCCGCACGGATATGGCCGACATCGCCGGCCTGGCCGCCGGATTCGGCATAGAAGGGCGTCTGGTTGGTGAGAATTTCCACCGTCTCGCCCTTGCTGGCCGCCATCACCCTTCCGCCATCCTTGAAGATGGCGAGGATGACGCCTTCGGACTCTTCGCAATCATAGCCGAGAAATTCGGTGCGCCCGACCTCGTCCAGCACCGCGAACCATTGCGCTTCGCTGGCGGCTTCGCCCGAACCCTGCCAACTGGCGCGGGCCTCGGCCTTCTGCTTTTGCATCGCCGCGGTGAAGCCGTCGGTGTCGACGGCGATATTGCGGGCGCGCAGGGACTCCTGCGTCAGGTCCAGCGGGAAGCCGTAGGTGTCGTAGAGCTTGAAGGCGACATCGCCGGCCAGGCGGTCGCCCGACTTCATGCCGGTAGAGGCCTCGTCCAACAGCTTGAGGCCGCGCGCCAGGGTCTCGCGGAAGCGGATTTCCTCCAGCTTCAGGGTTTCCTCGATCAAGGCTTCGGCACGGCGCAATTCCGGATAGGCCATGCCCATTTCGGCCACCAGCGACGGCACCAGCCGGTGCATCAGCGGATCTTTCGTGCCGATCAGGTGGGCATGGCGCATGGCGCGGCGCATGATGCGGCGCAGGACATAGCCGCGTCCCTCATTCGACGGCAGCACGCCGTCGGCGATCAGGAAAGAGGTGGCGCGCAGATGGTCCGCGATGACGCGATGGCTGAACTTGGCCTCGCCTTCGCTTTTGACGCCGCTGGTCTCCTCGGAAGCGGCGATCAGATGACGGAAAAGGTCGACGTCATAATTGCTGGTGACGCCCTGCAGGATGCCGGCGATGCGCTCCAGCCCCATGCCGGTATCGATGGACGGCCGTGGCAGGTCGATGCGGGTCTTCTCGTCGATCTGCTCGAACTGCATGAAGACCAGGTTCCAGAATTCCAGGAAGCGGTCGCCATCTTCGTCCGGGCTGCCGGGCGGGCCGCCGGCCACGCTCGGACCCTGGTCGTAAAATATCTCGGAACAGAAGCCGCACGGCCCGGTCGGGCCCATCGCCCAGAGATTGCTCTCATGGCCGATGATGCGGTCATCGGAAAAACCGGCGATCTTTTTCCAGAGGGTCCGGGCCTGCTCGTCGCTGGGATAGACCGTGACCAGCAGGCGGTCCTTGGGCAGCCCCACCACCTTGGAGACGAAATCCCAGGCAAAGGTGATGGCTTCCTCCTTGAAGTAATCGCCGAAGGAAAAATTGCCCAGCATCTCGAAGAAGGTGTGGTGCCGGGCGGTATAACCGACATTGTCCAGGTCATTATGCTTGCCGCCGGCGCGGACGCATTTCTGCACCGTGGTGGCGCGGGCATAGTCGCGCTTTTCCGTGCCCGTGAAGAGATTCTTGAATTGCACCATGCCCGCATTGGTGAACATGAGGGTGGGATCGTTGCGCGGCACCAGCGGCGAGGACGGCACCACACTGTGGCCCCGCTGGGCGAAGAAATCGAGGAATCCGGCGCGGACATCGCTGAGGCTTTTCATGGGAGGGTTTGTACCGGGACCGAAATTGCTTGTCATCCCGGCATTTCCGGGCAGTCTGGGCGGATAAAAATGAGGGGCTCATGGTACTGACACCGGGCGATCCGGCACCCTGGTTCACGGTCAAAAGCGCCACGCGGCGGGACTTCCAGTTCGCCACCATGGCGGGGCGCTATGGCGTCATGTCCTTCATCGGCTCGGCCGCACACAAGGCGGCGCCGGCCCTGCTGGAGGGGCTCCGGGCCGGGCCCTATGACAATGAATTCGCTTCCCTGTTCCTGGTGAGCAGCGATCCCGCCGACGAAGCCCAGAGCCGCATCGCCGAATCCAGAGGCGTGCATGTCTTCTGGGACTGCGACGGCGCCGTGGCCCGGCTCTATGGCGTGGCGCGCGATGAGGGCGACACGCGCCAGATCGACCTGGTCAGCCTTGTTCTTGATCCCCGGCTTCGCGTCCTCAAGGTGGTGCCGGTCAAGGACCCCGCCAGCCATGGGC
Organism: Rhizomicrobium sp.; assembly: GCA_035250225.1. Lineage (GTDB taxonomy): Bacteria > Pseudomonadota > Alphaproteobacteria > Micropepsales > Micropepsaceae > Rhizomicrobium. The sequence goes on along the minus strand of DATFFI010000033.1, from coordinate 26,813 downwards.
GGGAAATTGCCGACTATTTGCGCACCCTGCCGCCGCCCCGCGGCCCCGGCAGCGCGCCGGCCCTGCTGGTGCCGCGCATCCTGGAGCCGGATTTCTGCCGCCGGCTTGTCGCTCTCTATGACCAGGGCAACAGCATCGATTCCGGCTTCATGCGCACCGATCCCGCCACCGGCCACACCATCCTGGTGAAGGATCACACGGTGAAGCGCCGCCGCGACGTGATCATCGAGGATGAGGAGATGCGGCGCCAGATCCAGGCGCGGCTGCACCGCAGGCTGGTGCCGGAAATCCGCAAAGTCTTCCAGTTCGAGGCCAGCCGCATCGAACGCTATATCGTGGCGCGCTATGAGCCGCAGGACGGCAGCGGCTTTCGCCCGCATCGCGACAATACCACCAAGGGCACCGCCCATCGCCGCTTTGCCGTCACCATCAACCTCAACGCCGAAGCGTATGAAGGCGGCGACCTGGTCTTTCCGGAATTCGGCAACACGCCATGGCGCGCGCCCACCGGCGGCGCGGTGGTGTTTTCCTGCTCGCTGATGCACGAGGCGCTGCCGGTGACCAAAGGGGCGCGCTACTGCTTCCTGCCCTTTCTCTATGACGAGGCGGCGGCGAAGATCCGCCAGGAAAACAGCCGCTTTATCGACCCGCCGGAAGAGACTTAGAGGGGGCATCTCGCTGCGCTCGATTAGGGCAAGCTTTTCTAGGCTCGTTGCACTCGCCAAGAAAAGCTAAGCCAAAAACAGAAGGCGCCCCTCTTGCGAGAGACGCCTTCTGCCGAGGAGTTGGATCCGGCTGCGAGACTGAATCCAACCTTTCACATCGGGGTTTTTATCCCCTATTCATCGTCATCGCTCTTTTCCGAAGCGTCCAGCACCAGGTTCTGGCTGATCTGGCCGGAGGCGGCGCGGATGGCCTTTTCGATCTTGTCGGCGATATCGGCATTGGCGCGCAGGAATTCCTTGGCGGCCTCGCGGCCCTGGCCGATGCGGCTGCCGTCATAGGAATACCAGGAGCCCGATTTCTCGACGATGCCGGCCTTGACGCCCAGATCGACCAGTTCGCCGGTCTTGGAAACGCCCTGGCCGTACATGATGTCGAACTCGACCTGCTTGAAGGGTGGCGCGACCTTGTTCTTGACCACTTTCACGCGGGTCTGGTTGCCCACCACTTCATCGCGGTCCTTGATGGCGCCGATACGGCGGATATCGAGGCGCACCGAGGAATAGAATTTCAGGGCATTGCCGCCGGTGGTGGTTTCGGGATTGCCGAACATGATGCCGATCTTCATGCGGATCTGGTTGATGAAGATCACGATGGTGTTGGATTTTGAGATAGAGCCGGTGAGCTTGCGCAGCGCCTGGCTCATCAGGCGGGCCTGCAGGCCCGGCAGGCTGTCGCCCATCTCGCCTTCCAGTTCGGCCTTGGGGGTCAGCGCCGCCACCGAGTCGATCACCACGATCTCGACGCCGCCGGAGCGGACCAGCGTGTCGGTGATCTCCAGCGCCTGCTCGCCGGTATCGGGCTGGGAAATCAGCAGCTCGTCGATATCGACGCCCAGCTTCTTGGCATAGACCGGGTCCATGGCGTGCTCGGCATCGACATAGGCGGCGATGCCGCCCTTTTTCTGGATCTCGGCCACCACATGCAGCGCCAGGGTGGTCTTGCCCGAGGATTCCGGGCCATAGATTTCAATGACGCGACCGCGCGGCAGGCCGCCGATCCCCAAGGCGATATCCAGGCCCAGCGAACCGGTGGAAACGGCGTCCGTGGCCAGCCCAAGGTCCCTGGAGCCCAGCTTCATGACGGAGCCCTTGCCGAAGGCGCGGTCGATCTGGCTCAGCGCCGCCTCAAGGGCGCGCTTGCGATCCGAATTTTCCGCCTTTTCCACCACCTTCAAAGCCGCCTGCGCCATCGCCTGTTTCTCCGGTTATTCCACAGTGCCCGCCGATCCCCAAATGAATCCGGCGTCCCGGGAAGGACACGAAGGTACACGTTTTGTTCTCTATTGCAAGATACCGGTTAATGCCCTGAAAAATAGTGGAAATACCATATCTTGTTCTGATGTTGTTCTCGCGCCCGGGAAGCCGGCGATTATATCCCTGAGTAAGCAAAATGCCGCCGAATCAGCCTCCCCCGAGTCGGCCACCCTAGACGCAATAAAATTACAAGAAATTGAGGTGACGCCAGAAATGGCCGCGGCTGGGGCCGGGGTTATTCAGGCTTACTCCGGTGTGGTCTCAGCGGAGTATCTGGCTGCCGATGTCTATAGGACCATGGCTCGCCTAGCAGATCGACCACTCCCGGCGAGCGGGCCCAATGGTCAGGGGCAAACGTCAGACGTTCCAACCTGAGGCAAAGGCGGTGGCAATCGTCTATTGCGCTAGCAATATCCTCCAGATCGAATTTTAGAACCTCGACGGCTTCCGGCGTTTTTGCCGTGAAAATGTTTGTGGAAACGAGACCGCCATCGTCATGGGTTGAGGTGCCTCTGTGAATCAGGGTGTCTCGAAACTTCGAGATAGCGTTGAGTTGGTCGAAGCATACTGCAGTTTCACTGGAGAATTCCTCTCCCAGGTTGCGGGCCTTTGCTAGCTTTGTAATGGCGCTCATAAGGTCGGAAACCCTCATGCCACCGCTAATTGTGCGGGCCGCGTCATCGGACATGCCGGTCGCAAAGCGGAACAGGATATGGATTGTCCGCTCTACAATGGCGTAGTGTTGAATGAACAGTCCAAGGACGGCATAACGCTCCGTCTCCTCCTCATATCCCAATCGGGACAGAATGCTTTCTGCCATGCCGAAGCCTCAGAAAAAAAAGACTGTCAAACGAGCCAAGTTGGAAGAGATTGAACTGCACCCCGATGCTTGGGAGCGGTTTGAGAAGGGCGTAAAGCAGATCGCGGCTAAGAAACCTGAACCGCCTAAGAAGAAGCGCTAAACTTCTCCCACTGGGCTATTTTTCCGCTCTTCGTCGTACTTGAGTGCCGCCCGGATAAGGTACGCCGCAGCGCATAACTCGTCCGCAAATGCGGCCGCATCGGTTACGTCTATCTCTACATGCGCCATTGGCAGTCCGCCCATATCGGGATCAATTCTGATCCTGAAAACTGGCATCGGCTCGTAATTGATCATCGGGTTCATAGCCCGCTCAACTCGAATGTAGCGCAGGTCGCATATCAGCGGTCGGTTTGCGGATTCGGCGCGCATTTATGGACCCTTTTCAGATGATTCCTCGCCAGCCTCATCAAAGTTCGGCAAGTCAGCCTCAATCCTGTCCGCCATCAATCGAAGCATTGGAGCGATCTCTCGCGCGGCTTTATCCTCGATTGAGCGATATGGAGCGTGGTCACTCTCCTCCAGGATCACGCACGACAAATGAAAAATATTCGAGAAACTGTGTGCCGCGTTCTGGAATTTAGAGGTCAACATAAACGTCACCTCGTAATGAGCTGGCTCGCCAAGCTGACCCTCATTGATGACGTTGATGGTTACGTTGTCTTTCGTCTTTGACGATTCAGTCCTGGGAGTGGGGTCAACTTTTTTCCGGTAGACAATTGACCCGTTCTCAATAGCTGCGCTCTCAAGTGTGACCATGGGTACACCCTCCGATAATACATCGGGTAGCCGAAAGCCCGTCTGATAGAGGTTACGTCGCGCGTCGGCTCTGAACTACGCGGGGCGTTGGGGCGTGGTGGCTGCGAATCACCGCGCCCCGCCTCTATCCTACTTGCGGCGGAATTGCCCTTACGAGCGGTTGTTTTTTCGCCATCGCCAGAAGGCTTTAGCCCTCTGCTTAAGCGTAACGGGCTTCGTTAGACCGCCGATAGGTCAGGCGCTTTCCCTGAATGCCCTTGAGGGCTTTCTTGGCGCGGTCCGCGTCGTCAATTTCCAGCGCGGCGCGGTTGCTGTAGCGGAAATCGAACTCGGCCAGATAGCGGTGCATGTGGGCCTCGCTGCAATGCTGATACACGCCCTTCATGCCACGCTTGAAGATGCTGAAATAGCCTTCGACCGTGTTCGTGGTGGTGGTGCCGCGAACATATTCGTACTTGCTGTGGTTGACCGTCTGGTGGTCGGCAAAGTGAGCGCCGACAGACGGGTAAACGCTGGCTTCGTCCGTCATCAAGACCGGCTTGCGGTCGGCATTGGTGAAAAGGATTTTGCTGACCGTCTTCTTGTCCACGTTGGAAACCATGAAGGACCGGGCAGCGCCCCCACGTTCGACCAGGGCGACGATCTTCTTTTGCTTTTCGATCTTGGGATGGCTGACCCAGCCGAAGCCGGACACGAAGGTATCGGGCTTGGAGGGAGTGCCGTCGCGCTTCCCGAGATAAGTTTCGTCAGCCTCGATCACCTTGCCCTCGCCGCCCATCGGGCCGGGCTTGCCTGACGGAGCCATAGCCTCGCGCAGACGGTGCATCATGAACCAAGCGCTCTTGTAGGTGATGCCCAACATGCGGTGCATCTGATGGGCGCTGACGCCCTTCTTAGAGGCTGTGAGAAGGAAAGCCGCGAACAGCCACTTGTTGAGCGGTATATGGCTGCGCTCGAACACGGTGCCGACCTGCACCGTGAACTGCTTGCGGCAGGCATTGCATTGGTAGAAGCCCGGACGGGTCGGGATTTCGGTGCTCTCGTCCACCGCCCCGCAATAACCGCAGGCCCGGCCATCGGCCCAGAGCAGGGCTTCCAGCCAAGCGCGGGCCTTGGAGGCATCCTTGAAAATCGGGTTCTCCAGCAAGGACTTAGACATGACTATCTCCTTGAAAAGAAAGATAGGTCATGGCACTTGCTGAGTCAAGTATATAATACCCGGGAAGCCGCGTTCTGGACCGGATTTCGGGGCATTTCGAGCGGAATCAGCGAACAACCGGAGCGGGGCCGTTTCAGTCACTCGAACACAAAGCCAGCGGCCAAAGAAAAAGCGCCGCGGGTTGCCCCGCGGCGCTTTTCGAAAAACGGCTTGGCTTACCGCGCCGGCGCGGCCTGAGCGGGAGCCGCAGCACCACGGCCGCCGCGGCCACCCGGCTGCTGGGGCGCCACATAGGCCACGCCACCCGGTGCATAGGGGCCGACCGTGGGGCGGCCTTGGGTGTTATGCAGGTCACCCAGCTCAGCGCGGGCGCCGGCCGCGATCAACGCGGTTTCGCTGCCGGCCTGGAAGCAGGTGAAATCCGGACGGTCGCGCCAGGAGAGCGGGCCACAGAGGCGGATCTTGTTCTTGATCGCCGCATCATGGACCACGTTGATCAGGCGCTCATAGTCCGGGCTGCCCTGGCCAAAGCCGCTATGGTTGCCCAGGTCGCCCGAGGCCGCGAACACGGCGGTGACGCCCGGCACGGCGGCAATACGGTCGGCATCGGCGACGCCGCCGATGGTCTCGATCATCAGGATCAGCACCAGATTGTCGTTGATGGTGGCGCGATAGCCGCCCGGGACACCGCCCCAGAAGTTCGCGCCGAAGCTCTGGCCGCCGCCGGAGCTGCGCTTGCCAAGGGGCGGGAACATGGCGAAGTCACGCGCCTTGATCGCTTCGGCCTGGTCGCGGACGGTCGGAACCACCAGCACCAGCGCGCCGGCGGTAAGCGCCTTCTCTTCCTCGGCCTCATCGGCATAGGCGATACGGGCGCCCGGCACGGCAGTCGGCTTGGGACAGGCTGCCCACATGCGCGCCGCTTCATTCCAACTGCGCGAATTGTGCTGCATCTCGGTCCAGATGAAGTCGTAACCGGAGTTGGCCAGCGCACAATAGGTCTCGGGCGAGGTGGTGGAGAAGGCGGTGGCGCCCGTCACCTTGCCGCCGGCCTTCATCTTGACCATCACGGGATTCCAGATCGGCGAGACGCCGCCCGGCGGCGCATTGTTCGGGCCGTATTTCCAGGTCGCGGGATTGATCGCGGCGGCATTGACGGCACCGGTGGGCGCGGTCTTGATCGCGCCGCTATCCTGGCCGGCACGCGCGGCCAGCGGGAATTGCAGGGTGCCGGCAGCGGCATTGTTCGCATAAGGATCGGCGGTCTGCGCGATAGCGGCACCGACAGCGCCGGCGCACACAGCAGCCGACAACAACATCCAGGTCAGTTTCTTCATTGGGTTCCTCTTCCCTTGCAGAGTTTTACCGGCTGCGGTTGAGCGATTTATACTTTTAAGCCCGCAATCGAGGCGCAGATAATCAGGCGGGCCGCGCCCGGTCAAACCCGCGATGGCGCGTTTCCTGATGGAATTGTCGCAACCTATCTTTCTTCGCAGATGCGAAGCGGCCGGCCACGTTTCCGCAGGCCAGCCGCCTCACAATTTGTTGTCCCTTACTGGGCCGGCGCCGGTGGCTTGACGCGATACTGCTTGTGACAACCGCCGCAATTGCTTTGCAGGGTGGTCAGGGCGGCTTTGAGAGAAGGGCCGTCAGCCGCATTCGCCACCGCCGCGGCGTCGGCGATGAATTTGTCGGCGATCGCCTGGAAGCCCGCAGCCTCGGTCCAGATCTTGGGCGAGGCATGCGGATCGCTCTGGTCGGTCCCGGCGGCCCACAGCGCTTTGGTCTTGTTGCCGTTGTCGACCAGGGTCTGGCCCTGCGCCTTGACGGCGGCGGCGTCGAAATTGTCGACCAGGCCGCCAAGGGCCTTGGTGGTCGCGGCATTGGAGCGCATGACCGCAACCCGGTCGTCATGCGCCGTTTGGGCAAAGGCGGCGACAGTGCCCAGCAGGGCAAACACAAAAGCGGCGGAGGCAACTTTCTTCATGGAGTCCTCAATATTGGCGGAATGGCGCCTCAGGGGAGACCCATTTCAACGCTAAGGCAACCCCCATCTGTCGCCTCGCGGGAAGAAAGCCGGTGCTTTGGGGTTCCTATTTCTTCGCGCCGGCCGCCGGTTCCGCCGGGGCCTTGCCGGGTTTGGGCGGCAGCGAGACCAGATAGGCCGCCATCGCCTCGCGATCTTCCGCCGTCAGCTTGCCGGTATTCTCGATCACTTCGGCCATGCTGCCGCCGGCCGAGTCGAATTCCGGCGTCGTGCCGGTTTCCAGGAAGGTCACCATCTCTTCCTTGCTCCATTTGATGCCGTCTTCATGGGGCGTGATGTTGGGGATCCAGCCCGGGCCATCCGGATTCTTGCCGCCGGCAAAGCGGGTCGAGCCGACAATGCCGCCCATGGCGTCGCGCGAGGAATGGCATTCGGCGCAATGGCCGGGACCGTTGACCAGATAGGCGCCGCGATTCCACTGCGCGTCATGCGCCGGATCGTCGGCCCATTCCTTGTTGTCCATGTTGAGGAATTTCCAGCCGCCGAGGAGCCGGCGGATACTGAAGGGAAAGCCGATTTCATGCGGCTGGTTGGGCGTGGCGTCGGCCGGCAGCGTCTTGAGATAGGCGAACATGTCGCGCACATCCGCGACCTTCATGCGCTGATAGGAGGTATAGGGCAGCGCCGGATAGAGATGCTCGCCTTCGATCCCGACACCGCGCTGCACGGCATTGATGAATTGCAGTTCGCTCCAGCTGCCGATGCCCTGCGCATTGTCGGGAGAGATATTGGGGGCATGGAAGCTGCCGAACTGGGTGTGGAACGCCAGGCCGCCGCCCAGGCGGTTCTTGTCCTTCTGGCCGGTGGTCATGTGGCAACCGGCGCAGCCGCCGGCATGGAACATCTCTTCGCCGTTCTTGAGATTGGCCTGGTAATTGGCGGCCAGCGCCGCCGGCCCGATGGTCTTGGGGGCAGTGACGAACCAGAAGACAGCGAGGCCGATCACGGCCAGCACCGCGATGGCGATCAGGAATTTCTTCATCGGCGTCACTTCCCTCATTGCTGCGATTTAACGGAGCGTTGTTGGGGAGAACTATCCAACCGGGCCTTTGAAAAGCAAGAGGCCGGGCTCTCGCCCGGCCTCGGCCGTGGAAATCCAAACCTCGCAGTCCTAGCTGGCGGGACCGCGATAGACTTTGTGACAACCGGCGCAACCGGTCTGCAGGGTCTTGAAGCCGGCCGCGAAGGACGCCTGGTCCTTGGCCGCGGCCAGCGCCTTGATGTCGGCGGCGAACTTGACGTTCGCAGCCTTGAAGCCGGCGGCGTCGGTCCAGATCGCGGCGGTGGACTGGGTCTTGATGCCGTTGCCCGGGCCGGTGCCGGCCGGGAACAGCGTGGCGAACTTTTCGGCCGAGACGACCATCGGGTCCATCATGGTTTTGTGGGCGGCGGCATCGAAAGGCGCCTTGCCCTGCGAGATCGGCAGGCCGCTCTTCATCACACCCTGAAGCTGCTTCATGATGCCCTGGCGGTCCTCGATCGGACCGGCAAGCGCGGCGCTCGTGCCGGCGGCAACCAGGACCAGAGCAGCGATAATCTTCTTCATTGGAACCTTTTCCTTCTGAGCAGCGGCGGAGTGGGTAGCAGGTTTTCCGTCGCGATTACAGATACTAGGCGTCACATGAAGCGGACATGAACGGTTCCGTTGGCCGGCCGTCAGTTACCCCCTCGGCGCGCAGCACGGACGGGGGTGAAGCCGCCAGCCATGGCCTCGAAAGCAGCAAATTTCCCGTTCCAGTTGCGTTTGCAGGACCGCTTTGGATCTGGTTTTTAAGAATGAGTCGCAAGCAGGATGCGAGGCGCGACGGGATTGGCCTTCAGCCGCTCCGCCAGCGAAGCGGTCTCTTGTTCATCGCTGAGCGGCGCATTGCCCGGCCCCAGGGCCGGTGTCGCAAGTAAAAGAAGCAAGCTGCCCGTCTTCGTGGGCATGACAAAAAGGTTACCCGACTTTTCTCGGAACAGCGGTGCCGGACAACACGTCTTTCACCTTGGCGGCAAGCTGCTTCAGGCCGAACGGCTTGGGCAGGAAATGGATGTCACCGGCGCCTTCGTCGCGGCGGAAGGCTTCTTCGGCATAGCCCGACATGAAGATCACCGGAATTTCCGGCTTGATCTGCTTGACATGCTTGACCATGGTCGGGCCGTCCATGTTCGGCATCACCACATCGGTGATGATCAGGTGGATCTCGGCGCCGCCCTGGACGATCTCCAGCGCTTCGTCGCCGCCGCCGGCTTCCAGCACATTGTAGCCGCGCATGCGCAGGGCCCGCGCCGCAAAGCTGCGCACCGCCTCTTCGTCCTCCACCAGCAGGATCGTGTCCTGGCCGGTGACGTCGCGCGCCGCCGGCGCGGCTTCTTGCGCAGCCACGATCTCGCCGGCATGGCGCGGCAGATAGATCAGGAAGCTGGTGCCCTTGCCGACATCGGAGCGGACATCGATGAAGCCGCCCGACTGCTTGACGATGCCATAGACGGTGGCCAGGCCCAGGCCCGTGCCCTGGCCCACCGGCTTGGTGGTGAAGAAGGGATCGAAGATCTTGCTCTGGATCTCCTTGGACATGCCGATGCCGGTGTCGGTCACTTCCAGGCGGACATAGTCCCCGGCCGGCATGATGGCGCTGCCCAGCGACGAAGACGTGCGCACGCTCTCATTGGCGAGGCGGATGGTGACCGAGCCGCCTGAGGGCATGGCGTCGCGGGCATTGACCACCAGATTGATCAGGGCGTTGGACAATTGCGCCTCGTCGGCGTGGACCGGCCAGAGGCTTTCGTCCTTCTCGACTTTCAGTTCGATGCCTTCGCGCAACAGGCGGCGCAGCATCTGGGCCAGTTCGCCCACCACATCGTTCAGCGCCAGCAGCTTGGGCTGCATGGTCTGCTTGCGGCTGAAGGCCAGAAGCTGGCCCACCAAGGTGGCGGCGCGCAGCGCGTTCTGATGGACCTCGTTGATCTCCTTGAAGGAAGGATCGCCCGCCGGATGGCGCATCAGCAGAAATTCACAATTGCCGATGATGACGGTGAGGAGATTGTTGAAGTCATGTGCCACGCCGCCGGCAAGCTGGCCCACCGCCTGCATCTTCTGCGACTGGGCGAATTTGGTCTCGAGCATCTTCTGCTCGGTGACATCGACCAGGTACAGCACCGCCCGTCCATCGGGCATCGGGCTGGCGAAAAGTTCGGCCATGCGCTCGCCGGAACCACGCAGCTCCAGCGCATTGGTATCGGCATTGCCCGCAGCCACCTTGGCGATGCGCTGGGCAATGGTGGCGCGGTCACCGGCCTCGACCAGTTCGGACAGCACCCGCCCTTTCAGGGCGGCACCGCCGAAGAATTGCGCGAAGGCGCGGTTGGCCTCGAGGACAACACCGCCGGCATCGGCGAAGGCCACGCCCATGGGCGCGTCGCGGAAAAGGTCGTCGGCCGGCGCCGGTGCAGTGATGACAGGCGCAGGCGCCACGGCGGCGGCTTGCGCGGGCGGCGGAGCGGGCACGACTTGCGGTACAGCAGCAGCGGCCGGCATGTCGGCGCGGGCGGCTAGGCGCGGCACGAACCACCAGGCGGCCTGCCCGCCTTCCAGCGGGCGCACCGCGGCAATGATTTCCAGCCCCGGCATCACCTGGAAACTTTCCTCGCGGGCGCGGCCTTCGCCGGCATCGCGCGCCAGGCGATAGAGCACGGCGGCAGAGGGTTCGCCCGACAGCGCCAGCTCCGGCGGCGGCGGCGTTTCATTGTCCTTCACGCCGGCCATGCGGCGATAGACGGGATTGCAGTCGATCACCGCGCCGCCTTCGCCGGTGATGGCCCAGGCGACATTGGCCTTGCCCGCGGCTTCGGCGATGCGTTGCGCGCCTTCCTGCCCGCGCCCCAGGCGCGGCCAGACGGCGAGCAGGAAAAGCACCGCCAGGGCGGCGATGCCAAAGAGCAGGACATAGCCGGCCCAGCCCGCCAGATCCGGGGCGGCGACCACCAACGCGGCTGCTCCCAGCGCCACCGCAAAAGCGCCCAAGGCAGCCCAGCGCCAGCCGCCGAAAGGCAGGCCAACCGGGCTTTGGGAGAAAGAGCGCGTCGCGTCCATTTCCCGCACTCTACAAGATTTGGTTAACCAATCCTTTCCGTCCACAAGGCATTGCTTTTGTTAAGAAAATTCCCATGCTCCGGACTCGGGGATTCAGCATCTTGAATGATTCGTTAACGGGCTGGCGCCGAGCCACCGAACAGCGTACGCGAAGCCGGCTGCGCTCAGTTTAATTGAACCCCCATCCGTCGCAGCTCGGGTTTGCTCCGCCCGGCCCTTCGGGCGTTCGTACGCTGTCGCTACTCACCCTCGCTGCGACACCTTCCCCCTTCTGGGCGCTTCGCGCCGAAGTGGGAAGGAAGCTAGCGGATGCTGCTGGTCGCCCCGCGAAATGCGGGGCTAGAGATTTCGGGATGTCAGTTGGCTTTCAGCTTGCCCTGCAGGCGCAGCACATAGCCGATAACCTGCGCCACGGCCTTGTAGTGCTCCGGCGGCACCGGCTCGTCGATCTCGACCGATGCGTGCAGCGCGCGCGCCAGCGGCGGATTTTCCACCACGGCCACATCGTTATCCTCGGCGACGGCGCGGATGCGCAACGCCAGCGCATCCAGGCCCTTGGCGACGCAGATCGGTGCCGCCATCTTGCCGGACTCATATTGCAGCGCCACGGCATAGTGGGTCGGGTTCATGATCACCACGGTCGCTTCGGGCACCCGCGCCATCATGCGCTTGCGCGAACGCTCATGCCGCAGCTGGCGGATCCTGGCCTTGATATGCGGATCGCCTTCATTCTGGCGATACTCTTCCTTGATTTCCTGCTTGGACATGCGGTTGCGCTTCATGAACTGCATGTGCTGCAGGAAATAGTCGCCGCCCGCGATCACCGCCAGCGCCGCCAGCGCCGCGATCAGGATCTTGAACAGAAGATACGCCATGTCAGCGACGACGCCGCCGGGCGATTGGGTGAGAATGGCTTCCAGCATGCCGCGCTCGGGCCAGAGCTGGGTCCAGACCGCCAGGCCGACGATCGCCATCTTGGCCAGGCCCTTGACCATGTTCATCCAGCCATCCAGGCCGAAGAGCCGCTTGAAACCGGCCATGGGCGAGATCTTGGAGAATTCCGGCTTGAGCTTGGAGGCGGTGAAGCCGGGGCGGCCCTGCACCAGATGGCCGGCGAGGCCCGCCAGGATCAGCACGCCGAAGAGCGGCGCCAGCACCAGCGTCATGTTGGTGAGCACGCCGCGGCTGATGGCGGAAAGGCCCGCACCATCCACCGGGATGGCTTCGGGATGTTCCAGGAACATGGTGAGCAGCCGGACCATGCCGATCATGGTCTGCTTGCCGAACATCGCCAGCGCCACGGTGCTGCCGGCCAACATCACGAAGGTGGCGACCTCCATCGACTTGATGATGTCGCCCTGCTCGTGCGCCTGTTCCAGCCGCTTGGCTGTCGGCTGTTCGGTCTGTTGGGCGTCGTCCTTCTCTTCCGCCATGGCTTACAGGAATACCGCCATCTGGGTGGCGTAGTAATTGAGGAAGATGGTCATCATCGCCCCCAGCATCGCCATGAAGATCAGAAAGCCGCAGACAATATTGATAGGCACGGCGACGAAGAAAATCTGGAGTTGCGGCATCAGCCGCGCCAGCAGGCCAAGCCCGGCATAGACGGCAAAACCGAACACCAGGAAGGGCGCGGCCAACTGGAAGCCCAGGGCAAAGGAGCCCGAGACCAGGCTGATGGTGAGCTGGGCCATATCCCCGGTGGGAAGGCGCTCGCCCGGCGGCATCATGCGATAGCTGCCGGCGATGGCGCCGATCGCCAGGTGATGCAGGTTGGTGAGGAAGATCATCAGCGTGCCCAGCAGCGACAGGAAGTTGCCCATCACCGCGCCCTGTTCGCCCTGGGTGGGATCGAAGGTCTGGGCATAGGCGAGACCGGTCTGGGTGGCGATCAGAAAGCCCGCCACCTGCAGCGCGCTCATGACGATGCGCGCCATGGCGCCGACCAGGATGCCGATGGTGGTTTCCTGGGCGACCAAGAGGGACAACGCCATGACGCTCGCCGGCGCGGTCTGCGGATAGCTGCCCGCCACGGTGGGCGTCAGGGCAAAGGAGATGGCCAGGGCCAGGATCAGGCGGACACGGGCGGGAATGCCGTTATCGCCGATATTGGGCAGCAGCATCACCATGGCGCCCACCCGCGCGAACACCAGCATATAGACGATGATGCCGGCGGACAGGTCGGGGAGGTGAATCTGCATGTTTCAACCAGTTACGAAAACTCAAGCAGCGAGAACGTCAGGTGCGTTTTTCCGCTAGTAAGCGGCTATGCGATTGGCGATGTCGGTCATCAACCCGCTCATGGCCGAGCCGGCAAAGGGCAGGGCGACCAGCAGCACCAGGAAGACGGCGACAATCTTGGGAACGAAGACCAGGGTCTGTTCCTGGATCTGGGTGAGGGCCTGCAACAGGCCGATCGCCAGGCCCACCACCAAAGCGGTGAGCATGGCGGGGGCGGTGATTTCCAGCAGCACCAGGATGGCGGTACGGGCGAAGTCTATTGCGTCGGCGGGGTTCATAATTTTTGTCTCTGAATCTCAGATCGGCATGTTCATGATGGACTGGTAGGCCTGCACGACCTTGTCGCGCACCGCCACCACGGTATTGAGGGTGAGTTCGGCCGAGTTCACCGCATTCACCACATCGACGATGTTGGCCTTGCCGGCGACCTGCGCCTGCGCCGCCTGCTCGCCGCGGGCGATGGTTTCGATCGAATCCTTGACCGCCCCCGAAAGGAAGTCCGAGAAGCTGCCCGGACCTGAAACATTGGCCGGAGTAATGGAAGCAGCGCCGCCGGCGGCAGCCGGGGCGGTGATGGAAGCAGCGGCCTGGTAGGCGGCGGCGGCGACAGCGGGGATGGCCATTTAACTTTTCTCCTTCAACTGGATCCCCGCCTTCGCGGGGATGACGCTTCGCGTCACTTCGTCAGAAGATCAACGGTGCGCGCCAACATCGATTTGGTCGCATCCATGGCGGTCAGGTCGGCTTCGTAGGAACGCTGCGCTTCGCGCATATCCATGATTTCGACCAGGCCGTCGACATTGGGCAGCTTGACGTAGCCGCGGGCGTCGGCATTGGGATTGCCCGGGTCATAGCGGGTGCGGAAATCGCGGGTATCGGTGATCGGCTTGCCGGCCTTCACCAGGCTGGCGCCCAGCTCGCGGTCGAAATCGCTGGTGACGGTGGCGATCTTGCGGCGATAGGGATCGCCGCCCGGCGTCGTCGCGGTGGAATTGGCGTTGGCGATATTCTCGGCAATGATCTTCATGCGCTCGGACTGCGCCCGCATGCCCGAAGCGATCACCGCCATGGATTTGGAAAAGTCCATTTTTCTCTCCCTTATGCGCGACCGATGGCGGTCTTCATCATCGACATGGCCTTGGCGTAGAGATTGGCCGCGGCCTGGAATTCGGCCTGGGTCTCGGACACCTTGATCATTTCCTGTTCCAGGCTGACGGCGTTGCCGTTGGGATTGGCGACGCTGTCCGCCGCTTCGATATCGTCGAAGCGCGAGGAGCCGCCGGGCTTCATGGTGATATGGCGCGGATCGGTGCTGTTCAGAGCGCTGCCGTTGCGCGTCTCGCCCTTCAACATGGCGGAAAAATCCTGCGGTTTCAGATCGCGCGCGGCATAGCCGGGCGTGTCGGCATTGGCGACGTTCTGGGAGAGAACATCCTGGCGGTGATGCAGCCAGCTCATCCGCTCGCGCAGGATGGAAAGCAGCGGCATGTCGGGCATGTTCATCGAACGTAACCTTTCGTTAGCCGTAAATCCGGAGGGGAGAATGAGCCCCGCATGCTTAAGCACGGCTTAACGGCAGCAGAAATTGCCGGGCAGATTCTTCCCCTTTTTAACGCGCGATTAAGGTTGACGGTGTGTTATCCCACCCATGGACCTGTTCAACGTCTTCCAATACGCAACCGCCCTGATCCTGGTGCTGGCGCTTGCGGCCGCCGCGCTGCTGATCAAGCGCTATGGCAACAATCCCGCCGCCTTCAAGGACGGCCTCAAGGGCAAGCTTGGCAACTGGAGCTTCACCGCGCCGGAGCGCCGCCTGGCCGTGGTCGAAAGCCTGATGGTCGGCCCCAAGCAGCGCGTGATGATCATCCGCCGCGACAATGTCGAGCATGTGGTGTTCGCCACCGGCGAAGGCGCCACGGTGATCGAAAGCAATATCCAGGCGAAAGCGCCGGCGCCGTGAACCGCCTGATCCGCCTTCTGCCCTATCTGCTGGTCTTTGCGCTGCTGACTCCCGCCGCCGCTTTCGCGCAGGGCGCCGCCGCGGCCGCGGCCGGCCAGGCCGCCGCCAGCGGCCTGACCATCGATTTCAACGGCAGCGGTCTTTTCACCGACCGCATGGTGCAGATCATCGCGCTGGTGACGGTGCTGTCGATCGCGCCCTCCATCCTGATCATGATGACCAGCTTTGTGCGCATCGTGGTGGTGCTGTCGCTGCTGCGCACCGCGCTGGGCCTGCAGCAGAGCCCGCCCAACGCCGTCATCATCTCGCTCTCCATGTTCCTGACCCTGTTCGTGATGGGTCCCACCCTGACCGAAGCCTATAACCAGGGCGTCAAGCCGCTGATGAGCAACCAGGTCACCACCGAGCAAGGCTTCACCCAGGCGATGGTGCCGATGAAGAAATTCATGCTGGAGCATGTCCGCGCCGCCGACCTCAAGCTTTTCACCGACATGGCCAAGGCGCCGGTGCCGGCCCGGCCGCAGGACGCCGCCATCACCTCGCTGGCCCCGGCCTTCATGCTGTCGGAACTCAAGCGCGCCTTCGAGATCGGCTTTTTGCTCTTTGTTCCCTTCCTGATCATCGACATGGCGGTCGCCTCAATCCTGATGTCCATGGGCATGATGATGCTGCCGCCGGTGATCATCTCCCTGCCCTTCAAGCTCATCTTCTTTGTGCTGGTGGATGGCTGGCGCCTGGTGGCCGGCTCGCTGGTGCAGAGCTACATGAACGGCCCGCCGCCAACCTAGAAATCTAGGCTCGAGCCGCGCATTTCGCGCGGCGACCCGCAGCATCCGCCGTTCGGCGGACGAAAGGTCCACTGGACCTTTCGCTGATCCGCCTCACCCTTCCCCGCGAGCGAAGCGACCAGCGGGGGAAGGTGTCGCAACGAGGTGTTTGCGGAGCAAACCCGAGTTGCGACGGATGGGGGCGACTTATAAAACCATAGGCGCTAGAATAGCGCCTATGGCGCATGCTCACGATCATCCGCACGAGCACGATCATCATCATGATGACGATGCGGATCATCACGGCCATGGCGTCTGGACCAAGGATCACATTTTCTTGGGTCATGGCCATGATAAGGCAGAAGCGCGGGCGCGCCTGGCGACCCTGGTCACCGCTGTCTTCATGGCGGTGGAGATCGCCGCCGGCCTTTACACCGGCTCGATGGCGCTCCTGGCCGACAGCATTCACATGGCCACCCATGTCGGGGCACTGGGCCTGGCGGCATTGGCCTATTGGCTGGCGCGCCGTCACGCCGCCAGCGCCCGCTTCAGCTTCGGTTCGGGCAAGTTCGGCGACCTCGCCGCTTTCGCCAGCGCCCTGCTGCTGGGCGCCACCGCGGTGGCGGTGGCGGTGGAGTCCGTCAGCCGGCTGATCTCACCCAGCCAGGTGGCGTATGGCGAAGCACTGCTGATCGCGGTGCTGGGGCTGTTCGTCAATCTGGCCAGCGCGCTGATCCTGAAGGACGCCCACGATCATCACCATGGCCATGACCATGGTCATAATCATCACGACAATAATATGCGCGCGGCCTATGTGCATGTGCTGGCGGATGCGGCAACCTCCGTTCTCGCCATCGTCGCGCTGGCGGGCGCGCTTTATTGGGGCCTGGGTTTTCTCGATCCGCTGTGCGGCTTGATCGGCGCCGCGGTGATCGGGATCTGGTCCTTCGGCCTGATCCGCGATTCCGCCATGGTGCTGCTGGACGCCGAATCCGATCCTGCGCTGGCGCGCGAGATCAGACGCCTGATCGAGAGTGACATGGACGCCCGCGTCGCCGACATGCATCTGTGGCGGCTGGGGCCGGGGCATCAGGGCCTGATCGTCTCGCTGATCGCCAAGGCAAACACCGACGCCGAAACCGTCAAGGCCGCCTTGCGCGCGCGCCACCCGGGCCTCAGCCATGTGACGGTGGAAGTGGCGGTCTGCGCCGATTGTCCCTGAAATGATGCCCAAACAGATCGTGCCTTACGGCTTTCGCGGCTGCGGCTTCTTCCAGTTCAGGGACGGCAAGATCGCCTTCCAGCGCGGCTATTGGGATGCGCTGTCCTTTGCCAAGTCGCGGGAAGCAAAGCCATGAACCTGTTTTTCTGGCGCCGACGGAAAATCGGAAAGGATATCAAAGCCGTCACCGAGGTGGCAGGTGACCAGCTTTCGCCCGGCGTCGGCACCTTTGCCATCGTGCTGGGCGGCATCGTCGTGACCGGCCTGGCGGCCTATGTCTACCACCGGCAGAAACAAAAAAGCCGCCCAAGGAGCGACGACCCAGCAGGCCGGGCGTAAGCCCGGCCGTCAGCGTTAGGGCGCGCGACCAAATAAAAAACCGCCCCGCTAGGGGCGGGGCGGCTTCTTCGAAATCTGACAAATCCGCTTAGCGGGGGAGCAACCCCTCGCGCTGCAGGCGCTTGCGCTGCAGCTTGCGATAGCGGCGCACCGCCTCGGCGCGCTCGCGGGCGCGCTTCTCGGAGGGCTTCTCATAGGCGCCACGCAGCTTCATCTCCCGGAAGATGCCTTCGCGTTGCATCTTCTTTTTGAGGGCCTTGAGGGCCTGGTCGATGTTGTTGTCGCGGACGATGATCTGCAAAGCCGTGGCTCCGGTGGAATTTGAGGCGCGGGTCATAACAGAGGCCCAAACCCCTGTCTACCTGTCGATTTTAACCTTCCCCCTCTGGGTTTGCGCCGGGCAATGTCTTGGCTGGGGGCGGGCTTGGCCCCATATTCGGGGCCATGGCCATCCTCAAAATTGCCCGCATGGGCCATCCCATCCTCGCCACCAAGGCGGCCCCGGTTTCCGACCCCACCGCCCCGGAAATCCGCCGTCTGGTCAATGACATGGTCGAAACCATGATCGACGCCAACGGAGCGGGGCTGGCCGCCCCCCAGGTCCATGTTCCCCTGCGGGTGGTGGTGTTCCAGGCCCCCCGCGAGCGAAGCGAGCCATCAAACAACGCGCGGAGCGAGCCCTTAAACCAAGAGCGAAGCGAGCCATCAAACCCAGTCGATCCCGGCCTGTCGGACGAGGCCTTCGACCACACCGCTCCCCTGACGGTCCTGGTGAACCCCGAGATCGCGGTGATGGACCACAGCATCGAAGGGGGCTGGGAAGGCTGCCTCTCGGTTCCCGGCCTGCGCGGCTGGGTCGAGCGGCCTGCCCATATCCGCTACCGCGGCTTTGGCCTGGACGGAAAAGTGATCGAGCGCTCCGCCCGCGGTTTCCATGCAAGGGTGGTGCAGCATGAATGCGACCATCTCGACGGCCGGCTCTATCCCGGCCGGATGGCCGACCTGTCGCGCCTGATCTTCGAATCCGAGGCCCGTCACTTCCTGGAGCCGGCATGAGCGAGACGCCGAAAAAAAAGCCCGCGTCCCGCAAAGCCAAGCCGGACGCGCCCGAAGCGGACAAGACCGAAAACCGCTCCGACGCTGCCACCAGGAAGGCGGTGCTGGAAGCCGCCCTGCCCCATGCCGCCTTTGACGGCTTCACCGACCGGGTGCTGGAAGATGCCGGCAAGGCCGCCGGCCTTGCCAAGGGCGAACTGGCGCGTCTGTTCCCCGACGGCCCCATCTCGCTGATCGAATGTTACTCCGACGCCGTCGATGCCGAGATGCGCGAGCGCCTTGCGGCGATGGACCTGCCGTCGATGAAGATCCGCGCCCGCATCACCGAGGCGGTGAAGACGCGGCTTGCCATCCTCAAGCGCCACAAGGAAGCAGCGCGCCGCGCCGCCGCCCTCTTGTCGCTGCCCATGCATGCAACCCTGGCCGCCAAGCTGATGTATCGCAGCGTCGATGCGATGTGGCGGGCGGCTGGCGACACCGCAACCGATTTCAACTTCTATACCAAGCGCGGCATCCTGGCCGGCGTCTATGGCTCGACCCTGGTGCGCTGGTTCGCCGACGCATCGGCCGATGAAGCCGCCACCAACCAATTCCTTGCCGCGCGGATCGAAAACGTGATGCAGTTCGAGACGTTCAAGGCCAAGGCCAAGGAAGCGCTCTCGAACTTTCCCGCCTTTGCCGACTGGGCAAAACCGAAAAGCCCGAAATAGACCGGTAGGCGCTGGCGCTCACGCGCGGGTGGCACAGATTGGGGGAAGCAATGGAAGCGAGCCCGCCACAGAGTCCCGGCTAAAGCGCCGCGAGCAAGGTTCTGGCTTCAGCCCAGTCGGCGACATGGCCATGCTCGCCTGCCTCTTTCAGCAGGCCGCGCAGCGTCGGGTTCATGTGGCTGCCGCCGGAGAAACCCCACACCGTCATGCCGGCGGCCAGCGCCGCGTTGACGCCATTGACGCTGTCCTCGATCACCAGGCAGTCGGCGGGCGCAACGCCCAGTTTTTCCGCCGCATGCAGGAAGAGATCGGGCGCCGGCTTGGCATGGGTGACATGTTCGGCGGAATAGATATGCGGCGCGAAAGGATCCCACAGGCCGAAGCGCTTCAGCTTGTGATCCAGCGCCTTGATGCTGCTGGAACTGGCGACCGCCTTGGGCAGACGCACGGCATTGACCGCTTCCAGCGCGCCGGCGACCGCCTGCAATTCCGTCTCGAACTTTTCCAGCGCCTTTGCCCGCATGCGCGGACGCAACTCCGCGATGATGGAGCGGCCCAGCTTCTCCAGCGCCTCTTCTTCCAGCGCCGCGTAATAAGCCTTGTCGCTCATCCCCAGGAAGCGCGCCTTGAAGGATACGCTTTCGTAAACCAGGCCGAACTCGGCCAGCACGTCCAGCTCGACGGCATGGAACAGCACTTCGCTGTCCACCAGAACACCGTCGCAATCGAAAATCACTGCCTGAAACGCTTCCATTACTGGCGCGGTCCTTTTGCGTCGTGGGTTGGCTTAGCTTTTCTTGGCGTGCATTGCGAGCCTAGAAAAGCTTGCCCCAGCCGAAGGCGCGTCGCGCTCCCGCCCCGCTACGCTCGGCCGCTAGGTCTGCCCACGCCACAAAATTCCTCGCGCCCTCACAGGAGCTCTGCGATCTGAACAGCGTTGAGGGCCGCGCCCTTCAGGAGCTGGTCGGCCGCCACGAAGATGGCGATGGAATGACCGCTCGGGTCGCTGACATCCTTGCGGATGCGGCCCACCAGCACATCGCCCTGGCCGGACGCATCGAGCGGCATGGGGAAGTAGTTCTTCACCCGGTCGTCCACGATCTTGACACCCGGCGCCTGGGACAGGATGGCGCGCACCTCGTCCTCGGTGATCGGGTTCTCGCACTCGAAGGTGATGGATTCGCTATGGGCGCGCAGCACCGGCACGCGGATGCAGGTGACGCCGACGCGGATCTGGTCGTCCTCGAATATCTTCCTGGTTTCGTTGATCACCTTGGTCTCTTCATCGTTATAGCCGGTGGCCGGATCGATGGCGGTGTTGTGGCTGAAAACGTTGAAGGCATAGGGATGCGGCATGACCTTGGGCGTGAAGGGCTTGCCGTCGAGGAAGGCGCGGGTGCCGTCCTCGAGTTCCTGCATCGCCGCCGCGCCGGCGCCCGAGGCCGCCTGGTAGGTCGAGATGATGACCCGCTTGATGCGGTTCTTCTGATGGATGGGCCAGAGCGGCACCAGCGCGGTGATGGCCGAGCAGTTGGGGTTGGCGATGATGCCCTTGTGATCCTTGATGCGGCGGGCGTTGATCTCCGGCACCACCAGCGGCACGTCGGGGTTCATGCGGAAGGCCGAGCTGTTGTCCACCACGACGCAACCGGCCTTGGCGGCAATCGGCGCATACTGCTTGGAAATGCCCGAGCCGGCCGAGAACAGCGCGATATCGACACCGTTGAAGCTGTCACCCTTCAACTCTTCGATCGTCAGTTCCTGGCCGCGAAAGCTCTGCTTCTGGCCGGCCGACCGGGCCGACGCCAGCAGCTTGAGCGACTTGAGGGGCACACCGCGCTGTTCGATGCAGCCGACAAATTCGCGGCCGACAGCGCCGGTGGCGCCGACGATTGCAACAGTCTTATTCTTCATTTTCCGTCCTTGTTCCAAAAATGAAAAAGCCCCGTCCAGTCCGGAGCGGGGCTTGGTGTTTCGTATTCGGCTTTTGGTTTAAGCGCGCACGAACTCCAAGGCCCCCCAGGGCTTAGGGGTCTGCTTGGTCGTGGTCTTGCGCTTCTGCGTCATTGCGGCGGCAGGGCCTTCAGTTCCGTATCGATGGCCTCCAGCTTCGCCGGGGTCACGATTTCGGGGACATACTGCACGATCTCGGGCAGGGTCAAGGCGCGGCCCTGGTCGATCTGGGGGCTGCTGACGATTTCGGGCAGATGCTTCTCAAAAATCGCCTTCCGGGCGGGTGCCGGCGGCCGGGCCGGCGCGGCCCAGCCAGCAGGGCGATCACGGCCAACGCGAGCAGGCCTCCCTATTTCCACCGAAAGACTGTCGCGAAGACGGAAAGCTGCCTAGCCCGTCTTGGGCGACAGGCGGGTGACATGGCCCATTTTGCGGCCCGGCTTGGCGTCCTTCTTGCCGTAAAGATGCAACGCCCCGGACCGCGCCAGGCTTTCCCAGGCATGGGCTTCCTCGCCGATCACATTCTCCATCACCGCATCGGCGTGGCGGCTGGGATCGCCCAGGGGCCAGCCGGCCACGGCGCGGATATGCTGTTCGAACTGAGAGCAGGCACAGGCTTCCAGCGTCCAGTGGCCGGTATTGTGGACGCGCGGCGCGATCTCGTTGACCAGCAGGGCGCCGTCCGGTGCGACGAACAGTTCCACCGCAAAGACGCCGACATAGTCCAGCGCATCGGCGATCTTGCGCGCGATCGCCTTGGCCTCTTCGACTTGCGCCGGCGAAAGCCGCGAGGGCACGGTCGAACGGCGCAGGATATGGTGTTCATGCACATTCTCGGGCGGGTCATAGGCGGCAAAACTGCCATCGGCGCCGCGCGCCGCCACCACCGAAGCTTCAAAAGCAAAATCGACAAAGCCTTCGGCGATACAGGGCGCGGCCTTGAACGTGGCGAAGGCCTTCGCCGCTTCGTCCGGCGTCGCAACTTTCGCCTGGCCCTTGCCGTCATAGCCGAAGCGGCGGGTCTTGATGATGGCCCCACCCTTACCCATCGGCCTGCTCAGATCTGCCAGCACGGCGCGGGCGTCTGCTTCCGACGAAACGGCGAAGAAAGGCGCGGTTTTCAGGCCCAGCGCGGCGACAAAGCTTTTTTCGTTGAAGCGGTCCTGGGTGGTGGCCAGCGCCGCCGCGCCCGGACGCACCGGCACCCGCTCACCTAAGAAGGCGATGGCATCGGCGGGAAGATTCTCGAATTCAAACGTCACCACATCGCAGACATTGGCCAGCCCCGACAGCGTGGCGCGATCATCGTAAGGCGCGGCCAGTTGCAGCGGCGTCACCTGGAAGGCGGGCGCATTGGGCTCGTCATTATAGACCAGCGCTTTCAGCCCCAGCCGCGCCGCCGCCAGCGCCAGCATGCGGCCCAGCTGGCCGCCGCCGATAATGCCGATGGTGCCGCCCGGCGGCACCGGCCTCTTTAAATCCATAAAGCCGAGAGTCTTCATTTCGGCTTTTGCGCCACCGATCGGGTCTGCCTGGCCCGCCAGGCGTCCAGCTTCTTCTTCACCTTCGCATCGGTGAGACCCAGGATGGCGGCGGCATGCAGCGCCGCATTCTTGGCGCCGGCTTCGCCGATGGCAAAGGTCGCCACCGGAACGCCGCCCGGCATCTGGGCAATGGAGAGCAGGCTGTCGAGGCCCTGCAGGGTCCGGCTCTCTACCGGCACGCCCAGCACCGGCAGGGTGGTCATGCTGGCGACCATGCCCGGCAGATGGGCCGCGCCGCCGGCCCCGGCGATGATGACCTGGATGCCCCGGATCTCGGCGCCCTTGGCATAGGCCGCCATCCGGTCGGGGGTGCGGTGGGCCGAGACGACGCGGCTCTCATGGGCCACGCCCAGCGCGTCCAGCATGTCCGCGGCCGCCTTCAGGGTGGGCCAGTCGGACTGGCTGCCCATGATGATGCCGACAGGGGGAGTTTTGGGAGCCATGGCGATTCGCAGTCCGGGGTCGGAAAGGGCCGGGAGTATAGGGAGCAAAGCCCTTGAGGAAAGGGCTATTTAACGCCTGTTAACCATTCATTGGGGATCATAAACGCATTCTTAAGGCTGGGTATCTAGGCTCACATGGCCAGAAGGGCTCCACTGCAATGAAAGTCGACCGCTCGAGCGCTCCCCGCGCGCCCCGCCAGGTGGCCGCAGCTTATGCCCGCACCATTGAGGCGACGGCCCCCGCCGCGACCATGGACGCCCCCGCCAGCGTGCTGGGCATCCCCGAAGCCGAATTCACCCCCAAAGTCCGCAGCGCCATCATGGGCCTGATGACCGAGGTCGACAGCCTCAGGCGCGAGCTTTCCGAAACCCGCAAACGCCTGGACGAGGTCGAGAAAGCCGCCGACCAGGACGGACTGCTGCCGCTGCTGAACCGCCGCGCCTTTGTGCGCGAGCTCACCCGCTATATCGCCTTCACCGGCCGCTACAACACGCCGGCCAGCCTGATCTATTTCGACCTCAACCACATGAAGCAGGTCAACGACACCCATGGCCATGCCGCGGGCGACGCCGTGCTGGCGCATTTCGCCGACGTGCTGATGGGGCATGTGCGCGACAGCGACTCTGTCGGTCGCCTGGGCGGTGACGAGTTCGGCGTGCTTCTGTCTCATGCAGGCCAGGACCAGGCGCTGAAGAAGGCCGATATCCTGGCCGACGCATTGCGCACCCAGCCCGCTCTCTGGAACGGCAAGGAAATCACCGTCAGCTTCGCCTATGGCGCCTTCGAGCTGAAGGCGGGCGACAATGCCGACATCGCCATGGCCCGGGCCGACGAAGCCATGTACATGCAGAAGCGCGCCGGCCGCAACGCAGCCGAGTGAGCCGTGTCTCGCGGCGCGGCGAAATAGTCCGCCGCTTCCACGCTTTTCGCCTGCATGTTAAGCAGGCGGCACATGCCTGCCGAACCCTTCTGGAAAAGCCACGCAGCCTGGTGCAGCGCGATCTTCGCGGTCGGCTTTTTCTTCAGCTGGCTGCCGCTGGTGCTGGGCGCGCCGGTCATCGCCAACCCCGACGAACTTTTCCAGGCCCTTGAGCAAGGCCATCGCCTGGCGTTCGGCTATGGCCTGGTGCCGTGGGAATTCGACTATGGCGCCCGCTCCTGGGCGCTGGGCTATCTCGCCGCCATTCCAATGTCGCTCGCGGGCCTGCTGGGTTTTGGTCCCGCTTTCTATCTGCCGCTGACCTGGGCTTTCTTCTCGCTGGGCGCCGGCGCCATGACGCTTTGCGCCGGCCTGTGGGGCGCACGCTTTTACGGCCGCTGGGGCGGGCTGGTGGTGGCGCTGGTCGCGGCCAGCTGGATCGACAATCTCTATTTCGGCGGCCGCACCTATAGCGAAGCGGTCGCGGCCCATCTGCTGATCGTCGCGATCTTCCTGGCCGAACCGGGATGCGGTACAGCCAGCCGCAACCGGCTGCTGGCGGCGGGCTTCGCCGCCACCCTGGCTTCGATGCTGCGCATGCAGCTGGGTCCGGTGGCCTTGCTGCTCTGGCTGTGGCGCTGGCGCGACCGTCCGCGCTTGCTGCTGCTCAGCGCCGGCGCGGTGGCGGCCCTGCTGCTGACCGGCCTGTTCGACTTTCTGACCTGGGATTATCCCTTCCAGCCGATCTGGCAGAACATCCGGTTCAATCTGGTGCTGGATGGCGCCGTCATCTTCGGCGTCGAACCCTGGTGGTGGTATTTCGACGATGCCTGGACGCGCTGGGGCGTGATGGCGGTGCCGTTCGTGGTCCTGGCGCTGCTGGGCGCGCGCCGCCTGCCGATCCTGGCGGCGATGGTGCTCCTGACTCTCGTCATCCATATCGTCATCCCGCACAAGGAGTACCGCTTCATACTGCCGGCGGTGATGATGGCCAGCATTCTCTGCGGCTTCGGCCTGGTCGAGGCGTGGCTCTGGCTTGTCAGGACATTGCAAGCCCGCCTGCGTGAATCCGCCGGGCTCGCCGCGGGCGTCGCGATGGGATTGCTCTGGCTGATCGTCAGCGGCGGCAATCTGGGCACCATGATCCATGACCGGATCTGGGCCGGAAATTCGTCAATCCTGAACATGCTGCTGGCGATTTCACGCCGCTCGGAAATCTGTGGCGTAGGTTTCGCCAACACCAACCCCTACCTTGCGGGCGGTTACACCTTCCTGCATCACGCAGTGCCGCTTTATTTCTACCATCGTGACCCCGGCCTGCTGGAGGCTTTTGTCAAAGCCAATGGGGCCTACAACTCTATGGTGATCCGCCGCGGCGATATGGATTATTTCAATTCCCTGGCGGAACTGCGGCCTTATGCGCTGGATCATTGCGCGCAGAATCACTGCCTGCTGATCCGCCCCGGGACCTGCGCCGGCGAACGTCCGCAACGGCCGGACGTTGGCGCCCTGACGCGGGCGGTGCCCCGCGATATCCGCTACCCCTACCCCGCCGGAATTCCATAAAGGGAAGATGAGCTCGAAAAGAAAAAGGCCGGACTTTCGTCCGGCCTCTTCGTTTAGCCCATGGCCTTTTGCAGATTCTGATCCACTTTGTCGAGGAAGCCTTCGGTGGTCAGCCACTTCTGATCCGGGCCCACCAACAGCGCCAAATCCTTGGTCATGAAGCCGCCTTCCACCGTGGCGACGCAGACCTGTTCCAGCGTTTCGGCGAACTTCGCCAGCTTCGCATTGTCGTCCAGCTTGGCGCGATGCGACAGGCCGCGGGTCCAGGCGAAGATCGAGGCGATGGAGTTGGTCGAGGTCGACTTGCCCTTCTGGTGCTCGCGGTAGTGGCGCGTCACCGTGCCGTGCGCGGCTTCGGCTTCCACGGTCTTGCCGTCGGGCGTCAGCAGCACGCTGGTCATCAGGCCGAGCGAGCCGAAGCCCTGCGCCACCGTGTCGGACTGCACGTCGCCGTCGTAATTCTTGCAGGCCCAGATATAGCCGCCGCTCCACTTCAGCGCCGAAGCGACCATGTCGTCGATCAGGCGATGTTCGTAAATGATGCCCAGTTCCTTGAACTTCGCCGCGAACTCCGTCTCATAGACCTCCTGGAAGATGTCCTTGAAGCGGCCGTCATAGGCCTTGAGGATGGTGTTCTTGGTCGAGAGATAGACCGGAACACCGCGGGCGAGACCGTAGTTGAAGCTCGAATAGGCGAAATCGCGGATCGAATCGTCGAGGTTGTACATGGCCATGGCGACGCCGGCGCCGGGGGCCTGGAACACTTCGTGCTCGATGACCTGGCCGTCTTCGCCGGTGAACTTGATGGTCAGCGTGCCCTTGCCGGGGAACTTGAAGTCGGTGGCGCGGTACTGGTCGCCGAAGGCGTGGCGGCCCACGATGATCGGCTGGGTCCAGCCCGGCACCAGGCGCGGCACGTTCTTGCAGATGATGGGCTCGCGGAAGATCACGCCGCCCAGGATGTTGCGGATGGTGCCGTTGGGCGACTTCCACATCTTCTTGAGGCTGAATTCCTCGACGCGCTGCTCGTCAGGGGTGATGGTGGCGCACTTGATGCCGACGCCGTGCTTCTTGATGGCGTTGGCGGCATCGACCGTCACCTTGTCGTCGGTCAGGTCGCGGTTCTCGATCGAGAGATCGTAATAATCGAGCGGCACATCGATATAGGGATGGATGAGTTTGTCCTTGATGAGCTGCCAGATAATCCTGGTCAT
>DATFFI010000032.1:0-2118 GCA_035250225.1 Rhizomicrobium sp. | reverse complement strand
CCAATGTCGCTCCGCGTCTCTGCGCAGAGTTCCAGGCGGCTTGCGCTTCCGGCGACTGGGCAAAGGCGCTGGACCTGCAGGACAAGCTGTATCCGCTGCACGACGCAATGTTCAGCGATTGCTCACCTGGTCCGGTGAAATATGCATTGAACCGAGTCCGTCCCGACATGCCGGATGAGGTCCGCCTGCCGATCACCCTGCCCTCGGAAGCGAGCCGGGCGGCAGTGGACCGCGCGCTGGAGATTGCCGGGTTGGCATAACTTCATATTCATTGCTGCCGTTAGGGCTTCGACAAGCACAGCCCAACGGGTGTTGTTAGAAAAAGAGAAATGGCCCGCCCGCGTCACGCCACATTCGACAAGATAAAGACGGTCGCCGAGAACCGGCGGGCGCGTTTCGACTATGCCATCGATGATGTCTATGAGGCGGGGATCGTCCTGTCCGGCACGGAGGTAAAGTCGCTTCGCTTTGGCGAAGGGTCGATTGCCGAAAGCTATGCCGAGGTGAAGGGGGACGAGGTGTGGCTGGTCAACAGCAACATCCCGGAATTCAGCCATGGCAACCGCTACAACCATGAACCCAAGCGTCCCCGGAAGCTGCTGCTCAACCAGCGCGAGATATCGAAGCTGCATGGGGCCGTAGCGCGGCAGGGCATGACGCTCGTTCCGCTCTCCATCTATTTCAACAGCCGGGGCCGGGCGAAGGTCGAACTGGCCCTCGCCAAGGGCAAGAAGCTGCACGACAAGCGCGAGACCGAGAAGGAACGCGACTGGAAACGCGAGCAGGGCCGCCTGCTGCGTGAGAGGGGCTGAGCCAAGATAATGCCCCACCGAAAGCCCCATTGGCTGACGCGCCACATGCCCACGCATGATACGATTCGCGGAAACCGGTTCCTGGCGCCCTTTGCAAACCGGATCCTCGCGCCGGAGCTGTGGCGCTTTACCCGGCGTTCGGTCCCGCGCGGCGTTGCCCTGGGCATGCTGGTCGGGATCATCATTCCGATTGCGCAGATCGTCTTTGCGGCCTTGCTGGCGCTTAGCTGCCGGGCGAATGTGCCAGTGGCGGCGCTTACCACCTTTATAACCAACCCGATAACCACGCCGATCCTTTGGGTCGTCGCCTACAAGGTCGGGGACTGGATCCTGCACCTCGATGCCATGACCTATGGGCAGCCGATCAACACGCAATTGCGCAGCGATCCGGGAAGCTGGCTGCAATGGCTGACGGGCGCCTTTTCGGTGACGGCTTTCGGCCTCATCGTATTGGCGGTCGTGTTCAGCGCCATCGGCTATCTCGTAGCCGGATGGGGCTGGAGGGCCTGGATCGCCCGCAAGTGGCGAAGGCGGCACCGGCACAGGCGGCATGCGCCGCATCCTGAAACAGCGCGGATGTGAGCCGGATATTTGCCATCTTAATGCCAATGGAATAGCGTCGTCCCTGCCTGCGCAGGGGCGACGGGGTCACTCGATGCTGTGTGCACATTGATTGACTGGACGCTGCAGCGATACAGCCCGGCGCATTTCTGTCGCCTTTTCACAATTCTGTTCTCATCCGCCCTTTGGCCCTTTATGCGGGTGGGGCGTTTTCTTTGTAGGTGTTGCGGGTGCCAGCGCAGGACATAGCGCATGACAGGGACGAAGTGGCGATGCTGGTGGGGCAGGCATCCCTGCGCGGTCTTGTTCCGCTGATCGGACTCGGCGCCCTTCTAACGGCGGCGCTGCTTTACTGGATCGTTGGCGAGCCAGCCTTTGCGGCAGGTTTCGGTGCCGCCCTGATCGGCGCCGCAGTCCTTGCCTTTTACCTTCGCAAGCTTTTCCCGGCCGCTCCCGTGGTGCATGGCGAGCTGCCGGACTGGACCATTGCGCGGGCGGCGGCGGACAGCTCCAATGTCGCCATAGCGGTGACCGACCGGGCCGGAAGGCTGGTTTGCGCCAGCGACCTTTTCGGCAAATGGTTTGAAGGCTATCCGACGCCCCCCAGCCTGCCGCTCGACGGCAATGGCGCGGAAAAGCTGGCGACAGCCGGGCGAGCGGCCTGGCGCGACGGCGCCGGACGGATCAGCGGCCTTGCCAAGGGCGCGCTTCGGGTGGATGTGGAGATCACCCGCACCGGCCGTTC
>DATFFI010000031.1:0-10637 GCA_035250225.1 Rhizomicrobium sp. | reverse complement strand
CGCGCTCTTCCTGTGCGTCGGCGTGGTCTATGACCGCATCCATAGCCGCGAGATCGCGGATTATGGCGGCCTGGTCCACCGCATGCCGGTTTATGCCGCCTGCTTCATGGTCTTCACCCTGGCCAATGTCGGCATGCCGGGCACCAGCGGCTTTGTCGGCGAATTCCTCACCATGCTGGGCGCGTTCCTGGTCAATACCTGGGTGGCGATCTTTGCCGCCACCGGGGTGATCCTGTCGGCGGCCTATGCTCTGTTCCTCTATCGCCGCGTCATCTTCGGGGCGCTGGTCAAGCCGGCGCTGCAGACCATCGAGGACCTCACCCTGCGCGAGAAGGCGCTGCTGATCCCATTGGTGGCCGCCACCATCATCCTGGGCGTCTATCCCAAGCCGGTGTTCGATGTAACCACCCCGGCCGTCGCCAAACTGGTGCATGACACCAAGGCGGCTGTCGCATTGCACCATGCGGGCGGCGCCACCGCCATGAACAAAGGAGCGGCCCCGTGAACCTGCAGGCCGATCTTCTGGTCCTTCTGCCCGAACTGATCCTGGCGATCGGCGCCATGGCGCTGCTGCTGACCGGAGCTATCGGTGGTGAAAAGACCAACTCCGCCGTGAGCTGGGGCGCCATCGCGCTCCTGGCCGCCGCCGGCGCGGCGGCGGTATGCTTGGTGCCGGCCGAAGCGACGGCCTTCGGCGGTGCTTTTATCGCCGACGGCTTTGCCCGCTTCGCCAAGCTGCTGATCCTGCTGGGCGCGGCGCTGTCGATCCTGCTGGCCGACGATTTCTTCGCTTCGATCAAGCTGTCCCGCTTCGAATTGCCGGTGCTGATGCTGCTCGCCACCCTGGGCATGCTGCTGATGGTGTCGTCGGGCAGCTTCCTGTCGCTCTATATGGGTCTGGAGCTGCAATCGCTGGCGCTTTACGTGCTGGCGGCCTTCAATCGCGACAATCTGCGGTCCACCGAGGCCGGCCTGAAATATTTTGTCCTGGGCGCGCTCTCGTCGGGCATGCTGCTTTACGGCATCTCGTTCATTTACGGCTTCACCGGCAGCGTCGAATTCGCCGCCATCGCCACGGTGGTCGAGAAGACCGGTGTTTCGCTCGGCTTGTTATTCGGTCTGGTATTCCTGGTCGCCGGCCTGGCCTTCAAGGTCTCGGCGGTGCCCTTCCATATGTGGACGCCCGATGTCTATGAAGGCGCGCCCACGCCGGTCACCGCCTATTTCGCCACGGCGGCCAAGGTGGCAGCGCTCTGCCTCTTCCTGCGCGCCATCCTGATGCCGTTCCCGGATGCGCTGGACCAGTGGCGCCAGATCATCGTCTTCATTTCGGTACTGTCCATGGCGCTGGGCGCCATCGCCGCCATCGGCCAGACCAACATCAAGCGCCTGATGGCCTACAGCTCCATCGGCCATATG
The DNA here is from genome assembly GCA_035250225.1 of Rhizomicrobium sp. GTDB lineage: Bacteria > Pseudomonadota > Alphaproteobacteria > Micropepsales > Micropepsaceae > Rhizomicrobium. Next base: position 9,218 of record DATFFI010000031.1, on the reverse strand, counting down.
GGCTATGCGCTGCTGGGCCTTGCCGCCGGCACCACCTATGGCGTCCAGGGCGTGCTGTTCTATATGGCGGTTTATGTCGCGACCAATCTGGGCGTCTTCGCCTGCATTCAGGCGATGCAGCGCAACGGGCAGGCGGTGGAGAATATCTATGACCTGGCGGGCCTGGCGCGCACCGATATCCGCTTCGCCATTGTCTTCGCCATGCTGTTCCTCAGCCTGGCGGGCCTGCCGCCGCTGGCCGGCTTCCTGGCCAAATTCTATATCTTCCTGGCGGCGGTCGAAGCCGGTCTCCTGGTGCCGGCGATCATCGGCGTTCTCGCCAGCGCCATCGGCCTGGTTTATTATCTGCGCCTTACCAAGATCATGTTCTTCGACGAGCCGGCGCCGGCCTTTGACGGTCGCCGCAGCATCCCGCCGCGGCTGATTATCAGCCTGTCGGGCGCCTTCGCGCTGCTTCTGATCCTGGCGCCGCTGCCGCTGCTCAATGCCGCCGGAGCGGCGGCGCGGGCGCTGATCCCTTGACGGATTGGCCCCCCGGCGTCGGTCTTGTGCGGCTTGCGCAACTCGACTCCACCAACGAGGAAGCGCGCCGCCGTGGCGAAGCCGGCGAGGCGGGCCCGCTCTGGATCACGGCCGAACGCCAGACGGCAGGGCGTGGCCGCCGCGGCCGTGCCTGGGAGACGCTGGAGGGCAATCTTGCCGCCACCCTGTTGCTGCGCCCCAAATCGTCACCGCCCGCCCAGCTCAGCTTCGCCGCCGCGCTGGCCGTGGCCGAGATGGCGGCCGCTTTCGCGCCCCATGCCACCGTCACTGTCAAATGGCCGAATGACGTTTTGGCCGAAAGCAGGAAGCTGGCGGGCATTCTGCTGGAAGCCGGATCTCACACATCAGGCTTGGGCTGGCTCGCAGTGGGCATCGGCGTCAACCTGGCGCATTTCCCGGACGGCACCGAATTTCCCGCCACCAGCCTGGGGGCGCTGGGGGTGGTGCCGCCTGCGCCGGATACCGCCCTGGCTGTACTGGCCGCACGCTTTGCCCATTGGCATTGCGTCTGGGAAAGGGACGGTTTTGCGCCGTTGCGCACCGCCTGGCTGGCGCGGGCCGAAGGGCTGGGGGGGCTGATCCAGGCCCGCCTGCCGCATGAAGAACGGCGCGGCACTTTCGAAGGCATCGACGCGTCAGGTGCGCTATTGTTGCGGGAGCCGGGCGGCGTGCGCGCCATCGCGGCGGGAGAGGTGTTCTTTTAATGCTGCTGGCGATTGATGCGGGCAATACGAACGTGGTCTTTGCCGTCTATGACGGCGAGGCCATGCGAGCGCAGTGGCGCGCCGTCACCAAGGTTTCGCGCACCGCCGACGAATATGCGGTCTGGCTGTCCCAGTTGCTGGCGCTGGAGGGTCTTTCCCTCAAGGATATCGACGCCGCCATCATCGCCACCGTGGTGCCGGCGGTGCTGTTCGACCTGCGCGATCTTTGCCGCAAATATCTCAAGCTTGAGCCGATGCGAGTGGGCGATCCGGCGCTGGATCTGGGGACCAGGCCCGATGTCGACCGGCCCGAGACCGTCGGCGCCGACCGGCTCTGCAACACGGTGGCGGCGCATGCGCGCTATCCCGGCGCCGTGATCGTGGTCGATTTCGGCACCGCCACCAATTTCGACATCATTGCCGAAAATGGCGCCTTCAGCGGCAGCGTCATCGCGCCGGGCGCCAATCTTTCCATCGAGGCGCTGCACCAGGCGGCGGCGCTGTTGCCGCGGGTCGCCATTCACCGCGCCCAGAAAGTGATCGGGCGCGACACGGTCAGCTCGATGCAATCCGGCGTTTATTGGGGTTATGTCGGGCTGATCGGCGGCCTGATCGAACGCATCAAGGCCGAGTATGGCCGGCCGATGACGGTGGTGGCGACAGGCGGGCTGGCGCATCTTTTCCGCCCCGACCTGCCGGCCATCGACCATATCGATTCCGACCTCACCATCCGCGGCCTGATGCTGATTCACGCCCGCAACGAGAAGCGTGGCTAGATGAAGCGGCAAGACGAACTGGTCTTCCTGCCGCTGGGCGGCTCGGGCGAGATCGGCATGAATTTCAATGCCTATGGCTATGGCCCCGAGCATGACCGCAAATGGATCATCGTCGATTGCGGCGTGATGTTCGGGCGCGAGACCCTGACGCCCGGCGTCGATATCATCATGCCCGATATCCGCTATCTGGCGGAACGGCGCGACAATATCCTTGGTATCGTCGCCACCCATGCCCATGAGGACCATATCGGCGCCATCGCGCCGCTCTGGCCGATGCTGAAATGTCCGGTCTATGCCACGCCCTTCACCGCCCGCATCGTCGAAGGCAAGCTGGAAGAGGCGGGCTTAAGCAACAAAGTGAAGCTGCGCGAGGTCCAGGTCGGCGGCACGCTGACGTTGGGGCCTTTCACGCTCGACTTCATCTCCATCACTCACTCGATCCTGGAGCCCAACCTGCTGGCGATCCGCACGCCCTTGGGCGTGGTGGCGCATACCGGCGACTGGAAGCTCGATCCCGATCCGCTGCTGGGCGAAAAGACCGACGAAGCCGCCATCGCCAGGCTGGGCGATGAGGGTGTGCTGGCGATGGTCTGCGACTCCACCAATGCTCTCAACCCCGGCAGTTCCGGTTCCGAAAAGGGCGTGCGCGACAATCTGATTTCGCTGGTCGGCACGTTGAAGGGCCGGGTGGCGGTGGCGGCTTTCGCCTCCAATGTGGCCCGGCTGGACAGCGCCGCCCGCGCCGCCAAGGCCAATGGCCGCCGCCTCTGTCTGGTGGGCCGCTCGATGCACAAGATGGTCGATGCGGCGCGCGAGACCGGTTACCTGCGCGATCTGCCGCCCATCGCCAGCGAGGAAGACGCCGCCGACCTGCCGCCGCACAAGGTGCTCTATCTGGTCACCGGCAGCCAGGGCGAGCCGCGCGCCGCCCTGTCGCGCATTGCCGAGGACAATCATCCCGGCGTGGAAATGGAAGCCGGCGATACGGTGATCTTTTCCTCGCGCATCATTCCGGGCAATGAATTGGGCATCTTCGCGCTGCAGAACAAGCTGGCGGCACGGGGGATCGAGATTCTGACCGCGGAAGACCATGACGTCCATGTTTCCGGCCATCCGGCGCGGGAAGAACTCTCCCAGATGTATCGCTGGCTGCGGCCCAAGATCGCCATCCCGGTGCATGGCGAGATGCGCCACATGACCGAGCATGCGCGGCTGGCCAGGTCGCTGCAGGTGCCGCAGGCCCTCGTGCCGCAGAACGGCCAGCTTTTCCGCCTGGCGCCGGGACGCGCCGAACTTATCGATGAAGTGCCGTCGGGCCAGATTCATATGGATGGACGGGTGCTGGTCTCGGAAGGCGAGGGCCTGGCCAAGGACCGCCGCGGACTTGGATTCGCCGGCATCATCGTCATCACCCTGGTGCTGAACGCCAAGGGGCGCCCGGCCGCGCCGCCCGTCATCGTCACCGAAGGCATGCCCGAGCCGGTGGAAGAGGCGGTTCGCGCCACGGTCCAGGAGCATATCGCCCGGGCCGGCAAGCGGGTGGATGCCGACGAACTGGCCGAAACCGTAAGGCGGGCGGCGCGCCGCAAGGCCAATGACGTGTGGGGTAAAAAGCCGATCACCCGAGTTACGGTGTTGGAAGTATGACCATCAACGAAATCGTCCAGCCCACCGTGCTGATCAGCGCCTATGCCGTACTCTGGTTTCTCTGCCTCTTCTGCCTGTTTCCCATCGGCCTGGGCGAGATCGATCCGCAGACCGGGGCGCCCAAATCTCCCAAATTGCGCTGGAAGATGATCTGCGCCACCATCATCGCGGCGGTGCTGTGGTCGGCTTTCTACGGCGCCATCTGGGCAGGCTGGATCGAGCTTTAGAGTCCGGCGGGGCCAGTGGGGGGTTAAGACGGCATGCTTTCTGCGGTCCGCAACAGGCGGTCCTGGGTCGCGGCGCTGGTGGTGTTGTTCCTCACCCCGGTGGTCGGGATGGCCTATCTCAACCGCGGCTGGCTGGCGCTGCTGTACCTGCTGCTCCTGCTCGCGATTGCCGCCGGCCTTGTGGCGCTCTATCCGCAGGGGCTGGACGCCGCACTCCTGGCCTATGCGCAATATGCCGTCCTGGCCGTCATGCTGGCGGCGCTCATCCACGCCATCCGGATCGCTTATTGGTACGATCCCAGCCGCAGGCTGCGCTGGTATGCCCGTCATTGGGCCCTGATCGCGCTGTTCCTGGCATTGCTGCCGGCCGCGGGCTGGGGCCTGGGCACCTATGCCTATGAACCCTTCATGGCGACGTCCAATTCCATGACACCGTCCATTCTTTTCCGGGACCATCTGCTGGTGTCCAAATTCCAGGAACGGGATTTTTCGCCCCAGCGCGGCGATGTGGTGATGTTCCGCACCGGCGCCGTGGAGGGGCCGGTCATCAAGCGGGTCGTCGGCATGCCCGGCGACAGCATCCAGATGCAGGGCGGCGTGCTTTTCGTCAATGGCGTGCGGGTTTTCCTGCGCTTCATGCCCGATACGATGGCGCCCTGCGGCGACAGCACCTGCCGCGTCCAGCAATATGAAGAAAACCTGCCCGACGGCCACAAGGCGCCGGTCCTCAACCGGGAATCCTTCGGCACCTCGGACAATACCGATCTTTATATCGTGCCCGAGGGCGGCTATTTCGTTCTGGGCGACGACCGCGACAATTCCCTGGACAGCCGCCATACGGGATCGGTGCTGCGCCAGGACCTGATCGGTCGGGTGATCGCGCGTTACATCGTCGAAGGAAGCTGGACCTGGCAGCCGGTGAACTGATTATTCAGCCGCTACCTTTGCGATGAAGGCGATGGCGACAATCACCACGCCGGCGCTGACTTCGCGCCAGCGGCCGGTCATCAGTTTGATGGCGCCATAGGCCAGGAAGCCCAGCCCGATGCCTTCGGCGATGGAGAAGGTGAGGGGAATGGCCAGGGCTGTCACCAAAGCCGGCAGGGCTTCGGTGACATCGCTCCATTTGATTTCCTTGAGCTCCTTGGCGAAGAGCACCGCGACAAAGACCAGCGCCGGCGCGGTGGCATAGGCCGGCACCGCGCCCGCCAGCGGCGCCAGCACCAGCGAGGCCAGGAACAAAAGACCTACTGTCACCGCCACCAGGCCGGTGCGCCCCCCGGCGCCGGCGGCGCTTTCGATATAGGCAGTGACGGGCGAGGTCCCCAGCGCTGCGCCCACCATGGTACCGCCGGCATCGGTGATCAGGCCTTTGCGGCCGTTGCGGAGCTTGCCGTTCTCGATCAGGCCGGCCTGGCGCCCCACCGCGGTGAGGGTGCCCGAGGCGTCCAGCAGGTTGAGAAACAGAAAGACGAAGACCACCGCTGCCAGTGCGTCGAAGGGCGCGCCGGTGAACTTCATCTGCAGCAAGGTCGGCGCGATGGAAGGCGGCGGCACCGAAAGGCTGGGCGGCGCCTGCAGGCCGGTTGCCATCGCCAGCGCCGTGGCGGCGAGAATGCCGATCAGCACCGCGCCGGTCACCTTGCGCGCCCACAGGGCGGCGATGACCAGAAGGCCGAAGGCGGCGATGAGGAATTTGGGATCGGCGAGGTTGCCGGGCCGTACCAGCGTCTCGGGCGAGGCGGCGATCATGCCGGCGCCCTGGAAGCCGATCATGGCGAGAAAGAAGCCGATGCCGCCGGCGATGGCGTGCTTCTGGCTGGCGGGAATGGCGTTGAGCAGCGCCTCGCGCGCCGGGCTGGCCGAAATCGCCACGAAGAGGGTGCCGGAAATGAAGACGCAGCCCAGCGCCAGCCGCCAGTCGCCGGCCAGCAGCGGCACCGCGGTGAAGGCGAAATAGGCGTTCTGGCCCATGCCCGGCGCCAGCGCGACCGGCAGGTTGGCATAAAAGCCCATCGCCAGAGTGGTGATGGCGGCGGCCAGGCAGGTCGCCATGAAGACGGCGCCCTGGTCCATGCCGGCGGCCGACAGGATCTTCGGATTGACGAAGAGGATGTAGGCCATGGTGAAAAAGATGGTGAGGCCGGAGACGATCTCGGTCCTGGCCGTGGTGCCGTTCGCCTTCAGCGCGAAAAGTTTTTCGAGCATGGAATCCCCCAACCCGGGGACTGTGAACCGGGCGATCCAAAAAGCAAAAGGGCCCAAAAGCAAAAGGCCGGAGCTGTCTCCGGCCTTTTCGCCGCTTGAGCGGCTCTTATTCCTGAACTGCAATCCCCGAACTTGGCCGCTCTATACGGTCTAACCTTGTTTTTATGGGTTGGGGTGATAATCGGTTTCCGGCCGGGAGTCACGCAATATTTCCCGGTTTTCCGGCCTTTGATGGGAAATAAAATTACGTGCGGGTTAAGTACCACATTGCGGTTGTTGCCATGGGGTTTTTGGCCGGGATTCCCGGCCTGAGCGCCCAGCCGGGACGTCCCGATCCTGTTTTGCAAGGTCCGGCGCCGCCGCCGGCCTGCGCCACCGCGCTGGACGGTCCGGACTATGTTCCCGGCCTGGATGCCAATGGCCAGGCTGTCCCCCGCGCCGATATCGGGGCGGAACGGGTGCCCGTGCCGGGCGATATCCTGGCGCCGCTGCCCAATCGTCCGGCCGCTTCGCCGAGAAGGAGTGGGGCCCCGGGGCGTGGGCGGGGCGCCAATGAGCCCGCCTACCTGGTACTGGACGAAAGGCGGGTGGAACAGCTCGTCAATCCTGGGCCGGCCTGCAAACCCAGCGCAATTAACTGACATAGCAATCTGACCCCTTCCCGCCGCCTTCCCGATGGTAAATTGCCGGGATGCGCGCCCTTGTCCTCACCCTGGCTTTGCTGGCCGCCGGAACTTCGGCGGCGTCGGCCGCACCCCCTTTTCAAACAACATGGCGTATCACCAAGGATCACTGGAGCGCGGAAGACGAGCGCGGCTTCGGCGCTTTCGTGACGGCGCTGGGCGAGTCCGGCTGCAACTCGGCGCAAAGCTGCCTGCGCTCGTCCGCCAATCCCTGGCGCGGTACCGATGGCGACTTCATCGATATCGACGCCGACTGCGCCAAGCTGCCTTACCTGCTGCGTGGCTATTACGCCTGGAAGAACGGACTGCCCTTCGGCTACGCCGCGGTCAGCGGTGAGCGCTTCTCCACCGGCGGCAATCGCGTGGTGACGCGCCTCTCGATCACCGACCGCGGCGCCGGTATCGACGCCAACCGGGCGTTGCGACAGATGATGGGATCGGTCTTCTCCGGCACCTTCCGCGTCGATCCCGGAAGTCCCTATGGCCTGCCGTCGGATTTCTATTCTCCGGCGCTGCAGCCGGGCAGCATCCGGCCCGGCACGGTGATCTATGACACCAACGCCCATGTCGGGATCGTCTACAAGGTCGATGCTTCGGGACGCATCCACTATATGGACGGCCATCCCGACTACACCATCACCCGCAGCGTCTATGGCGCCCAGTTCGGCCGCAGTCCGATGCAGCTGGGCGGCGGCCTGAAGAACTGGCGCCCGATGCGGCTGATGGGGGCACGTTGGAATGGACGCAGCCTGACCGGCGGTGACGTGGTGGTGACGCCGCAGCGGAGCATTCCCGATTATTCGCTGGTCCAGTATCTGGGCACCGACGGGCGCGGAAATTTCGCCTATGGCGGCGCGGCGCTGGGTTACTACGAATATGTCCGGGTGGCGGTGTCGGGTGGCCGCACCGACTTCAATCCGGTCTATGAGCTGCAGGCCGGTATGCGCACCCTCTGCAATGATCTGGGCGACCGCGCCCAGGCGGTGAACCAGGCGGTCGCCAACGGCATTTCCGTCAAGCCCCATCCGGGACGCTTGCCGCCGAATATCTACCTGGCTGCCGACGCCGAGTGGGAAGCCTATGCCACGCCCGCCCGCGACGCCCGTCTGCGGGCAGCCTTCGTGCAACTGCGCAACGACTTAAGCCGCATGATCGGGCTGTGGCTGGCGCGCGATCCCCGTATCGTCCATGACGGCCTGTTCCTGAAGGACGACCTGCTGCGGGTCTACGACCAGCAGAGCACGGCCTGCCGCGTCACCTATCTCACCAGCGACAAGCGGCCGGTGACCCTGACCTTTGACGATATGGCGCGGCGGCTGCTTTCCATGTCCTTCGATCCTTATCATTGCGAGGAGCTGCGCTGGGGCGATGCCGCTGCGCCGTCCTGTGACGATCCGGCTGCCACAAGGCGCTGGTACGAGGTCGAAGAGCCGATGCGGGCGGAAATCGGCCGTGACGGTCCGGCTGGCGGCAGCGTACCGAACGGCTCCATGGCCCGGGGCATATCCGGCGCGGATGTGGATATACGGGGGCTGATCCAGAACATGCCCGCCCGAACGCCTTTCGGGCAGCGCTTGCCAGGGTAGGATTTCCCGCTATCCTGCCGGCAAAACAGCAGGAGGAAGCGATGAAGCGGATACTCGGATTGGCGCTGCTGGGCGCCTTGGCGCTGGCCGGCGGCAGTCTGGCGCAACAGCCAGCGACGCCGATGCCGGTGTTCGAGCCCGATACCTCCTGGCCGCAAGCCCTGCCCAACAATTGGGTGATGACCGGCGTCACCAAGGTCTCGGTGGATCGGCACGACAATATCTACATCCTGCACCGTTTCCGCCAGACGCCGGCCGGGCGGACGCCGGCGCCGCCCGTGGTGGTGGTGGACGCCAAAGGCAAATTTCTCCGCGCCTGGGGTGGGCCCGGCCAGGGCTATGACTGGCCCGATGCCGAGCACAATATTTTCGTCGACCATAATGACAATGTGTACATCAGCGGCTCCAGTCCGGGCGGCGGTTCGTCCACCGAGAATTCGGACGACATGATCTTGAAGTTCACCGCCGACGGCAAATTCCTGCGTCAGTTCGGCGGCCGATCGAGAGTCACGGGCAGCAGGGACCAGGCGGCGGTCAACAAGCCCGGCGATATTTATGTCTGGTCCAAAGCCAATGAGCTGTTCGTCGCCGACGGCTATGGCAACCGAAGGGTGCTGGTGCTGGATGCGGAGACCTTGGCCTTCAAGCGCATGTGGGGCGCCTTTGGCCGGCCGCCCACGGATGACGCCAATTCGGGCGGCCAGGGGAACGGCGGCCGACCGGGCAGGGGGCAGACCAGGCCGGCGCCGGATGTCGCCACCGTGGCGACGGGTGAGGACAAGGAAGGACCGGGCGCCGAGCGTTTTGTCGGGGCCGTCCATGGCGTGGCGGTCTCCAATGACGG
>DATFFI010000030.1:0-9515 GCA_035250225.1 Rhizomicrobium sp. | reverse complement strand
TGAGCGCTTTTATTTCCGGCGCGTCCCAGCGGGTGACTTTGCCGAGAAAAATATCGGCCAGCAGCTGGCCGGAAAAACGCAACTTCCCTTCCGGTATGCCCGGCAGGTTGAACACCGGCACGACCGCGCCGACGACTATGGGAAACTGCACCAATCCGAACTTTTCCAGTTCCTTGGCGTCCAGCGGCTTGTCGGTGGCGCCGAAATCAACCGCGCCTGCTTCAATCGCGGCGATACCGGCTCCCGACCCGACGCCCTGATACTGCACCGTATCCTTGTGGGTGCGGGCGTAGTCCTCGGCCCATTTTGCGACGATCGGCTGGACGAACGTGGACCCGGCTCCGATAATCGTCCCGGCGGACGCGGCCCCCGGGACAAGAAGCAGAACCGCTCCAACCGATGCGATCCGTTGCAGAATGTTTTGCATGGCTTCTCCTGCGCGTTCAATCTGTTGCCTGGACGGTCAAGTTTTTCGTCAATGCCAAAAACTTCACCTGGATTTCTTACTTCCCGCTTCGCGTTTCACACGCGGTTTGGGCGCCGGCGGGCAGCATTGCGCAGCAGCGATGCCCGGAAACAGGTTGGCGCAGATTTCCGGATGCCCATTGCAGCAATCCTCCAAAAGGAACGTCAGCATGTCCCGCACGCCGTTGAGATCGGCGGAATAAAATATCTGCCGCCGATTGCGTTGCGAACGCACAAGCTTGGCGCGCTCCAGGACCGCCACATGAAAGGAAAAGGTGGACGGAGCAACGTCAACCGCGTCCGCGATCTCGCTCGCCGGCTGCGCGCCGATGCGAATGAGATGGCGCAAGATGCCAAGGCGCGTTTCCTGGGCAAGTGCCGCAAACGCTTCGAGAGCTTGACCCGATTTCATACTTCCACAATATTGGAAATATCGAACTTGTCTAGCGCCTATGGATCGCCTTTTTGCGGAGGATTTATGACACGTATCGGCATCAATGGATTTGGGCGCATGGGGCGCCTTGCCTTCCGCGTCGCTGCCGAGTGTGCAGACCTTTCGATCGTCCATGTCAATGAAATCAAGGGCGGCGTGAAGACCGCCGCCCACCTGCTGGAATTCGACAGCGTGCACGGGCGCTGGCCGCGTGATGTCAGCGCCGGCGACAGCGGCTTCATCGCCAATGGCCGCATCGTCTCATTTTCGGATTCGTCCAAACCTGGCGACGTCCCCTGGGAAACACATGGCGTCGATATCGTGTTGGAGTGCAGCGGCAAAATTCTTACGCCGGACGCGATCGCCCCCTATTTCGGGCGCGGGGTAAAAAAGGTCGTGGTTGCGGCGCCGGTAAAGCAGGGCGCCCTTAACATTGTCATGGGCATCAACGACGACCTTTATGACCCTGTGAAGAATGACGTCGTCACGGCGGCATCCTGTACCACCAACTGCCTGGCGCCCGTGGTGAAGGTCATCCACGAGAAGCTCGGCATCCGGCATGGCGCAATCACCACCATTCACGACGTAACCAATACCCAAGTGATGGTAGACGCACCCCACAAGGATTTGCGCCGCGCACGGTCCGGCCTCGCATCCCTGATTCCGACGACGACCGGCTCCGCCACGGCGATTACGATGATCTATCCCGAATTGAAGGGCCGGCTGAACGGCATTGCCGTGCGCGTGCCCCTCCTGAATGCTTCCATCACGGACTGCGTTTTTGAAGTCTCCCGATCTACCACCATCGAGGAGGTAAACGGCCTTCTGAAGGAAGCGTCAGAAACCTATCTTAAGGGGATATTGGGATACGAAGCGCGCCCCCTGGTATCGGTGGATTTCGTCAATGATCCCCGTTCTTCGATCATTGACGCTCCCTCCACGATGGTGATTGACGGAACGCAGGTAAAGCTCCTGGCCTGGTACGACAATGAATGGGGTTACGTAAATCGAATGGTCGAACTGGTCCAGAAGGTGGCGGCGTCTCTCGCTAAGGCCGCTTGATGGAGGCCGCCAGCATCCGGGCTTACGCCATCGTCACCGCCGCCTATTGGGCTTTTACGGTGACGGACGGTGCGCTGCGGATGCTTGTTGTGCTGCACTTCTACCGGCTGGGCTATCATGAAGTCGCCATCGCCTTCCTGTTCCTGTTTTACGAGTTCTTCGGCATCGTCACCAATCTGTTTGGAGGCTGGCTCGCTTCAAGGTCTGGGTTGCGCGTCACGCTGTATGGCGGCCTGGCGGTACAGATTTTTGCCTTGCTGATGCTGGCGGGCCTTCAACCGGAATGGCCGGAGCTGCTGTCGGTTGGCTATGTGATGGTGGCCCAGGCGCTTTCCGGCGTCGCCAAGGACCTTACCAAGATGAGCGCCAAAAGCGCCATCAAGGCAATCGTGCCCGCCGGACAGGACGGTTTGCTTTTCAAGTGGGTCTCCCGGCTGACCGGCTCGAAGAACGCGCTCAAAGGCGTCGGTTTTTTTGTCGGCGGGATGCTTCTGGCCGCGATGGGATTTTCCGGAGCGCTTTGCGTCATGGCGGCAGCGCTTGTTCTGGTGTTGCTGGCGTCTTGCCTGTCGCTATCGGGAACGCTGGGAAAATCGAAAAGGAAGATAAAGTTCACCAGTCTTTTTTCCAAATCCCCTGCAATCAACTGGCTGTCCTGTGCGCGGGTGTTCCTGTTCGCCTCCCGCGACGTTTGGTTTGTGGTGGGCCTGCCGGTGTTCCTGGTCAGCCAGGGCCTTTCCTCCGCACAAGTGGGTGGGTTTCTGGCGGCCTGGGTTATCGGTTATGGGCTGGTGCAGGCTGCGGTGCCGGGTCTTCTAAAACTGATGGGCCGTTCGGCGGTATCCGGTGCGACCGCGCGGGACTGGGCATTTGCCCTCCTGCTTTTGCCGATAGCCATGATCGCAGCGCTCCATGCGGGCCTTCCATCCCTTGAAAGCGTGTCAGCCGGGCTGGCTGTGTTTGCGGTCGTATTTGCCGTCAACTCCGCGGTGCACTCCTATCTGGTCCTGGCTTATTCCGACGCCGACACGGTTTCAGCCGATGTGGGCTTTTATTATATGGCAAATGCCGGAGGCAGGTTGCTGGGCACTTTGCTGTCGGGCCTCCTCTACCAGTTCCATGGCTTCATCGGCACGCTTTTTGGCGCAGCCATTCTGGTTCTGTTTTCCGCATTCGCTGCGTTCAGGTTGCCTCGCACACAGGCGATCATGCGCGGGCCCGTCCCAAGCGGTGACTAATGCGGCGCGCAAGGCAGTTACGCCAGTGCGCTGTAGCGGCCCTGGAAATAGACCAAAGGCGCACCCTGTTGCGGCCGGTGGAAGCGCAGCACCCGTCCGATCAGCACGGTATGATCGCCGCCTTCCACCACCTGCTCGCGCGCGCATTCGAACACCGCCAGCGAATCGGCCAGGGCCGGCGGCCCCAGCTCGGTCACCAGCAGCGGCAACCCGTCCAGGCTGTGCTCGCCCGGCCCCGCCAACCGCGCCGACACCGATCGATGCCCGGCCGAAAGAATCGAAACCGTGAAGCCCTGCGCCGTCACGAAGGGCCCATGGCGGCGGGAGCGCCGGTCGATCGCCCACAGCACCAAAGGCGGATCGAGGGAAATCGAGGTGAAGGAATTCACCGTAATCCCGATATGAGACGCCTCATCCGAGGGGGCGGCATTCGCCGCCCGGGGGCCTTCGCCCATGGCCGTCACCACCGCGACCCCCGTGGGGTAGCAGCCCAGGGCGTCGCGATAGGCCCGGATATCCAAATCAGTCACGTTTCACACTCGGTTAAGGGGGGGTGTGCATGATCCTACACGGTTAGGCAAAGCCAGCCACCGGCACAAGACCGGGGCGGCGAGCCGGGGTTAATGGGTGGCAGGTATCATGGCCGGCGATAACGCGGTCGTCATTAAACGTATCAAGAAGGGCGGTCACGGCGGCCATCACGGCGGCGCGTGGAAAGTCGCCTATGCCGACTTCGTCACCGCCATGATGGCCTTCTTCCTGCTGATGTGGCTGATCAACACCACCTCCCCGGAACAGAAGCGTGGCATCGCCGATTATTTCGCGCCCCAGTCCATCGCCCAGACCGTGTCCGGCTCGGGCGGCGTGCTGGGCGGCAAGGTGATGGGCGAGGATTCCGCCCATGCCGGCGGCGCCCAGTCGGTGATGCAGAAACAATCGCCGCCCTCGCCGTCCAGCGACATGAAAGCCATGGCCGCAGGCGGCGCCGAAGGCGGCGCCAATGCCAGCGCCCAGAACAGCGCCGATGCCCGCTCCGCGCAGGATGGCGAATTCAACCGCGCCGCCGAAGCAATCCACCAGGCGATGCAGGACAATCCCGATCTCGCCAATCTCTCCAAGCAGGTGATAACGGAAAAGACGCCGCAGGGCCTGCGCATCCAGCTGGTCGACCAGGACGGCCGCCCGATGTTCCAGCAGGGTTCGAACGAACTCACGCCTTACGCCCGCAAGCTGCTGGCGGCGGTGGGCGGCATCGTTTCCACCCTGCCGAATCGCGTTTCCATCGCCGGCCATACCAGCGGCGGTGATTCCAGCGGGGACAATTGGAAATTGTCCTTCGACCGCGCCAATGCGGCCCGCGCCGTGCTGCAAACCGGCGGGCTGACTTCGGACCGGATCTACGAAGCCGCGGGCAAGGCCGCGTCCGAGCCGCTGTTGCCGGAAAATCCCAGCGCTTCGGCCAATCGCCGCCTGTCGATCCTGCTGCTGCGCGAAGCGCCGCCGGCGCCTTCCGGCGGGCTGCTGGGCAATTAACTTTTTCAAGGATCGTTGGCCCAAGCCCGGAAAATTCACCACGGCCAACCGGATTACTGGCGCGCCAGACCGATTCATTGTCATATTCGGCCCGTGACCGACCAGCGCAACACGCGGATTCCGCAGTTTTTCCTGACCCCGGGGGGGCCTTGCCCCTATCTGCCGGGCCGGGTGGAACGCAAGGTCTTCGCCCGCCTCGCCGGCAATCTGGCCCAGCCCTTGTCCGAAGCGCTGACCCATTCCGGATTTCGCCGCAGCCAGTCCATCGCCTATCGCCCGGCCTGCGAGGGCTGCAACGCCTGCGTCTCGGTGCGGGTGGTGGCGGAAGAATTTACCGCCGGCCGCAATCTCAAGCGCAACCTGAAACGCAACGGCGACCTTATTCGCAAGGAAGTCGCCGCCGAAGCGACACGCGAGCAGTTTGCGCTGTTGCGCACCTATCTGGATTCCCGCCATCCCGGCGGCGGCATGAGCGATATGGGCCTGTTCGACTATGTCGCCATGGTCGAGGAAACGCCGGTCGATACCCATATCGTCGAATATCGCGATGCCGGCGGCACGCTGATGGCGGCCGCGCTGACCGACCATCTGCGCGACGGGCTTTCGATGGTGTATTCCTTCTTCCATCCGGGCGAAGAGGCGCGCAGCCTCGGCACCTACATGATCCTGGATCATATCCACCGCGCCCGCGAGCTGGACCTGCCTTATGTCTATCTGGGCTATTGGGTGCAGGGCAGCGACAAGATGGATTACAAGATCCGTTTCTCGCCGCTGGAGGCCCTGACCACCAATGGCTGGGAACGGATCGATTAACCGCGGTTGACGCTGACCTTGTATTCGGTGGCGTGCGGATAGCGGATCATCTGCAGCACCACTTCATCCTGCAACCCCAGCCGGCCCAGATCCTCCATCCGGTCCGGCAGCATCAGCGAAACCTTGCCGCCGACATCGATGAAGACCAGCCGCCCCAGCGGCAGGCCGGCATGCATCAAGGCCGTCAACCGTTCAAGATAGGGCGAACGCTTCCAGGCATCCGGCATGGACGCATCGACATAGACCATGGTGCGCTTGCGGGCCTCTTCGGAGACCAGCACCATCTTGCATTTCTCCGGCTTCCATTCCGGACCGAGATTTTCGTCCGCAAGCCAGACACAGGCGAATTTCCGGCATTCCTCCGGCCGGGTTTCGTAGATGGCGCAACCCTGCCCCGGCATGGCGTGGCTGCACCAGACACCGCGCGGCTTGTCCAGGGCATGAATGCCCATGACTTTACAGCACAGGGTACAGGTGCCGCACTCACGGCTGCTCATCGTTGCTCTCCGAACAACGCATTTTTCTTGTCATTCCCGCGAAAGCGGGAATCCAGGGGTCGTAGAGCCTCACTCTTTGGGAAGAGGCCTGGATGCCCGCTTGCGCGGGCATGACAGGAGAGCAAACGCGTCACGCGGCAGCACCCCCGAAACGCGCCTTCAGTTCCTCGATCTGCTCGTCCGTGATCTTGGTGACCAAAACGTCAGGCGGGGCGATGGGCTGGCCGGGGACAAGATCGTCCAGTTCCTGCGCCATCGGCTCATGCGGCCAGGGAATGATCATTTCGCCATTGGCGCTGGCATAGCCGCCGATCGGTTGGATGGCGAGGTGGATCTTTTTCGCCAGTTCCGGCATCACCGGCCAGGTCAGGTGCGCAAAGAGATGCACGAGGTTGAGGCCCATGCGCACACCCACCGCCGCCTTGTCGCGATCGGTCTTGATATGGGTCCAGGGGGCAGCGCGGGTGAGATACTCGTTGCCCGCCACCCAGATGGCGCGCAATTCGCCGAACGCCTTGCGAAATTCGGCGGCTTCGAGATAGTCCGTGTACGTTTTAACGCGGCCGTCCAGCTCGGCGATCAGGGCTTTTTCCTCTTCGCCATACGCACCCTCGCCCGGCATGCGGCCATCGAAGCGCGCGGCACAGAATTTGGTGACGCGCAGCACGAAATTGCCCAGCACATCGGCCAGGTCCTTGTTCACCACGCCGGCGAAATGTTCCCAGGTGAAATTGCTGTCGGCGCTTTCCGGCGCGTTGGCCGCCAGGTAATAGCGCCAGACATCGGCGGGCGCGACTTCCAGCGCTTTATCCATGAAGATGCCGCGCTTGCCCGAGGTCGAGAATTTGCCGCCGTCATAGTTGAGCCAGTTGAAGCCCTTCAGCCGGTCCACCAGCTTCCAGGGCTCGCCGGAGCCCATGACGGTGACGGGAAAGCCCACCGTGTGGAAAGGCACATTGTCCTTGCCCATGAACTCCCAATAGGTCACGTCTTTGGCCGCATCGCCGAACCACCAGTCGCGATAATCGTGGCCGACGCGGTCGCCCCACTCCTTGGTCGCGCCGATATATTCGATCGGTGCATCGAACCAGACATAGAAGACCTTGCCCTTGAGCTTGCCTCCGGCAATGTCGTCCGGCACCGGAATGCCCCAATCCAGGTCGCGGGTGATGCCGCGGTCGCGCAGCCCCTCGTCCAGCCATTTGAACGCGATCGAGGTCACCACCGGCGACCAGTTCTGTTTGTGGCTCTCGATCCAGGCGCGCAGCTTGTCGGTGAATTGCGACTGCTTGAGGAACAGATGGGTGGAGTCGCGAATCTCGATATCGATGGCGCCCGACACCGCCGAATGCGGATCGATCAGGTCGACCGGATCGAGCACCCGGGTGCAATTCTCGCACTGGTCGCCGCGGGCGCGCTCATAGCCGCAATGCGGACAGGTGCCGATGACATAGCGGTCGGGCAGGAAGCGCGCATCGGTGACCGAATAAGCCTGCTTGGTGGTGCGCAGTTCCAGGAAACCGTTCTTCCAGAGCCGGCGGGCGAAATGCAGCGTCAGCTCGTGATTGGCCGCCGAGGACGAGCGCCCGAAATTGTCCCAGTTGAGGCCGAAGCGGTCGCCCAACTCCTTCTGCACGCCATGCCACTTGTCGCAAAAGGCGCGCGGGGCGATCCCCTCTTCCAGCGCCGCCAGTTCGATGGGGGCGCCATGCTCGTCGGTGGCGCAGATCGCCAGGGTCTCATGGCCCCGGGCGCGGCAGAAGCGGGCGAAGATGTCGGCGGGCAGCATCGAGCCCACCAGATTGCCCAGATGCTTGACCCCGGCGACATAAGGCAGGGCGGAGGTGATCAGAATTCGCTTTTTTGCGGACATGGCTGGGGCAGGCTGAAAGGATGCCTGCCTGTCCTACAGAAGCCAGGCGAACGAAACAACAAGGGGAGCCGAGCCCTTCGCTCAGGCTCAGGACGTTCGTCGCCCGAAATAGCCCACCGGGCACTTTCGTTCGCTTTCGGCGAACCGCGCCTTATCCTGAAAACTTGCCTTTAACAGCCGGCGTGGCTTATCTGCCCCCCGCGTGGCCGGCTTAGCTCAGCGGTAGAGCAGCGGTTTTGTAAACCGAAGGTCGGGGGTTCAATCCCCTCAGCCGGCACGCTTCCAGCCAATCGCCCGTGATTCCACTGCCGGCACGAGCCGAGTTCGCGCGCTCCCCGGCCGAGAAAATTGTCTGAGTATACCGTCTCCAGGCACAGGCGATACGGAAGAACAAGGATTGCCGTCCAGCCTCTTCTATTTCGGCGTCGGTTCGGCCGTCTGCCTGCGGGGAATTTCCGGTCTGGCCGGGCTTGGCCGGATGCCGGCCAAAAGATTGATGGCGCAGGCCGGTACGCCGGATTCGGCCGCGGTCATCTCGCGGACTGGCTCTCCGTCTTCATAAAAGAACACGGCGGCGACACGGCTTGCCATGGGCCCGAATGAATCAGTGGAATCCGCCGCCTCCCGTTCCTAACTTTGGACGCTTCATTTGTGATTCTGCGGGCTGCCATCCCTTTTAGCGCACCTTTATGTCTTCGGTACGAGCAGCAGTATGGTTTAGTTGTTAAAGGAATGAGGATCGCGTGAAACGTCGGACTTCAAACATTTTGTCGGCGGCGATTGTAGTCCTCTGGGTCGCTATATACTGGGCGACAAAATTTTTCTTTCAGTGGCCTTTAGTTGGAGCGGTGGACTGGTACATTGTACGAGGCCTTAGCCTTCTCATTGCTGGAGCACTCCTTTGGCGCATCAATCGCGGCACGAAACCTGAGATTGGTCCCTCAAATGACAGATACGTTGGGAAATAAGAGAGCTGTTTCTATCGCGATGAAGGATTTTTTATGTGATCCTGAAAGCGTGAAGGAATTTCTGGGTCATAGAAACGTGGAATTCCGGAAGCTTGGCGATCCGGTCGGAGGAAGTAGCGTGGTCAAAAAGAACAGCATAACGGTCTGGGAACTGACCAATGCTCTCGAAAGCTGGGACGATCCTATCGTTCGACTTGTCGACCGGTTGGGCGGCTTTAAAAAATTAAGCACTATCATTGAGGAAGTCTCTCCTAAGCTGGCTTGGCTACAAATTGATCTTCCCGTAATTGGTTCTCCTTATGTTGAAACGAACCGTATAAGTCCTCCTTTAGTGAAGGAAATTGCAGCGATTGGACTTGGGTTCAGTGTGGAAATATTTGAGTTTGATCCCGCTGAAATTAGTCATCATCCGTTACCAGGCTGAACGAAGTTCGCGGCGGTGAAATCGAGTTACGCAAACCTTGGCAGAAAATCGTCTTCATGGGCGCCTGTTCGGTGCCGTTCTGCTGCTGCTGCTCGCCGACTTGTTCTGGTGCTGACGTTATTCTAGGCTCAGGACCCATTAATTTCTTGCGGATTGTGGGATTGATTGATTCATTGAAGGACCTGGAGGTGCTTCGATGAGTGATCTGA
>DATFFI010000029.1:0-7494 GCA_035250225.1 Rhizomicrobium sp. | reverse complement strand
CGCCGGCCAATCTGCGCAGCCTGCTGGGCACGCCGCAATTCGTCCGCCAGGACGGGGCCAGCGAAATGTGGCGCTATGACGGCGCTTCCTGCCGCGCCTTTTTCTTCTTCCAGGGTTCGGCCGGCAGCCAGTCCGTGCGCCACGTCGAAACCCTGCCGGCGGGCGCCGCCAGTGCCGCCGATCCGCTGTGCTTGAACGCCTTGCGGGCAGCGCGGCCTACGACCTGATTTAAACGCCCGCACCGCTCAAGGAGCGCCCCCGCTGATGGCGGCGGAGGACTTCGCCGATAAATCCGACATAGCGGACAATGAATTCGGCGGTCGCGTGCAGGCGATTCCTTTCCCGCACCTGCATGCCGTTGTCGAAATTCTGGATGCGGTATTCGCCGCCTTCGCGCTCGATACCCCAGCCGCCCACCAGCCGCTGATCATGCCCGCGTTTCAGCCACTGATCCGCCAATTTCGGTTCCGTCGCCAGCGCTTCTTCGACGTCTTCGACCTTCAGCGCCTGCGGGGCATCCAGATAACCCGTTTCCTTCAGCAAGGTGGCGGTGGAATCGTTGCTCCTGTCATACAACTCCGGAACTTCGCTGATTTTCTCGGCCAGTGTCATGGCAAGTGTCATGGTGTCACCCGGTATTAATGCCATTCATGAAATGCTGTTCCCCAACCCTTCGATCCGCGCGGAACCTAGTGCAGCGCGCTTGTTGCGGCCGCGATCGGCAGCTCCGCCCGTTCCCTACCGGATCGGAGGTAGCTCCCTGGTTTTGTCCTTGAACCGGCAGAGATCGCGCACCACGCAGGTGGGGCAGAGCGGCTTGCGGGCGATGCAGGTATAACGGCCGTGCAGGATCAGCCAGTGATGCGCATGCAGCGCATACTGGTCCGGGACGATCCTTTCCAACGCCAGTTCCACCGCCAGCACACCCTTGCCCGGCGCCAGATTGGTGCGGTTGGCGACGCGGAAGATGTGGGTATCCACCGCCATGGTCTTTTCGCCGAAGGCGACATTCAGCACCACATTGGCGGTTTTGCGGCCGACGCCCGGCAGTTCCTGCAATGCCTCGCGGTCGCGCGGCACCTGCCCGCCATGCTTTTCGACCAGGATTTTTGCGGCGGCGATGACGTTTTTCGCCTTGCCGCGATACAGCCCGATGGTCTTGATGGTCTCGGTGAGTTTTTCCTCCCCCAGCGCCAGCATCTGTTCCGGCGTGCTGATTTTCTGGAACAGCGATTTGGTCGCCTTGTTGACGCCCTTGTCGGTGGCCTGCGCCGACAGCGTCACCGCCACCAGCAGCGTATAGGGATTGGTATATTCCAATTCGGTTTTCGGCGCGGGATCGCGTTTCTTCAACCGCGCGAAAAATTCTTCGGCTTCGGCTTTGGAGAAGGGCTTAGGCATGCACGACCCCAAATCGGGCGCGAGGAATTTTGTGGCGTGAGCAGGAGCGTCGCGCGGAGCGGGCTTTTAGCCCGTGAGCACGCGCGACGAACTCACGACACAAAAGGACCGCGCCCCTCAAAGACCAAGCACATCCGTCATGGAATACAGACCCGGCTTCTTGCCATGGCCCCATTTGGCGGCGCCCAGCGCGCCATGGGCGAAGATGGCGCGGTCCTCGGCGGAATGGGTCAGGGTGATACGTTCGCCCGAACCGGCAAAGATCACCGAATGCTCGCCCACCACCGTGCCGCCGCGTATGGTCGCGAAACCGATGGCGCCGTCTTCGCGCGCGCCGGTATGGCCGTCGCGCGACTTGACCCAATGCTTGTCGAGCTGGATGTCGCGGCCCTTGGCGGCCGCCTGGCCCAGCAACAGCGCGGTGCCGGATGGCGCATCGACCTTGTTGCGGTGATGCATGTCCAGCACCTCGATATCGTAGTCCCCCAGCGAGCGCGCCGCCTTTTCCACCAGCGCCGCCAGCAGATTGACGCCCATGCTCATATTGCCCGACTTGACGATCACGGCATGACGGGCGGCGGCCTTGATCCGCTCTTCGCCCCTGGCGTCAAAGCCGGTGGTGCCGATCACATGGACGATACGCGCCTGCGCCGCCAGGTCGGCCAGCATCATCGACACCATCGGGGTGGTGAAATCGACAATGCCCTGGGCCTGCGCGATCGCCGGCAGCGGATCGGCCGCCAGCTTGATGCCATTGGGCTGCATGCCGGCCAGGGTGCCGGAATCCATACCCAGATTGGGATGGCCTTCGGCTTCCAGCGCGCCGCATAAAGTGATGCCCGATCCTTGCGCGATTTCGCGGATCAAAGTGCGGCCCATGCGGCCGGAGGCGCCGGCAACGACGAGATTCAGGTCCGCCATGAAAAGCCCCTTCTAAGAGCGACGCCCCGGAAAAGTGCGCAGCGGCTTTCCGCAGGGCGCGCGACCATCAAAAACTTCTACGCCTGCGTGTCTATGGCAGGCGCTGCTTCTTTCTTCGCCACCGTCACCATCGACGGACGCAGCAGGCGGTCGCCGATGCGATAGCCGGTCTGCACCACATCCACGATGCTGCCCGGCGGCTTGCCGCCCGCCGGTACTTCCGCGATCGCCTGATGGAAATTGGGATCGAACTTGCCGTCGCTGGTATCGATCAGCTTCACGCCATGCTGCTCCAGGGTGGAGACCAGCACCCGGTCGGTGGCTTCGATGCCGTCCAGCACGGCCTTGATCTGAGGATCGGCGGCCTCGCGCACGGCGGCCGGGCAGGCGGCCAGGGCGCGGGCGAAATTGTCGGCGATGCCCAGCATGTCGCGGGCGAATTTGGTCACCGCATATTGCGAGGCTTCCGCCTTTTCGCGGGCGGCGATGCGGCGGACATTCTCCATCTCGGCCAGGGCGCGCAGCCGCTGGTCCTTCAACTGTTCATTCTCGGCCCGCAGGGCATCCAGCACCGCGAATTCCGCGGCGTGGGGGTTCTCGGAATCGGGCAATTGGGTGGGTTCTTCACTCATAACGGGTCCTTTAATGCCACTGTCCCGGTTCCGCAATTCGCAAGTGTTTCATATCTGGCGCTTGGCGAATTGCGGAGGCTCGGGACATTGGTAACTTATTGATTGCCAATGCCGTTTCGGTTCCGAAGGTCGCTTCGGATTTTTATATACGCACGGGGCGAACTTCGGAACCGCGGCATTGGCTAACCTAACAGCCGTCCAATGACTTTCGCGGTATGGTCGACCATGGGGATGATGCGGCCGTAATTCAGGCGGGTCGGTCCCAGAACGCCGATCACCCCGACAATGTGCCCGGCGGCATTGGCATAGGGGGCGGCGACGATGGAGGAACCGGACAGGGAAAAGAGCCGGTTCTCGGAGCCGATGAAGATCTTCACCCCGGCGCCGTCCTTCACCAGTTCCAACAGCCGGATCAGGTCGTTCTTGCGCTCAATATCGTCGAACAGATGCCGCACCCGTTCGATATCGGCGCGGGCCTCGACCGTGTCGAGCAAATGCGACTGGCCGCGTACGATCAACACTTTCTCGGTGCCCCCAGTTATAAGGTTCGCGGGCTGGGTGATGGTGGCCAGGCCTTCGGCCACGATTTTGGCGGTCAGCGCATCCAGCGTCGCGCGTTCGGATTCCAATTCGGCCAGCACTTCGGCGCGGGCGTCATCCAGGGTGCGGCCGCGCAGGCGCGCGCCCAGGTAATTGGAGGCTTCCCACAAGGCCGAAACCGGCAGGCCCGGCGGGGTTTCGATCAGGCGGTTCTCGACCTGGCCGTCCTCGAACACCATCACCACCAGCGCCTTGCCCGGCGACACGGCGACGAATTCGACATGTTTGAGGGCGCTATCCTGCTTGGCGGTGACCACCAGCCCGGCGCAATTGGACAGGCCCGACAGCATCTGCGTTGCCTGGGTGAGGACATCTTCCAGCCGCCGGCCGCTGGCCTTCATCCGGGCTTCGATATGGCCGCGCTCTTCCGGGGCGAGATCGCCGATCTCCAGCATGCCGTCGACGAACAGGCGCAGGCCCCGTTCGGTGGGGACACGGCCGGCGCTGGTGTGCGGGGCATAAAGCAGGCCCATCGTCTCCAGGTCGGCCATGACATTGCGGATCGAGGCGGGGGAGAGGGTCAGCGGCAGGCGCTGGGACAGGGTACGGCTGCCCACAGGCTCCCCCGACGCCAGGAAGGCTTCCACCAGATGGCGGAAAACCTCGCGCGGGCGATCGCCCAGTGAAGCGGGGGAAAAGACCGAATCCACGACAAGCCTTTGATAAAATTACACTTATTCCAAAACGGGACCGCTGGTTGCGCCACCCGGCGCGCGCCGGTAGGTAACGCCTCAACTTTCCCAGTTCAACTATAGGCGGCCCCCCATGCGTCCCTCAAATCGCACCCCCGACCAGATGCGGGCGGTCAGCCTGACGCCGGGCTTTGCCCGCCATGCCGAGGGCTCCTGCCTGATCAAATTCGGCGACACTCATGTCCTGGTCACCGCCAGCCTGGAAGAGAAGGCGCCGCCCTTTCTCAAGGGCACCGGCAAGGGCTGGGTCACGGCCGAATACGGCATGCTGCCGCGTTCCACCCATGACCGCATGCGGCGCGAAGCCGCCGCCGGCAAGCAGAGCGGCCGCACGCAAGAGATCCAGCGCCTGGTCGGCCGCTCCTTGCGCGCGGTCTGCGATCTCACCGCCATCGGCGAACGCCAGATCGTGATCGACTGCGATGTGCTGCAGGCCGATGGCGGCACCCGCACGGCCGCCATCACCGGCGGTTTTGTCGCCCTGGCGCAATGCGTGAAGTTCATGAAGACCGTTGGGATGGTGACGGCGCCGGTGATCCGCGAGCCTGTCGCCGCCGTCTCCTGCGGCATCTCCAAGGGCGTGGCGGTGCTGGACCTCGACTATGACGAGGATTCCACGGCCGAGACCGACGCCAATTTCGTCCTGACCGGTTCGGGCGGGCTGGTGGAAATCCAGGGCACCGCCGAGGGCGCGCCTTTCAGCGAGGCGCAGTTGGTCGATCTGTTGCGCCTGGCGCGCAAGGGCATCGGCGAACTGGTCGAACTGCAAAAGCAGGCGCTGGCCTGATGGGGACGTGGGCGTGAGATTGCCGCGCGGCAGCCAACTCGTCGTCGCCAGCCACAATCAGGGCAAGGTGCGCGAGATCAAGGCGCTGCTGGGCCCGCATGGTATCGAGCCCATCGGCGCGGGCGATCTGAGCCTGCCCGAGCCGGCGGAAACCGAAACCAGTTTCGCCGGCAATGCCGAGCTGAAAGCCAGGGCCGCCGCGCTGGCCTCCGGCCATTTCGCCCTGGCGGATGATTCCGGATTGAGCGTCAAGGCGCTGGACGGCGCGCCGGGCATTTATTCGGCGCGCTGGGCTGGCCCCACAAAAGATTTTTCCATCGCCATGGCGCGGATCGAAAGAGAATTGCGCGAACGCGCCGCCACCGATTATGCGGCGCATTTCACCTGCGCCCTCTCACTCTGTTCGCCGCATGGCGAGATGCGGACTTTTGTCGGCGAGGTCCATGGCCATCTCACCTTCCCGCCGCGCGGCGCACAAGGCTTCGGCTATGATCCGATTTTCATCGCCCGCGGCATGGATGTAACCTTCGCCGAGATGGAACCGCATGCCAAACACGCCATCAGCCATCGCGCGCTGGCGTTCGAAAAGCTGCTACACAGCGGTGTTTTTGTTGAATCGCTCTAAACCCCCGTTGTCATGCCCGCGAAAGCGGGCATCCAGGCCTACCCCCAAAGAGCGTGATTGTGGCCTCTGGATTCCCGCTTTCGCGGGAATGACAAGTTGATGTCGTTCGGCGTCTATGTTCACTGGCCCTTCTGCGCCGCCAAATGCCCCTATTGCGATTTCAACTCCCATATCCGCACCCAGGTGGATGAAGAGGCCTGGGTCGGCGGTGTCGAACGCGAACTGGAATGGGTCGCGGCACAGCAGAATGAAAAGCCCGTCGTCGAAACCATCTTCTTCGGCGGTGGCACGCCATCGTTGATGTCCGGCGATGCCGCGGGCCGGGTGCTGCAGAAGATCGCGGCGCTCTGGCCGATGGCCCATGATCCCGAAATCACGCTGGAAGCCAATCCGGCCTCCGCCGACGCGGCTCGCTTTGCCGATTATCGTGCCGCCGGGGTCAATCGTGTCTCGCTGGGGGTGCAGGCGCTCAATGACGGTGACCTGAAAAAACTGGGCCGGCTGCATGACCGCGCCGAGGCGCTGGCGGCGCTCCGGATGGCGCAGCGCAATTTTTCCCGCGTCTCACTGGACCTGATCTATGCCCGCCCCGAACAGACGGATGCTGCCTGGCGGACCGAACTGAACGAGGCCCTCGGTTTCGGCACCGATCATCTCTCGCTCTATCAGCTCACTATCGAGCCGGAGACGCCCTATGCCCTGCTGCACCGGAAGGGCGAACTGAAAATCCCTGACGATGATCTGGCCGCCGGGCTTTACGAGACCACGCAGGAACTGACGGAACGCGCTGGCCTGCCGGCCTATGAGATTTCCAATCACGCCCGCCCCGGCCAGGAAAGCCGGCACAATCTGATCTATTGGCGATACGGTGAGTATGCCGGGGTCGGCCCCGGCGCCCATGGCAGATTGTGCTTGGCCGAAGGGCGCATGGCGACCGCCGCCATTCGCCTGCCGGAACGCTGGCGCGACGCGGTCGCCCGTGACGGCCACGGCTTTGCCGAACGCGTCGCGATCCATGACGGCGATGCGGCGCGCGAGCATCTTCTGATGAATCTGCGCCTGGCCGAAGGCCTGGACCTGACCGCCTATGACCTGCGGTGGGGCACCCGCCCGCCTGCGGACAAGCTCACGCCGCTGATCGAACAGGGTCTGCTGCGGCTGGACGGCGATGTGCTGACGGCGACACCGCAAGGCCGGCTGGTGCTCAATGCCGTGATTGCGGAACTGCTGAACTAATCGGCGACGCGCTCGCGCGCATTGCGCTCCAGCTGCTGCACGCGCCGTTGCAGCGCGTCCGGATCGCTGACCGTCGTCGTCAATGCCGGCTGCGGCCCGAACTGGATCAGGAAGGCGGCGTTGCGGCGCGCGATATCCGGCACGAAGTCGCCCGGTGCGCGGATGAACTTCGGGTCTTCGCTGACCGACAGGCCGGCGGCCATCGCGATTTCCTTCACGAAAGTGACGCAATTGGTGGAATCCAGGTCATAGGAAGGCTGGGGCGCGGTGCGCCATTTTTCCGCCGTCGCGATCACGGCGCGATACTGCGCTTCGGTGAGCGGAAAGGAAAAATGCCGGACGGCGCTGTCGAGATAACCGGGCGGCAGCGGCACCGGATCCATCTCGCCGGTGACTTTTTCCCAGAGAATGTTGAAGAAGACATTCCTGGCGGTGAAGCCCAGATTGGTTTTCACCGGCGTGCCGTCTTCGGTGGCGCCGTTCAAGAGCACAAAGCCGTGCGGAAAATAGGTGTTGAGGCCAGGCGCCCAGGCCAGCTTATGGGTATAGAAATCGATGGTGACGACGGCCTGTGCCGGCGCTGCCCAGCCCAGCAGGGCC